>JAJPHY010000145.1 GCA_021325015.1 Actinomycetota bacterium | reverse complement strand
CGGACAGGGGGCGTCGAGCCGCGCGGCCGGCATCGTGCGCGCGCAGGGCGGCACGCCGGCGACCGTCGCGTTCGGCCGATGGTCGATCGAGTTCTACGAGCGACAGGCGGAGGAGCTCGGGTTCGACTCGGGCTTTCGCCGGCTCGGGTACCTCATCCTTGCCGTCACGCGGGCCGACGAGCGCGAGGGGCTGGCGCGAGTCGCCATGCAGCGCGAGGCGGGGCTCGACGTCCGGTGGGTCTCGGCGGAGGAGGCGTGCGAGCTGAACCCCACGCTCGCGCCGACCGGTCATCGCGGTGGCTCCTACGTCGACACGGACGGGTGCATCGACCCACCGAGGAACGTGCGCGCCTACTCCCTCGCGATGCAGCGGGCGAAGGTCGACCTTCGGGAGCGCACGCCGTTCCTCGGGCTCCGGCTCTCCCGCGGGCGGCGGGTGACCGGAGTCCTCACGCCCCACGGCGTGATCGCCACCGAGCGCGTGATCCTGACGGGCGGCCCGAGCCTGCGAGCGGTCGGCCGCCTGATCGGCGTTCGCATCCCGGCCGGCGGCACGCGCCACCAGGTCGTGGTGACCGAGCCGCACCCGGCGTTCGAGGTCGAGCGGCTCCCGATGGTGTTCGACCTGCGCGCCGGGCTGTACTGGCGGCTCGAGGAGGGCGGGCTGCTCTGGGGCATGAGCAACCCGCGCGAGGCACCGGGACCGGCGCGCGAGATCGACTGGCCCTACCTGCGCGCGATGCGCCGGCGACTGAACGCGTTCGTCCCGGCGACCCGCGGGCTCGGCATCCGCAAGGTGTGGGCCGCGACGATCGACTACACGCCCGACCACCTGCCGATCCTCGGTCCGGCGATCCGGCCCGAGGGCACGCCGATCTCGGGAACGACCGTGGCCTCGGCCGGCGGGCACGGGATGATGTGGGGACCGGCGGTGGCGCGCGTCGCGGTCGACCTCGCGCTCACCGGGACGACGCGGGTCGCCGACGTCTCGGACCTCGGACTCGATCGGTTCGACGAGCACGGTCGCTCGCCCCTGTACGACCCGATCGCGCTCCCGTTCCCGGGCGACGTCGAACGGGACTGAGGGGCCGGGCCTCGAGACGTCGGGGCCGCGGGGCGGGGCCTCGAGACGTCAGAGCTGCAGGACCGGGCAGGTCAGCGTCCTCGTGACGCCCTCGACGGTCTGGATCGGCATCACGATCGACTTCGCGAGCTCGTCCAGGTCGCTCGCCTCTCCCCGCGCGATGACGTCGTAGGGACCGGTGACTCCGTCCACCGTCACGACGCCGCTGATCTTGCCGATCTCCCGGGTGACGTGGCTCGCCTTGCCGACCTCGGTCTGGATGAGGATGTACGCGCTGACCACGGGAACCCCCTCGCTCGGACGGCTCGTGCCTATCGTACGCGAACCCGCTTCGGCTTCGCGAACCGACCCGTGAGCGCGGCGGGTAGACTCGGCGGCGTGATCACCGTCGCGCTGATCGGGGCCGGGAGCGTCGAGTTCACCCGCAACGTCGTCGCCGACCTCTGCTCGTACGAGGAGCTGCGGGGCGATGTGCGGATCACGCTGCACGACATCGACGAGGAGCGGCTCACCTACGCGGCGCGGGCCGCCGAGTCGATCGTGCGCCGGTCCGGGGCCGGCCACACCGTCGAGGCCCACGCGGAGCGGCGGGCCGCGCTCGCCGGCGCCGACTTCGTGATCAACGAGATCCAGGTGGGGGGGTACGCGGCGACCCTGCGCGACTTCGAGATCCCGAAGAAGTACGGCGTGCGGCAGACCATCGCCGACACGCTCGGCATCGGGGGAATCTTCCGGGGGCTGCGCACGATCCCGGTCATGGTCGGGATCGGCAACGACCTGCACGAGCTGAGCCCCGACGCACTCCTGCTCAACTACGCAAATCCGATGGCCATGGTCCCCTGGGGCGTGTACGCGGGGACGCCGTTCGCGCGCGTGGTCGGCGTGTGCCACTCCGTCCGCGACACGCACGCGTTCCTCGCGCGAACCGTCGGCGAGCGGGAGGAGGACGTCGCGTTCCGAACGGCGGGGTTCAACCACCAGGCGTTCGTCCTGGAGTTCCGGAGCCGCCGCACCGGCGAGGACCTCTATCCTCGGCTCCGGGCCATCGTCGAGGCCGACCCCGAAGGGCTCGGGCGCCGCGTGCGCGTCGAGATCTTCACGCGCTTCGGCTACTTCCCCACCGAGTCCAGCGAGCACTCGAGCGAGTACGTGCCGTGGTTCCTCCGGCACGACGAGGAGATCGACCGGTACCGCATCCTCCTCGACGATTACGTGTACCGCAGCGACGAGAACCTCGCGGACTGGGAGCGGACCAAGGCGCGCCTGGACGCCGGCGAGGAGCTCGACATCCAGCCGACCTCCGAGCTCGCGTCGGAGATCATCCACTCGATCGCGACCGGGACCCCGCGCGAGGTCTACGCAAACGTCCGCAACGCCGGCCTGATCGCCGGTCTGCCCGACGACGCGTGCGTCGAGGTTCCGTGCCTCGTGGACAAGAACGGCCTTCAGCCGACGCGGATCGGGACGATCCCCCCGCAGCTCCTCGCTCTGCACCGGACGTTCGTGAACGTGGTCGAGCTCACCGTTCGTGCGGCGCTCGAGGAGCGCCGGGACCTGGTCTACCAGGCGGCGCTCCTCGATCCGAACACGGCGGCGACGCTCACAACCCGTCGAATCGTCGAGATGTGCGACGAGCTGATCGAGGCCCACGGGGACCTGATGCCCGAGGGCATCCGCCGCGGCTGAGACCGGCGTTCACGGCACGAGCCCCGGCTCGGGCTGGGCTCCGGGCTGGACCCCGGCCACCACGGCGGTCGGCTCGGACAGCTCCTTGGTCGAGAGCGCGAACCAGGCCGCGACCGCTCCTCCGAGCGCGAGCGCGGCCGCCCCGAGGTACAGAGCGATCGGGCCGACGCCCTGGTAGACGAGCCCGCCGATCCCGGCCCCGAGGATCGGCGCCACGCCGAACCCCACCATCTGGGCCATCGCGTTCCCGGTGGAGTACAGCGTCGGGGGTAGCAGGCGGCCGACGACCACCACGATCGTGGTGAACAGCAGGCTGAACGCGAGCCCCTCGAACACGCTGAGGACGGACACCGCCGTCGGGTCGGACACCAGCCCCCACAGCACGAACCCGAGTGCGTAGGCGAGGCATCCGGCGACGAACACGCGCCGGAGCCCCCACCGCTCCTGCAGCCGCGACGAGACCCGCATCGTCGCCACCTCCACGAGCCCGCCCAGCGCGAGCCCGAAGCCGACCAGCAGCGGTCCGCCGCCCTCGTCGGAGATCTTGAGCGCGATGAAGTTCCACGCGGCGTTGAACCCGATCCACACGAGCAGGGTCGCCGCGAGGAAGCCCCAGAACCTCGGCGCCTCGCGGAACACCGCGCCGACGGCGCCGAGTCGTCCGTGCCCGGTCAGGCGCTTGGGCGTGTCACGATGGAGCGTCGCCGTCCACGCGAGCACGCCGACGCAGGCGGCACCGTAGATCGGCATCGACCAGCCCACGCCGATCCGCTCGAGCGCGGCCCCGAACCCCAAGCACGCGATCGCGTACGACAGGCTCTCCCAGGCCCGGATCCGACCGTAGCCGGTCATCCCCTCGTCCCCGAGATAGGCGAGGGCGATCGCGTCGAGGTTCGGGCCGGTCGCCACCTGCCACGTGGCGAGGACGAAGCCCATGGCGGCGAGCGGCACGACCCCGTGAACGGCGTTCATCGCGAGCGCGGTGAGGGCCACCCCGAGCGCGCCGAGGCGAAGGGCGGTCAGGCGGCCGAGCCGCGTATCCGCCACGTGACCCCACACGGGGTTGGCCACGAACCGGGCCGTCGCGATGACCGCGACCACGAGGCCGATCTCGTCGGGCGACAGGCCGCGCCCGCTGAGGTAGAGCGTCAGGAACGGGAAGAACGCCGCGATCGCGACGCCGAACGCGACGAACAGCCCCTGCACCGCGACCGCGTCGCGGACGCCTCCCCGGCCCACGCCGATCAGCTTCTCAGACCGTCGTCACGGACAGCCCCGTCTCGCGGACCCGGGACAGCTCCTCCGGATCCGCGTCGAGGTCCGTGATCAGCTCGTGCACCGCCGACAGCGGCGCGATCGTGGCGAAGGCGACCCGTCCGAGCTTGGAGCCGTCGGCCACGACCACCACGCGGGCCGCGCGATCCATGAGCGCCCGGTCCGTGTGGGCCTCGATCTCGTGGTGGGTCGTGAGCCCGTCCCGCGCCGTGATCCCGTCCGCGCCGACGAACGCGACGTCGAGGTGCAGGTCGGCGAGGGTCTCGTCGGCGAGCGGCCCAACCAGCTCGTAGGACTCCGAGCGCACGACCCCGCCGGTCACGACGAGCTTGACGTTCGGACGGATCGCGAGCTCGCTCGCGATGTTCAGCGCGTTGGTCACCACGGTGAGCGGCCGGTGGGCGACCGCGCGCGCGACCTCGGTGGTCGTCGTCCCGCCGGTCAGGCCGATCACCGCGCCGTCGTGGATGCGGGCCGCGGCCTCCTGACCGATGCGCCGCTTCTGCTCCTGGCGGCGCGCCGACTTGTATCGCAGGGGGAGCTCGTAGGAGACCATCTGCGCGACGGCTCCACCGTGGGTCCTGGTGAGCAGGCGCTGCTCCTCGAGGGCCTCGAGGTCTCGCCGCACCGTGGCCGCCGACACGCCCAGGATCCCGCAGAGCTCGGCGACCGCCACCGAGCCGCCGGTCGCCAGCTCCTCGAGGATCACCCCGAAGCGCTCGGCCTGGCGCATGCAACGGAGTATAGAGGTCCGTTGCGCGTCTGCGTGTTTCTGACCTATAGTCGGCCCAAGTGAGCGAAATCGCGCGTGAAATCGCCAGCCAGCCGCTGTGCTGGCGGGAGGCGGCTCGGCGGGGGGCGGAGCGACGGCCCTGGTTTCCCCGGGCGGGGGCCCGGGTGGCGGTCGTCGGCTGCGGGACGTCGCTGTACGTCGCGCAGGCGTACGCGAGCCTGCGCGAGTCGACGGGTGCGGGCGAGACCGACGCCTTCCCGGCATCCGAGGCCCCGCTCGGTCGCCGGTACGACGCCGTCCTGGCGCTCTCGAGGAGCGGCACCACCACCGAGACCCTTCGGTTCCTCGAGGCCGTTCGGGCCGGCCGGCGCCTGGCGATCGTCGGGGACCCCGCGACGCCGATCGCCGACGCCGCGGACGAGGCGGTCGCGCTCGAGTTCGCCGACGAGCGCTCGGTGGTACAGACGCGGTTCGCGACGAGCACGCTCGCGTTCCTCCGCGCCGGTCTGGGCCAGGACCTCGAGGTCGCGATCGCGCAGGGGGCGAGGGCGCTCGAGGAGCCGCTCCGCGTGGCGCCCGCGGGGGACCCTCACTTCGTGTTCCTGGGGACGGGCTGGACCGTCGGCCTCGCGAACGAGGCAGCCCTGAAGCTTCGGGAGGCCGCCCGCGCCTTCGCGGAGTCGTACCCGGCGATGGAGTACCGGCACGGGCCGATCAGCCTGGCCGGCCCGGGGTCCGTCGTGTGGACGCTCGGCGAGCTCGACGAGGACCTCCTTCGCGACGTCGCGGCCACCGGCGCGACCGTGATCCGGGGGACGCTGGACCCCATGGCCGAGCTCGTGCACGTCCACCGGGTGGCGCTCGCGCTCGCCGAGGCCCGCGGCCTCGACCCGGACCACCCCGATCACCTGACGCGTTCCGTCGTGCTCACGCCATCGAGCGAGACTGGAGGGATCCGATGAAGCGCTTCTGGCTGGCCCTGCCGCTGGTGCTCGCGCTCGTCGCCACGGCATGCACCGGAGGGGGCGGCGGGGGGACCGCCACCGGCTCCGGCGGGCAGATCCACCTCGTGATGTGGATGGGGTACACGCCCCCGCCGCCCGCGAACCAGTCCTACGAGTACCTGTCGATCGAGCGGATGGTCAAGGAGTTCGAGAAGCAGAACCCGAACATCACGATCGAGCTCCAGTACGTGAACAGCGACTACGCGCTGCAGAAGGCCACCGTCGCGATCCAGGGCAACAAGCAGCCCGACATCTCGTACCAGTACGGGACGAACATGCCGCAGCTCGCGCAGAGCCCCAAGCTCGTCGACCTCACCAGCCGCGTGCAGTCGAACGGCTTCAACTGGGACGATTTCTACCCCGGCGAGCGCGCGGTGGCGACCGTGAACGGGCGCGTCTACGGGGTGCCGGCCCTCGTGGACAACCTCGCCGTGGTCTACAACAAGGACCTGTTCGCCAAGGCCGGCCTCCAGGAGCCGGGGCCGGACTGGACCTGGGACGAGCTGCGCGCCGACGCGAAGGCGCTCACCGACCCGGCCAACAAGGTCTTCGGGCTGGTGTTTCCCGCCGATGGCAGCGAGACCATGGTGTGGCAGTACGAGGCGATGCTCTGGGAGGCCGGGGGCGACATCCTCTCCCCCGACGGGAAGACGGTCGCCTTCAACCAGGCGCCCGGCGTCCGGGCGCTCGAGATGCTCCGGTCCATCTACGAGGACGGCTCGATGTACCTGGACTTCAAGCCGGACTCGGGCAAGTACGCCCAGCTCTTCAACTCGGGCAAGATCGGGATGGTGATCACTGGACCGTGGGACCTGTCGGGCTTCCCGGACGTGAACTACGGGGTGCAGGTCATGCCCTCGTTCGACCCCGGCGGCAGCCACCAGACGATCGCGGGCCCGGACAACTGGGTCATCTTCGACAACGGGCCGGAGCGCGTGGACGCGGCGTGGAAGTTCCTCAGCTTCATGACCTCGCCCGAGCAGGTCCTGCAGGACTGCCTCGACACGAGCCACCTGCCGACCCGGGCCTCGGTCGCCCAGATGCCGGAGTTCCAGCAGTTCTACACGAAGTACCCCGGGACGGAGGTGTTCGTCCAGAACCTGGAGAACGTGCTGAAGGCGCGCCCGCAGATCACGCAGTACCCTCGGATCTCGGCGGCGCTCGGTCAGGCGCTCATCACGGCGATCCAGGGGAAGGCGAGCCCGCAGGATGCGCTGAACCAGGCGGCCGACCAGGCGAACGGATTTCTGGCGGTGCCGGGCTAGGCCGACCGCCGGAGGGGAACGAGAGGGCGTGAACGTCCGGCGCATCGCGCAGTCCGAGCACGTGGTGGGCTGGGCCTTCGCGCTCCCCGCGGTCCTGCTCGTGGTCACGTTCGGGATCGTGCCGATCGTGTGGTCGGCGCTGATGTCCTTCCAGCGGAACAACCTGCTCGCGCCGCCGCAGTGGATCGGCCTCGAGAACTACCGCGCGCTCGGCCGCGACCCGCTGTTCAAGGCGTCGATGGTGCACGCGGTCGTGTACACGAGCCTGTTCGTCCCGCTCTCGGTCGGCGGCGGCCTGTTCGCCGCGATCGCGCTCAACCGGAAGGTGGTGGGGATCCGCGTCTACCGAATGGCGGTCTTCGTGCCGGTCGTGATCTCCTCGATCGCGACCGCCATCATGTTCCTCTGGCTGTTCGACCCCACGTTCGGCCTGGCGAACTGGATCCTCGGCAAGCTCGGGCTCGGCCCCTTCGGGTTCTTCACGAGCTCGGACGGCGCCCTCTACTCGATCATCGCGATGACCGTGTGGGGATGGATCGGGTTCGACGCCATCATCTACCTCGCGGCGCTGCAGGGCATCCCGCAAGAGCTCGTCGAGGCCGCGGCCATCGACGGGGCTCGGCCGTGGGGGATCTTCCGCACGATCACGCTGCCGCTCCTCGGCCCCGCGACGCTGTTCCTCGTCGTGTTCTCCTCGATCAACGCGATCCAGCTCTTCGACGAGGTCTACCTGCTCACGAACGGCGGGCCCGGGACCTCGACCTACGTGCCGGTGTTCTACCTCTACCAGCTCGCGTTCGCGCAGGGCATCGCCGGCTACGCGGCCGCGATCGCGTACGTGCTGCTCGTCGTGATCTTGATCCTCACCGCGATCCAGCTCTGGGTCGGCAAGCGCCTCGTCTACTACGCGTCATGAGCGAGCGAACCCTCTTTGAGGCACCGGTCGAGGCGATCCTGAAGCCGCTCCCCGACGAGGGGGAGCCGACGCGGCGCCGGTTCCTGTTCAGCGGGTGGCACCTCGTGCTGCTCCCGCTCGCGGTCGTGATGATCGTGCCGCTGCTCTGGATGCTCATCACCTCGGTCGAGACGCTGAACGAGACCCGTCATTTCCCGCCGATCCTCGTTCCGCACCAGATCCGCTGGCAGAACTACACCCAGGTGCTCCGGCAGGCGCCGTTCGCCCGCTGGATGCTGAACACGCTCATCGTCACGACGCTCGTCGTGATCGGGAACCTCTTCTTCTGCAGCCTCGCGGGGTACGCGTTCGCGCGGTTCCGGTTCTTCGGCCGGGACGTGGTGTTCCTGCTCGTCCTCGCCACGCTGATGGTGCCCTTCCAGGTCATCATGATCCCGACGTTCCTCATCGTCCGGAAACTGGGGCTGATCGACACGCTCTGGGCGCTCGTGGTCCCGAACCTCGCCGGGGCGTTCGGGATCTTCCTGCTCCGGCAGTTCTTCCGGACGCTGCCGATCGAGCTCGAGGAGGCCGCCAGGATCGACGGCGCGTCGCGGCTCGGCGTGCTGTTCAAGATCGTGCTGCCGCTCTCGGGACCGGCGCTCGCCACGCTCGCGGTGGTCACGTTCCTGTGGACCTGGAACGACTTCCTGTGGCCGCTCATCACCCTGTACACGCCGACCCACTACACGCTCCAGGTGGGGCTCACGACCTTCCAGGGCGCGCACCAGACCAACACGCACCTGCTGATGGCCGCGAACGTGATGAGCATGGTCCCGGTCTTGCTGCTGTTCTTCCTCGCTCAGCGGTACTTCATCCGGGGGATCGCGACGACCGGGCTGAAGGGCTAGGCCGATGGCGGAGGTCGTGTTCGACGGCGTGACGAAGGTCTTCCCCGGCGAAACCGTCGCGCTCGACGACCTGACCCTCGAGATCGCCGACGGCGAGTTCATGATCCTCGTCGGGCCGTCGGGCTGCGGCAAGACCACGGCGCTCCGGTGCGTGGCCGGGCTCGAGCGGCCGACGCGGGGAACGATCCGCGTGGGCGACCGCGTCGTGAACGACGTCACGCCCCGCGACCGCGACGTCGCGATGGTGTTCCAGAACTACGCCCTGTACCCGCACATGAGCGTGTACCGCAACCTCGCCTTCGGCCTTCGTCAGCGGCGCGTGCCGAAGGCCGAGATCGACCGGAGGGTTCGCGAGATCAGCGCGATGCTCGGCCTCGACGACCTGCTGCGGCGCCGTCCCGCGCAGCTGTCGGGGGGGCAGCGACAGCGCGTGGCGATGGGGCGCGCCCTCGTCCGCGAGCCGAGGGCCTTCCTGCTCGACGAGCCGCTATCGAACCTCGACGCGAAGCTCCGCGTTCAGATGCGCGCGGAGTTGAAGCGCCTGCACGCCCGCCTCGGGATCACGACCATCTACGTCACGCACGATCAGACGGAGGCGATGACGCTCGGCGACCGGATCGCCGTGATGTCGAACGGCCGGCTCCAGCAGCTCGGCGCGCCTCAGGAGGTCTACGACCACCCGGCCAACCTGTTCGTCGCCGGCTTCATCGGCAGCCCACCGATGAACCTCGTCCGCGGCCGCGCCGAAGGGGGTCGCGTCGTCGCCGGCGACCTGACGTTCGAGCGGTCGCGGATCCCCGACGGGGAGGTGGCGGTCGGCATCCGGCCCGAGGCCCTGTCGCCCTCGGCCGACGGGACCCCATCCTTCGAGTTCCTCGTCGACGTCGTCGAGCCGCTTGGTGACGAGGTGGTCGTGCACGGAACGACGACGGGCAGCACGGTCGAGACGGGGGCCGAGGAGGAGGAGGTCCCCACGCAGGTCGAGGGCGCCCGGGCGCCGATCACGGCGCGGTTCGACCCCGGCGTCCGACTGGCGCCGGGCGAGCGCCTCCGCCTCGGGGTGCGGCCGGATCGGATCCACGTGTTCGACCTGCGGACCGGCGCGGCGATCCCGTAGCCCTCAGCGGCACGGGGTCCAGGGCGCGCCGTACAGGTTGAAGTCCCGAGCCTTCTTGATCGAGTCGAAGCCCCATTCGTTCGCGGTCGGGCAGAACGCGCTCGGTTCCAGCCGGTACTCGGCCTCGAAGACTGGCTTCCCGGCCTCCACGAACGCGCGCCAGCCGGGAGCCGGGTACCCGCCGCCGTCGCACTCGTGATACTGAAAGCACTGCTCGTTGATCGCGAAGTCGAACGACGAGACCAGATCGGGGATCTGTCCGCCGTCGTTCTTCAGCGCGACGGCCAGCCCGTCCTCGTGGGCCATCTGTGCCAGGGCCAGGTTGTAGGCGAGCTGCGTGTCGTAGGTGATCCGCCAGCCGGTGACCCGCCGCCCCTGCGCGTACGCGTCCACGATGTCGTACTCGATGCCGTCGAAGCCCGCGGCCGCGACCCGGTCCGTCCGCGCTCGGAGCATCTGCAGCATGAAGTCGAACCGGCCGCGCCCACGGTTGATGTTCGCCCAGTACTCGTCGGGGAACCGGTGGCTGAACGGCTTGCCCAGCAAGCAGCCGTGACACCGCCGGTCGAAGTCGACGAACTGCTCGTAATCGGGCCGCCAGCGCTCGGCATCCCCGGCCGTCACGTACCCGATCACGTGCCGCCCGGAGGCGTGGATCGCCGCCACCGCCGCGGTGTCCACCACGTACCCGAACCGACCGGCGATGCTGGGGTCGACGAACAGGTCGACGTCGAACACCTCGGGCCGAACGCACGGGCCGCCGCGGAACGTCGGCCGACAGACGTGCACGTTGATGCCGCCGGTCGCCTCGTGCCGGCCGGGGGCGCCCTGGAGCTGCCACTGCCATCGGGTTCGAAGCGGCGGCGTCCACCGCGGGCCGGTCCCGCCGGCGGTGGAGTAGACCTCGAGCGCCTCCCAGTCCAGCTCGGCGGAGCCCGGCGAACGCGCCGAGAGGCGGACGCGGAGCTCCCCGCCCGGGCCGACGAAGTCCGCCGGCGTCGAGTCCGCGCCGACGATGAGGTTGTCGCGGACGTACTTCCACGGCCGCGGGTCGAGGTCGTCGCACGGCCATTTCCGGGTTCCCGCGTCTCCGCCACAATGGTTCTGGTTCCCGAGCCGAACCCATGCGTCGTGCGACCAGTCGAACAGGCTCCACGTCCACGGGTTGGCGGCGGCGATCGGACCCCGGACGTTGGCCGTAAGCGCGATCGTCGTGACCCTCGAGGGGGCGACCGACGCGGGCAGCTCGTACGTCCGGTACCCGGAGTAGCCGGCACCCTGGCCGAGGAGCGAGACGTATCGCGCCGGGTCGTCGGCGATCCCCTCCTGGTCCCGAACGGCAAGCGCCTCGACCGATCCCTCGTGCGCGCCGCTCACGTCGGCGATGGCGACGGGCGAGAGCACGGTCAGCGTGACCCGGCCCGTCGACGCCGCGGAGGCGCTCGCGGTCGCGGCGGCCGGCGTGGGGAGCGCGAGCAGCAGGACGAGCAGGGCGCGCACCGCCCGGCGCACGTTCACCACCGAACCCCGGCGCCGTCCGCGAACTGCGGGAGCCAGCGCGACTCCGCCTCGAGCATCCGGTCCGTCATCTCGTGGATCTGCGGCAACGTGAGCAGGGCCGAGGTCAGCGGGTCGAGCGCCACGGCCGCGTGCACGAGGTCCCGGTCGCCGGTCATCGCGGCCTCGACGGCGAGCCGCTGGACCGTGATCTGCACCGTGTTCAACGCCGCGCACGCGGATGGGAGGGAGCCGTAGCGCACCGGGCGCACGCCGTTCGCATCGACCGCGCACGCGACCTCGACGCAGGCGTCGGCGGGCAGGTTCTCGATCGAGCCGCCGTTGCGGACGTTGCCGTAGATCACCCTCCGGGTTCCGGTCACGAGGCTGTCGACGATCGGCGCCGCGTACTCCCCGCCGTGGCGGAGCCCCTCGCGGCGCGCGGTCTCGACGATCTGCTCGTTCGAGGTCCCGGCGTCGGCCGACCGGCAGATCTCCAGGTAGTCCCACCGCCGGTCCAGGTAGGCGGCCGTGAGCTCGGGAGACCTGCGGAACCAGGCCCAGTACTCGCTCGCGTGGTGGCTCGACTCGGTGTGGAAGTAGCCGGTCAGCATCATCAGCTCGGTCCGCACCCGCTCGACGCTCTCGTACGGATCCTCGGAGCGCGGGAGGAGCGGCAACGTGCGGTCCACGTGGCGAGCCACCATGACCTCGCGGATGCGGGGAAGGAGGTCCTCGTCTCCTCGGCGAAAGGTCGTGAACCACGCCGTGTGATTGACGCCGGCGCAGTCGAAGGTGACCTCCTCGTGGGGAACCCCGAGCTCGCGCGCGAGGAGCTCGGAGGTGCCCTGCACGCTGTGGCACAGCCCGACCACCCGCACCCCCAGCAGGTCGGTCGCCCAGCAGTTGATGGCCATCGGGTTGACGTAGTTGAGCAGCCAGGCCTCCAGGCACCGCTCCAGCATCGCCTCGGCCACCACCCGGAGCGCCTCCACCGAGCGGAGCCCGCGGAAGACCCCGCCGGGCCCGAGCGTGTCGCCCACCGTCTGGTCGATCCCGTACTCGCGCGGGATCTCCACGTCGAGGGCGTACGCCTCGACGCCGCCCACCTGGAACACCGTGATGACGACGTCGGCCCCGGTCAGCGCCGTCGCGAGGTCGTCGGTGACCCCCACGCGGGCGGGGAGGCCGGCGTCCGCGATCATGCGACGCAGGTGGGCGGCGGTACGGTCCGCCGCGGCGAGGTCCAGATCGTGCAGGACGAGCGCGCTCGCCGCAAGCGCTGGGAACGCCAGGAGGTCCCGGCAGAGCTCCAGGGGGAAGACCCACCCTCCGGCGCCGACGATCACGATCCTGGGGCCGTCCGTGGCCGGGCTCCCCGCTGCCACCATCCGATCGGACACCCCCTCCTTGCGCCTCCGAGCCCGCGCGGGCGTGGCCGCCGACCGGCCCCGTTGCCGCGATATCGTAGCGCGAGGAGGCCCTCTTGTGAACGTTCGTGATGGATTGAGCGGTTGAAACGCCATTTGTGCGCATGCCGCCGTCTCGGTACTAGAATCGGGCCGGCGCGGCCCGCGGTCGTCGGGCAGCCGTGGTCGAACGCGGGGTGAGGAGGGCTCGAACGGTGGCCGACGAGGTGGGGCCGTGGAGGCGACCCACGGCGGTCCGACCGCGAGCCGCCGGCGCCCCGTCCGAGCGGTGAGGCCCATCCCGCCCGACCTCGACACCCCCTCGCTGGTGATCGACCTCGAGGTGCTCGAGCGAAACGTCGCCGACCTGCAGCGGGTCGCCGACGAGGCCGGCGTGCGCCTTCGGCCCCACACGAAGACCCACAAGTGCCCCGACATCGCGCGGATGCAGCTGGACGCTGGCGCGTCCGGGATCACCGTCGCGAAGCTCGGGGAGGCCGAGGTGATGGTCGAGGCCGGAATCGACGACATCCTGGTCGCGTACCCGATCGTTGGGCAGGCCAAGCTCGCGCGCCTGCGGGCGCTGCTCGAGCGCGCCACCGTTCGGACTACGACGGACTCCGTCGAGGTGTCCGAGGGCCTGGCGCGGGTGGGTCGCGACCTCGGACGGCCGGTTCCCGTCCTGGTCGAGGTGGACACGGGCCTGCATCGGGTCGGCCGCGCGCCCGGTCGTCCGACCGTCGAGCTCGTGACGGAGATCGCCCGCATCTCCGGGATCGACGTGGTCGGGCTGCTAACCCACGCCGGCCACGCCTACCGCGCGTCGGGGGTGGAGGAGCTCCGCTCGATCGCCGAGCGGGAGGGACGGGATCTGGTCGAGACGGCGGAGCGATGCGCGGCGGCCGGCGTGCCAATCCGCGAGATCAGCGTCGGGTCCACCCCAACCGCGAGGGTCGTCGCCGGCGTCGCCGGCGTGACGGAGATCCGGCCCGGCACCTACGTGTTCAACGACGTGCAGCAGATGCGCCTGGGCGTGGCCGACGAGGGCTCGTGCGCGGCTCGCGTGCTCGTCACGGTGGTCGCCCACCCGACGGACGAGCGCTTCGTGCTCGACGCGGGGACGAAGGCCTTCACCTCCGACGGGTCCGACGGCCCGCCGTTCGCGGGCCGCGGCGTCGTCGCCGGGCGGCCCGAGCTCCGGCTGGACTTCATGAACGAGGAGCACACCGTCGGACACCGGACGGGCCCCGACGACGTCAGTATCGGCGAGCGGCTCGAGGTGATCCCCCTCCACGTGTGCTCGACCGTCAACATGTTCGACGAGGCGGTGGGCGTCCGAGGCGGTGCCCTGGTCCGGACGTTCGCGATCGCCGGACGCGGGAGGATGCGGTGAGGGGTCGCGAGCGCGGTGGGGCGGTGAGGCGCTGATGCGGGGCCTGCGAGGCAAGGGCGTCCTCGTCGCCGGGGCGAGCCGCGGAATCGGGCTCGCGGCCGCCCGACGCTTCCTCGAGGAAGGATGCCGAGTGTTCATCTGCGCGCGCGGCGCCGACGGCCTCGGGGAGGCCCTTCGCGAGCTCCGCGAGCTCGGTCCGGCGGGCGGGACGGTGTGCGACGTGAGCCGTGAGGAGGAGGTGGACCGCCTCGTGGACGGCGCCGATCGGTTCCTCGGCGGCATCGACGTGCTGGCCAACAACGCCGGGATCGCGCGGCAGCAGCCGTTCCTCGAGCTCGGCCTCGACGAGTGGGACCGGACGCTCGAGGTCAACCTGCGTGGGATGTTCCTCGTGGCCCGGGCCGTGGCCCGGCGGATGGTCGCGCGCGGACGCGGTGGGGCGATCGTGAACATGTCCTCGACCAACGCGTTCGAGGGCGAGCCCGGCTACGCCGCGTACAACGCCTCGAAGGGCGCCATCAACATGCTCACGCGAACGATGGCGGTCGAGCTCGGACCCTACGGGATCCGCGTGAACGCCCTCTGCCCGGGCAAGATCGTCACGCCGCTGCAGGCGGAGGCCGAGGATCCCGAGTACACGGCCAGATACGTTCGCGAACGCATCCCGCTCGGCCGCGCGGGAACGCCGGAGGAGGTCGCGGCCGCGTACGCGTTCCTCGCCTCGGACGAAGCGGCGTTCATCAGCGGCGAGCTGCTCGTGATCGACGGCGGGCAGCTTGCGATGTGAAGGAGGCACGATGGGCAACTCACCGCTCGACCGCCTGCGCGAGCTCCGGGTGCCCGGGGGCGCGATCGGGCTCTCGTGGCTCGGGCAGGCCGGGTTCATCCTGCGCGCGGGGACCGCGACGGCGCTCCTGGATCCGTTCCTCTCGCCGCGCGAGGGCCGGCTGTACGAGAGCGGGCTCGCCCCCGCGAGGGCCGAGGGGATCGACGTGGTCCTCTGCACCCACGAGCACGTCGACCACCTCGACGCCGAGAGCGCGCCGGCGATCGCGGACGCCTCCCCGGGCGCGATGTTCGTCGTGCCCAGACCGATCGTCGACATGGTCACGGAGGCCGGTATCGCCTCCGACCGCGTCGTGGGAATGCAGCCGGGCGAGCGCATCGAGCTCGCGGGACTGGCCATCCGCGCGGTGCCGGCGATGCACGGCGTCACGATGGAGGACGCGTACGGGTTCGGTGAGTCGCTCTCCGGAGGACTCGTGCGGTTCCTCGGCTACGTCGTGGACGCCGGGAACGTGCGCCTGTACCACGCCGGCGACACCATCCACTACCCGGGCATGGAGTCCGCGCTCCGCGAGCTCGCGGTCGACGTCGCGATGCTGCCGATCAACGGGCGCGACCCCGAACGCGAGGGGCGGGGCATCGTCGGCAACCTCACGGCCCGGGAGGCCGCGTGGCTCGCGACGGCGATCGGGGCCGACGTGGTGATCCCGATGCACTACGACCTGTTCGCCCGCAACCGCGGCTACCCCGGCCACCTCGTGGAGAGCGTGGAGCGCGACCACCCCGGCGTCTCGGTGCTCGTGCCCGCGCGGGAGGAGCCCTTCGTGTGGAGTTCGGGCCGATGAAGGCGCTCGTGTACCTCGGCCCCCGGCGGATGGAGCTCCAGGAGGCCAGGGACCCGGACCCGGAGGCCGGCGAGGTCGTGCTCGAGACGGCCGCGGCCGCGATCTGCGGCTCGGACCTGCACGGCTTCCGGGAGGCGAGCCCGCGCCGGGTCCCGCCGCTCGTCATGGGGCACGAGGCCGTGGGTCGGATCGTCGCCGTCGGGGCCGGCGTGGACCCGGCCCGCCTCGGCGAGCGAGCGGTCCTGCGCCCGATCCTCGCCTGCGGCGCGTGCGAGCCGTGTCGGCTCGGGCGAACCAACCTGTGCGCGCGCGGCCGGCTTGTCGGCCGCGACCTCGCCGGGGCGTTCGCCGAGCGGCTCGCCGTGCCCGCGTCCGCGGCCGTGCCGATCTCGGCGGTGGTGCCGGACGAGCTCGCCACGCTGACCGAGCCCCTCGCGAACGCCGTTCACGTAACCGCGCGGTCGGTCGGTGCCGGCGACGACGTGCTCGTCATCGGCGCCGGGCCGATCGGGACGCTGATGGTCCGGATGGCGCTCGAGCACGGGGCCGGACGCGCGTTCGTCGCCGACCCGGTCGCCGGTCGACGAGAGCTCGCTCGAGCTCAGGGCGCGATCCCCCTCGAGAGCGAGGACCCGGCGACGGAGCTCCTCGAGCGCACCGGCGGTCGAGGCGCGGACGTCGTGATCGACGCCGCGGGGCTCGAGCCGACCTGGGCGCTCGGGCTCCGGGCGGTGCGCCCGGGCGGCCGGATCGAGGCGGTGGGGCTCGGCGCCCCGGCCGGCCGCATCGATTTCTTCACCGTGGTCGGCAAGGAGGTCACGGTCACGGGCTCGTTCGCGTGGACCGAGCCCGACTTCGCGCGAGCTCTCGAGCTCGTCGAGCAAGGGGCGATCGACACAGCCGGGTGGTTCACACGGCTCCCGCTCGCCGACGGACAGCGCGCGTTCGAGGAGCTGGTCGACACGACCGGGCGCTTCAAGGTGGTGCTGGTGCCGTGAGGCTCGCGACGTTCGAGCGAGGGTCGATGCGGGGGTTCGGCCGCGTGGAGGGGGACCGGCTGGTCCCCATGGGACACGACCTCGTCGAGTACCTGGCGACCGGAGCGGGCGCGGAGGGCCCTGCGATCCCGCTCGCCGAGGCGCGACTGCTCGCGCCGGTTCCGCGGCCGGGAAAGGTGATCGGCGTGGGCCTGAACTACCGGGACCACGCGGCGGAGTCCGGGCAGCCGGTCCCCGAGGAGCCCATCCTGTTCCCGAAGTTCGCGAACAGCGTGATCGGGCCCGGCGAGCCGATCGTCATCCCGCCCGAGGTTCACGAGCCCGACTACGAGGTCGAGCTCGGGGTCGTGATCGGGCGCACCGCGAGAGGCGTGGCGGTCGCCGACGCCATCGCGCACGTCGCCGGCTACACGTGCGTGAACGACGTCTCGGCGCGCGACCTTCAGTTCCGCGGCTCGCAGTGGATGCGCGGGAAGGCGATCGACACGTTCCTGCCCTGCGGGCCCTGGCTCGTCACGACCGACGAGATCCCCGACCCGCAGGCGCTTTCGATCCGGCTCCTGCTGAACGGCCGGGAGATGCAGTCCTCGAGCACGGCGCAGATGGTCTTCGGCGTGGCCGAGCTCGTCGCCTTCGTCAGCCGGACGATGACGCTGGAGCCCGGCGACCTGATCGCGACCGGGACGCCTCCCGGCGTCGGGTTCGCGAGGACGCCGCCGGTGTGGCTTCGGGACGGCGACGAGGTCCGGTGCGAGATCGAGCGGGTCGGATCGCTCACGAACCCGGTGCGGGCGGGCTGATGAGGGGGGCCCTCCGACTCGGCCCGAACGCCCCGTTCCGCCGCTTGGTGGGCATCGGCGGAATCGGGGCCGGCATGTTCCTGGCGCTCGAGGGCGACCGGACGCTCGGGCGGAACGAGAGCCGCGCGGCGCGCCTGATCGACGCCCGCGACTACTGCAAGCTGCACATCATCGCGCACCACGTCGCCGTCCTGCTGGGGGCCGACCCCTCGGGGAGGCGGTTCCACGTGGCGCCGGTCGGCGCCGTCGGCGACGACGAGACCGGCCGCCGGCTCCTTGCCGAGATGGCGGCGGTCGGGATCGACACGAGCCACGTCGCGGTGGTCGATCGCCCGACGCTGTTCAGCGTCTGCCTCCGGTATCCGGACGGCAGCGGCGGGAACCTCACCACGGTCGACTCCGCGGCGGCGTCGCTCACGGTCGCCGCCGTCGACGCCGCCGAGCCGCTCCTCGCGGCGGACGGGCCGCGAACGATCGCGCTCGCGGCGCCCGAGGTCGGGCTCGACTGCCGTCGGCGGATGCTCGAGCTCGCGACCGCGCACGGCGCGCTGCGCGCGGCCTCGTTCACGTCCGCCGAGGTCGGGCCGGCGCGCGAGGACGGTACCCTCGCGCTCGTCGACGTGCTCGCCCTGAACGAGGAGGAGGCTCGGGCCCTGTCCGGGCTCGAGCTCGACCCGGACCGTCCGGAGCCGGTCCTCGACGCCTGCGCGCGCGCGGCGCCGGGCGCCCGGCTGGTGATCACCGCCGGCGCGGCCGGCGCGATCGGCTTCGAGGAGGGAAGGTGGGCGCGGCGCCGCCCTCCGGCCGTCCGGGCCGTGAGCGCGGCGGGCGCCGGCGACGCCCTCCTCGCGGGCGTGCTCGCCGCGACGGCCGCCGGGGTTCCGTTCCTGCCCGCCGAGGACGACGACGCCCCCCTTTCCTCCGCCCTCGACCTCGGCGTGCTGCTCGCCGCGCACTCGGTCACCTCACCGCACACCATTCATCCGGACGCAGGGCTCGAGCGCCTGCTCGAGCTCGCCCGCACGACGGGGCGCCCGGTGGTTCCCCCGCTGGCCGACGCCATCGGAAGGGGTGAGACCTGATGGAGTTCGAGGCGCTCCGGCTCGAGGTGTGGAGAGCCAATCGCGACCTCCCCGCGCTCGGGCTGGTCGTGATGCACAGCGGCAACGCGAGCGGCATCGACCGCGAGCGCGGGCTCGTGCTGATCAAGCCCAGCGGGGTCGACTACGGCGCGCTGCGTCCGGAGGATCTCGCGGTCCTCACGCTCGACGGAGGCCGCGCCGACCCCGCGCAGGTGCCGGACGGCGTGTCCACCGACCTGCGGCCCAGCGTCGACGCCCCCCACCACCTGGCGCTGTACCGCGCGGATCCGGCCATCGGGGGCGTTGTGCACACGCACTCGAACTTCGCGACGGCGTGGGCCACCGTGGGCCGCTCGATCCCGTGCGTGCTGACGGCGATGGCCGACGAGTTCGGCGGCGAGATCCCGTGCGCGCCCTACGCGTCGGGGGACGAGATCGCGAACGCCATCCTGTCGCACCGGACGCGGGCCCCCGCCGTCCTGCTCACCGGGCACGGGGTGTTCGCCTTCGACCGATCTCCTCGCGCCGCGGTCAAGGCCGCCGCGATGACGGAGGACGCGGCCAAGACCGTCTGGCTGGCCACGCACCTCGGCCAGCCGGCCCCGCTTCCCTCCGACGAGATCGAACGATGGTGGACCAGGTACCACGAGTCCTATGGACAGGTGACGCGACCATGAGCATCGACCCCAGAGACCTCGAGCGCTGGTGCCGCATCCCGGTCGACGAGCTCGCGTCGCACGGGCCGCGCGTGCCCTTCCGCATCGTGGCCGACCCCCGGGAGATGGCGCGGCTGATGGCCCGCGAGCTCGTCGACCTGATCGAGGAGAACAACCGCCGCGGGGAGCCCACCCGGGCGATCGTCCCCTGTGGGCCGACGGCCTGGTACGGCCCCTGGACCGAGGAGGTGAACCGTCGCGAGGTGTCGCTCGCGCGCCTGTCGGTGTTCCACATGGACGAGTGCCTGGACTGGCAGGGACGGCCGCTGCCCGAGGGTCACCCCTACCACTTCCGCTCGTTCATGGAGCGCCACTTCTACGGGGGCATCCGGCCCGAGCTCGCCGTTCCCGAGGAGCAGCGCCACTGGCTGCTCCCGGAGACCGCCTCGGAGGTCGCGGCAGCCATCGCGGAGGCCCCGATCGACGTGACGATCGGCGGATGGGGGCAGGACGGACACGTCGCCTACAACCAGGCCAGACGGAACCCGTACAGCCCGATCGACCTCTCCTCGCTCGCCGAATCCACGATCCGGATCCAGGAGAACAGCGCCGACACGATCATGGCGCTCGCCCACCGCACGTTCGGGGGCGCATACCAGTTCGTGCCGCCGATGTCGATCACGCTCGGCCTTCGGGAATGCCTGTCGGCCAGGCGGGTGCGCCTCTACAGCGACACCGGCGCCTGGAAGCAGACGGCATTCCGGGTCGCGCTGTTCGCGGAGCCGACCCCCGAGTACCCGATCACGCTCCTGCAGACCCACCCCGACGCGATCGTGACCGCCACGCGCGAGACCGCGACGCACCCGATCGGCGAGCACCCGGAGTGGCGCCTGTTCCCGGAGCCGTGAGGAGGCCGCCGGGGGCCCCAGGGCCTCCCCGCCGCACCGGAGCGGGACGATGGGCCCGATGCGGCGGGTGGTGGCGTTCGCACGATATGGTCCGGCCGGACGGCGGATCGGAAGGAGCCTCCGGGTGGGCGGGGAGCGCGAGCTCGCGATCGAGGCCGAGGGCGTCGTGCGGACGTTCGGGCATCTGCGGGCGCTCGACGGACTGAGCCTCACCGTCCGCCGCGGCGAGATCCTCGGTCTGGTCGGACCGAACGGCGCGGGCAAGACCACGTTCGTCCGAACCCTCGCCGGACTCCTCCGCCCGACCGCCGGCCGCGTGAGCGTGCTCGGCCGCGCGCCGGGGCCGCGGGCGGCCGTCGACGTCGGGTACATGACCCAGTCGGCCGCCCTCTACGAGGACCTCCCCGTCCTCGACAACCTCGTCTTCTTCGGGCGGTTGTTCGGCATGGGTCGCGGCGAGGCTCGCGCCCGCGCGGGGGATCTCCTGGCCCTCGTGGACCTGAAGGGGAAGGAGCGGGTCCCGGTCCGGGCGCTCTCCGGCGGGATGCGCCAGCTCACGAACCTGGCGTGCGCCATGGTGCACCGGCCGCGGCTCTTGCTCCTCGACGAGCCGACCGTCGGGATCGACCCGGTCCTGCGTCGTCGCCTGTGGGAGCACTTCGCCGAGCTGAACGCGGCCGGCACGACGATCCTGGTGACGACCCACGTCATGGAGGAGGCCGAGCGCTGCCACCGGGTCGCGCTCATCGGCGCAGGCCGCGCGATCGCCGTCGGCACGCCCGCGGAGCTCAAGGCGGCGGCGGACACCCGCTCGATCGAGGAGGCCTACCTCGTCTTCTGGGGCCGGCGAACCCGGGACGGAGCGTCGTGAGCCTCTCTCGAATCGCCGCCATCGCCCTTCGGATCCTCAAACAGTTCCGCCACGACCCGCGGACGATCGCGCTGATCGTGATCGTGCCGCTGCTCGTCATGGCGCTCATCGGATACCTGCTCGGCGACTCGGGCAAGGAGCCGCTGCCGGTGGCCGTCGTGAACCTCGACGCGGGGGCGGAGGCGCCGGTCGGGCACGTGTCCCTCGGAGTCGAGATCGCCCGCGCCCTCGCGGCCGACGACGCGATCGCGGTGCAGACGGTTCCCTCCCCGGAGGCGGCCGCCGAGCGGGTCCGGGCGGCCGAGGTCGCCGGGGCCGTGATCCTCCCCCCCGACCTGACCCGGCGTGTGCTCGCCGACGAGCCCGCATCCGTCCGCGTCGTCGTCGGCGGCACCGACCCGAACCTGCAGGGCCCGGTGCTCGCCGCGACCGGCCGCGCGGTCCAGGGCCTGACCGAGCGCGGGGCGTCGACGGTGGGGTTCCGCGCGCCTGCGCTCACGATCCGGCCTGTGCCGCTCCGGGGCGGAGTCGACCTCTCGCCCCTCGACTACGACGCGCCGATCCTGCTCACGTTCTTCGCGTTCTTCCTCACGTTCCTGCTCACGAGCGTCTCGTTCCTGCGCGAGCGATCGTCCGGCACGCTCGAGCGGCTGATGGCCTCCCCCGCGTCCCGGCTGGACGTGCTGCTCGGGTACCTGCTGGGGTTCATCGGGTTCGCCGTCGCGCAGGCCCTCCTCATCCTCGGGTACGCGGCGTGGGTGCTCGACGTGCGGATCGCCGGCTCGGTCTGGCTCGTGCTGCTGGTCCTGGTGATCCTGCTGATCGGCGTCGTGAACCTCGGCATCTCGCTGTCGTTCTACGCGCGCAACGAGCTCCAGGTCGTGCAGTTCATCCCGCTCGTGCTGATCCCTCAGGTGTTCCTCGGCGGCCTGATCTGGCCCGTGCAGAGCCTGTGGCCGCCGCTGCGGTGGCTGTCGCAGCTGTTCCCCCTCACCCACTCGACGGTGGCGCTCCGAGAGGTGATGGTGGGGGGCCAGGGGTTCGGGGACGTGGCCGGACGGTTGCTCGCGCTCCTCGCGTTCTCCGTGGCGATGGTGGCGGTCGGCGTGCTCGCCCTGCGAACGCAGCGCGCCTGACCCCCTGGCGCCCGAGCCCGGTTCCGCGCCGGGGGGCCAGCCGCCTCCGCGGGGCCCGTTCGTCAGCCGATCGTAGTGACCTCCGCGCGCCGGGCGAGCTCGGCCGCGCGGTCCGGGTCGAGGCGCCCGGCCCCCGGCACCATCGCGTTGGCCGCGGCGGCCCCGAGCGCGAGGGCCAGCGCGGACCGCCACCCCTGCCCACGCTCCAGGCCGGTCACGAGCCCGCCGAGAAACGCGTCGCCGCTGCCGACCGGGTACCGCCCCCGCTCGTACAGACGCGCCTGCAGCGTCTCGCCCTCGGCGGTCACCACCACGGCGCCCTCCGCCCCTCGCGTGACGATCGCCGCGCGACCGTCGCCCCTCAGTCGCCCTCGGATCTCGCCCGCGGCACGCACCGCGTCCTCGAGCGTCCGGACCTGGAAGCCGAGGAGCGCGCCGGCCTCCTCCGCGTTGACCTTGACCACGTCCGGCCCCGCCGCGACGCCGAGCGCCAGCGGCTCGTCGCGGCTGTCGAGCGCGGTCGGCACGCCCGCGGCGCGCGCGGCCCGCACGAGCCGCGCGTACCCGTCCCCCGGCGCCCCCGGCGGGAGCGAGCCCGAGATCGTCATCCACCCGGTGCCCGGAAGGAGGTCGCCCACGATCGCCTCGAGCCGAGCCCAGCCGCCGCCCACGTCCGGGCCCGTCTCGTAGAACTCGGTCAGGCCGCGCCCGGTCGCGTCGGCCACCGAGAGGGACGAACGCGTCTCGCCCTCGACCCAGGCGAACCGCGCGCGCACCCCCTCCGCCGCCAGTGCCTCCTCGACCCACCGACCGGCATGGCCGCCGAGGAGGCCGGTCGCCACGACGTCGGCCCCGAGGACGTGCGCCGAGCGGGCGACGTTCAGGCCCTTCCCGCCCGGCACCGCGACGAAGGCGCTCGGCCGGTGAATGCGCCCGATCTCGACCCGGTCGACCTCGAAGAGCTTGTCGATCGACGGGCTCGGGGCGACGCAGAGGATCACGCACCCTCCCCGAGCGAGCGCGCCGGGGCCGGCCGCCCCGAGACGCGGGTGGTCACGGAGCGCCCTCCAGCGCCGCCAGCGCCTCCTCCATCGTCGGCTGGCCGGCCGTCCCCCCGACGGCGCGAGTCGAGAGCGACCCACACGCGACCGCGAGCCGCAGGCAGCGCGCCAGTGGCCAACCGTTGAGGCGTCCCGCGAGGAACCCGGCGTCGAAGCTGTCCCCCGCACCCGTCGTGTCGACCACGTCCGTCGCGATCGATTCGGAGCGGGCGACCTCTTGACCCGCCATCACGAGCCCGCCGCCCTGTCCGAACTTCACCGCGACGATCGCGCCGCGCTCGGCCAGCACGCCCGCGGCGACGTCGACGTCGTCGATCCCGGCGATCTCGCGCGCCTCGACCGAGTTCGGGAAGAAGCAGTCGGTCTGGCCCAGCAGCTCGAGCAGCCCGCCGTCCCACCGGCCGGCCGGATCCCAGTTCGGGTCGACGGAGGTGCTCGCCCCGGCGGCATGGGCCTCCCGGAACAGCTCGGGGAGGTCCGGCCGGAGGGATCGCTGGAGGAAGTACGAGCTCACGTGCACGTGGCGGCTCGAGCGGAGCAGGTCCCGGTCGACGAGCTCGCCCCGGAGGTCGCCGATCGTCCCGGGGGCGGTGAGGATCGCGCGGTCGTCTCCACGCGAGAGGATGACCGAGACGCCCGTCGGACGGTGGCGATCGACGACGCACCCGCAGGTGTCGACCCCCCGCGCAGCGAGCTCGTCGAGCATGAACCGGCCGAAGCCGTCGTCGCCCACCACCGCGGCGAACGCAACGCGAAGCCCCAGCCGGGCCGCGCCGCAGGCCGCGATGGCCCCCGACCCGCCGACCACGAGGCTGGCCTCGTCCACGAGCTTCTCGGCCTGGCCGAAGGCCGGATCGACGTCGCCCCGCAGGACGAGGTCCGGGTTGGCATCCCCGAGCACGAGCAGGTCGAACTCCGCAGGCACGCGCGTAGCCTACCGGCCCCGGGGCGGCCGCCTCTAGGATGTGGTCCATGCCCCGCATCGTCGTCGTTCGTGGCGACATCACCGAGCAGGAGGTCGACGCGATCGTGAACGCCGCCAACCCCTCGCTGCTCGGCGGCGGCGGGGTCGACGGGGCGATCCACCGGCGGGGCGGCCCCGCGATCCTGGCGGCGTGCCGGGAGATCCGCCGCACCCGCTACCCGGAGGGTCTGCCGACCGGCAAGGCCGTCGCCACCACCGCCGGCGACCTGCCGGCGAGGTGGGTGATCCACACGGTGGGCCCCGTGTTCTCCGAGTGGGAGGACCCCTCCGAGCTGCTCGCGAGCTGCCACGTCGAGTCCCTGCGTGTGGCCGACGAGCTCGGCGCCCGAACCGTGGCGTTCCCCGGGATCTCGACTGGCGTGTACGGGTACCCGGTGGACCTCGCCGCCCCCGTTGCGATCGGCGCCGTCCGCCGCGCGCGCACGCAGGTGGAGGAGGTGCGATTCGTCCTGCTCGGCCGGGACGTTCACGGGCGGGACGTGTTCGACGCGTTCCAGCGCGCGCTCGCGGACGCCGGGTCGGGGGCGGGGGATATCCCACCGCCCTGATAGGATTTGGAGTTCGATGGCCGAGGACCTCAAGACCGAGCTCACGACGCCTCGCGGCGTCTACGAGCGGCTGAACGAGATTCAGCTGGTCGACTGCCGCGAGCCGTACGAGTGGGCGGCGGGACGCGTCGAGGGCGCCCTCCACATCCCGCTGAACACCATCATGGCCGGAGCGACGGGCGACCTCGACCCCGAGCGCCCGGTGGCGGTCATCTGCCGCAGCGGCAACCGCAGCGAGCTCGCCACGCTGATGCTCCGGGCTCGCGGGTTCGAGGCCTACAACGTCGAGGGCGGCATGGAGGAGTGGGAGCGCCAGGGCCTCCCCTTCTCGACCCCCGACGGCGCCCCCGGCCGCGTGGCCTGAGCGCCCGGCTCCCCGACCTCCCCGCGCCGATCGCGCACCTGCGCGGCGCGCATGGGGGTAGCCTTGTGGGCACGCCATGGCCGACGTCGACGCCGCGCAGCGCGCGCTCGAGGACGCGCTCGGTCCGTCCGAGGTGCTGTCGGACCCTCTGTCCCGGGCGCTGTACGCGCGCGACGCCTCGATGGTCGAAGGGGCCTGCGCGCTGGTCGCCTTCCCGCGCTCGCTCGAGGACGTGGTCGCGTGCGTGCGGATCGCCGGCGAGCACGGGCTGCCGATCGTCCCTCGGGGCTCGGGCACCGGGCTGGCCGGCGCGTCGACGCCGATCGCCGACGCGCTGGTGGTGGTGACCTCGAAGATGACGCGCATCCTCGAGGTCCGCCCGGAGGACCGCCTCGCGTGGGTCGAGCCCGGACTGCCGAACCTCGACCTCGCGACGGCGCTCGCGCCCTCCGGGTTCACGTACGCACCGGACCCCTCCTCGCAGCAGACCAGCTCGATCGGCGGCAACGTGAACACCAACGCCGGCGGTCTGCACTGCCTCGCGTACGGCGTGACCTCGAACCACGTCCTCGCGCTCGACCTCGTGCTCCCCGACGCGTCGGTGGTGCGCCTCGGCTCGGAGGCGCCCGAGGCCGCCGGCTACGACCTGCGAGGCGTCGTGATCGGCTCCGAGGGCACGGTGGGGATCGTGGCGGCCGTCTGCGTGCGCCTCACGCCGCTGCCGCCGGACGTGCGCACGATGCTCTTCGATTTCGAGACGGTCGAGGACTGCGCGGCGACGGTCTCGGCGATCATCGCCTCCGGCGTCGTGCCGGCCGCCATCGAGATGATGGACCACGGCATCGTCGTGGCCGCGGAGAGCTTCGCCCACGCGGGCTACCCGACCGATGCCGCGGCCATCCTGATCGTCGAGGTCGACGGAACCCCCGCCTCGGTGCGCGCGCAGTCGGAGGCGGTCGAACGGGCGGCGCGCGAGCACCGGGTCCGGAGCGTCCGCGTCGCCCGCGACGAGGCCGAGCGCGGCCTGATCTGGAAGGGGCGCAAGAGCGCGTTCGGCGCCGTCGCGCAGATCGCCCCCCACTACCACCTGCACGACTGCGTCGTGCCGCGGAGCTCGCTCGCCCGCGTCCTGGCCGGCGTGTACGAGATCGCCGCTCGCCACGGGCTCGTCGTCACCAACGTGTTCCACGCCGGCGACGGGAACCTCCACCCGCTCCTGTCGTTCGACCGGCGCGTCCCCGGGACGCTAGAGCGGGTGCTCCGCGCCTCCGATGAGATCGTGCGGCTGTGCATCTCGGTCGGCGGCGCGCTCTCCGGCGAGCACGGGATCGGGCTGGAGAAGCGCGAGTTCATGCCGCTCGTGTTCACCGACGACGATCTCGCGGCGCAGGCGTGCGTTCGAACGGCGTTCGACCCCGACGGCCGCATGAACCCGCACAAGGTGCTGCCGGAGGGCGCCAGGTGCGGCGACTTCGCGATGGCGCGCGGCGCGGACGCGGCGGGGGCCGCGGCCTCGCTCCCGGAGGGGTCGTGGATCTGATCCACCCGCACTCGAAGGCCGACGTACTCGAGGTCCTGCGCGAGGCCAGCCGGCACCGGACGCGGGTCCTGATCGTCGGCGGCCGCACCCACATGGACAAGGGCAACCCGTGCGAGACCGACGTGGAGCTCTGGACGACCATGCTCGACGACCTGATCGCGTACGAGCCGGCGGAGATGATCGCCGTCGTGGGCGCCGGCATGCGGGTGGGTGACCTGCAGCGGGCGCTCGCCGAGGCCGATCAGGAGTGGCCGGTCGACGCGCCGCCCGAGGCCACGGTGGGCGGCGTGATCGCCGCCGCGGCCGTGTCGCCCCGACGGCTGTCGGTGGGGGCGGTCCGGGATTCCGTCCTGGAGGTCGAGCTCGTGACCGGCGACGGACGGCTCGTGCGGAGCGGCGCGCGAACCGTCAAGAACGTGACCGGCTACGACCTGCACAAGCTCGTGACCGGCTCGCTCGGGACCCTGGGGGTGATCGTGCAGGTCGCGCTCAAGGTGCGGCCCCGGCCGCAGGCCCGGAGGACGGTCCTGGCCGGGGGTGGCCTGGAGACCGCGGCGCGCCTGCTCGAGCGGGTGCCGCTTCCGGCGGCGGTCCTCGCCACGCCGGAGACGACCGAGGTTCGCCTGGAGGGCTGGGGCGAGCAGGTCGAGGAGCAGACCCTCGCCGTGGCGGGGTCCGCGTCGGTGATCGAGCTCCTGGACGAGGCCCCCTTCCCCCTTCGCCGGCCCTGGGAGGAGCGCGCGCTCGTGCTCGAGGCCGCGGTTCCGCCGTCCCGACTCCCCGAGCTCCTCGCCGAGGCGCCGGACGCCTGGGGGGCGCTCGCCGGCGTCGGGATCGCCTGGGTTGGGCTGGACGCCGCCGACGGCGAGCTCGCGGTTGTCCGTGAGCGGGCCGCGCGCCTCGGGGGCATCGCCCCCGTGGTGAAGGGGCCGGGTGGGCTCGGGGACGCACCCGTGCCGGCGATGGAGGTCCACCGGCGGCTGAAGGCGTCGTTCGACCCGGCGGGCGTGCTCGCCCCGGGGCGGTTCTGGGGAGGGATCTGATGCTCGAGCCGGACGCAACCGGCGGCGCCGTGGTCGGCGCCGGGCTGCCGCAGGGGGCCAGGTTCGTCGGCCCGGTCCCGGGTCTCGAGCCGGGCTGGCGCGGCGGGGACGCGCCGGCGGACGCCGACCTCGCGACGTGCGTGGCCTGCGGTCTGTGCCTCCCCCACTGCCCGACCTACCGGCTGACCGGAGACGAGTCGGCCTCTCCCCGGGGCCGGATCGCGGCCATGCGGCTCGTCGCGGAGGGGCGGGCGGAGGTCGACGCCACGTTCGCCCGCTTCATGGACCTCTGCCTCGTGTGTCGCGCGTGCGAGGACGTCTGCCCGTCGCACGTGCCGTTCGGCCGGATGATGGAGCGCGCGCGGGTGCAGGTCGAGCCGCTTCGCGCGGGCCGCGAGCGCCTCCTGCGCCGCCTCGGGCTCGAGGTCGCGCTGCCGAGGCGGTGGCTGCTCTCGCTCGCGCGGACGTTCACCCCGCTCGCGCGGCCGTTCCTGCCCAAGCGCGTGCGCGGGCTGGTCCCGCGCGCACGACCCGGGCCGCGCGTGCCGGCAGTGACCGATCCCGTCGGCGAGCCGAAGGGGACGCTCGCGATGCTCACCGGGTGCGTGCAGGATCAGTGGTACCGGGAGGTGAACCGCGCGACCGCTCGCGCGCTCGCCCGAAACGGATGGCGCGTGCTCGCGCCGCGGGCGCAGACCTGCTGCGGGGCCCTGCCCGCGCACCACGGCCGGCTCGAGACCGCGAGGGCGCTCGCCCGCCGGAACCTGCGCGCGTTCGCCGAGGCCGACCTCGTGGTCGTGAACGCCTCGGGGTGCGGCGCGCACTTGAAGGAGATCGGCGAGCTGCTTGGGACCGACGACGCGGCGGCGTTCGCCTCCAAGGTCCGCGACGTGACCGAGCTCCTCGCCGGCGACGGCCTCCGGGGCCCGAACGCCAACCCGGGCTTCACGCGCGTCGCCGTCCACGACGCGTGCCACGCTCTTCGCGTCCAACACCTGCGCGAGGAGCCGCGCGCGCTCCTGCGCCGAATCCCCGGGATCGAGCTCGTCGACGTCGCCGACGGCGACCGCTGCTGCGGCGCGGCCGGCCTGTACAACGTGCTCCAGCCGCAGACCGCCGACGAGCTGATGCGCCGAAAGGCCGAGGCGATCGCGGCGACCGGCGCCGAGGTCGTCGCGTCGGCGAACCCCGGGTGCACCATGCAGATCTCGGCGGGGCTCCGGGCGCTCGGGACCGACCTCCGCGTCCTGCATCCGGTCGAGATCCTCGATCGGGCGTACGCGGCGGAGGAGCCCGCACGGGAGGGAGAGGTCCATGCGTGATCGACGGATCCTGATCTGCGCCGCGGTCGCCGGCCTGCTGATCGCGCAGGCGCCCGCCGCCCGGGCCGCGAAGACACCGGCGCTTGCGTACACGGGCGGAAACGACCGCGCGGCGACCGCCACGCTGTCCGGCACGGTCCTGCAGCGCTTCTCGAAGGTCGGCCCGTTCGTCTCGCTCTCGGGCGGGGTGCTCGCGGCCGCGCGACCCGGCGCGGGCGGAACCTCCGACGTTTTGGGGTTCGACGCCGCGACGGGCGCGGAGCGGTTCACGATCGACGACGCGAGCTTCCCGCTGCTCACCCGCGGCGGCCGGGCCGTGGTCTTCCTCCCCGACGCCAACGGCTCCGGCGACAGCCCCGATCGCGACCCGAGCGTGAACTCGGTCTGGTACGAGAACCTCACCACGGGACACGACCGCAAGCTGGTGGCGTTCTCGAACGCCGACCGCGCGCCGTTGCACCTCGCGGCCTCGCCGGACGGCAGGTGGGTCGCCGTCGATCACGGCAACGACGTCGACGTGTTCCGCTCCGACATCTACGTGGCGCGAACGGGCGTGCACGAGGTTCGCCGGCTCACGCACGACGGCGACTCCTGGTATCCGTCGTTCAGCCCCGACTCCACGACCATCGCGTACACGCACCGGGCCGGAACCGACGGCTGCAGCGGCGGCGTCCGGCTGATCGGCGTCGACGGCTCGAACCCTCGGACGCTCACGACCGGGACGTGCGCTCGGTCGCTGCTCCGCCCGGTGTGGCTCGACGCCGACACCATCGTCGCGTGGTGGTGGAAGCGGCTCCCCGACCTGAGCTTCGCCCCGCAGGGGCTCGTCGAGGTCGCCGTCGCCGACGGCACCGTGACCACGCTCGTGCAGGCCCCCGTGGCGGACTTCAGCGTGTCCCGACCGCTCCACCGGATCGCGTTCCGCCTGGAGAGCGGGCGCATCCGCCTGCTCGACCTGAACATCGACACCGTCGCCCCGGTGCCCGGCGGGACGAGGCCCCGCGGGATCCACCTGTTCCTGGACGGAGCGCTGGAGCTCGCGTACTGAGCGACCGCCCGACCGCTGGCGCCCTCCCGACCTTGCGGCTACGATGGGCCGACCACCGAGTCAGGGGGGCCTCGTGCGCACGCGCATCCGCATCTCGCTCGTCCTTGCGCTCGTCTCTGCACTCGCGCTCGTCGCCTGCAGCAACGGCGGGGGCGGCGGGTCCGCCTCCTCGAGCCCGACCGTCGCGTCGAGCGAGACGTCCTCGCCGACGACGGCGGGCAAGACCTTCAGCGGCAACGGGATCGCGTTCCAGTACCCGGAGAGCTGGCAGGAGTTCACGCTGTCGGGGACGACCGCCTCCTCCGGGAACCAGCTCTGGAACGAGACGGTGGGAATCGACGCGATCAACTTCGTCTCGGTCTCCGGATACACGATCAACGTCCCGATCACGAGCGCCAACATCGACGACCAGAAGGCCGGGATCGGCCAGCAGATCTCGGCCCTGTTCACGCAGGCCGGGGGCGGTATCGACAGCGGGCCGACCGACGAGACGATGGCGGGGCTCCCCGCCCTGGGGTTCACCGGCACGGCGAACAACCCGGACGGACAGCCGGTCCGCAGCCGGCTCGTGCTCGCCTTCGACGGGACGACCGAGTACTTCGTGAACTGCCAGTACGACGACTCGGGGCAGACCGAGCTGCTCGCCGGGTGCGACCAGATCGTGGGCAGCTTCTCCGTCGGCTGAGCGGATCGCGGGAGCTCGCGTGCGCGTCGCGGAGCGCTGGTTCGATGCGGAGGAGGCCGGCGACGGCGTCGTCCGGATCTGGGAGGCGCACGTGGACCCCCTGCTCCGGGCCAACCTCTGGCTGGTCCGTGGCCGGGACCGCGACCTGCTCGTCGACACCGGGCTCGGGATCGCCAGCCTTCGGGACGGGCTCGCGCGCCTGCTCGAGCGGCCGGTGATCGCGGTGGCCACCCACCGGCATTACGACCACGTGGGCGGCCTTCACGAGTTCGACGAGATCGTCGCCCACGGCGCCGACGCGCCCTCGATCGCGGCGGCCGACGGGTTCGCATCGCTCGTCACCGAGGACTTCACGCCCGAGGAGCTGCACGCCCTGACCGCCGCGGGCTACCCGGCGCCGCCCTCCGGCGTCCTGATCGATGCCCTCCCATACGAGGCCTACGACCCGCGCGCCTACCGGGTCGTTCCGGCCACGCCGACGCGGATCGTCGAGGAGGGAGACGTCGTGGATCTCGGCGACCGCGCGTTCGAGGTACTCCACCTCCCCGGGCACACGCCGGGCTCGATCGGACTCTGGGAGGCCGAGACCGCCACGCTGTTCTCCGGCGACTGCGTGTACGAGTCCGGCGACCTGCTCGACGAGCTCCCCGAGTCGAACGTCCACGACTACGTCGACAGCATGCGCCGGCTCCGCGACCTGCCGGTGAAGGTCGTGCACGGCGGCCACGACCCGAGCTTCGGTCGACGCAGGTTGCTCCAGCTCGTCGACGAGTACCTCGAGCGCCGGGCCCCGGACAACTAGTCCGTGACGGACTAGTTGCCCAGCACCCGGCCCAGCTCCTCGAGGCTCTCGAGGTTGTGGCCGGGGAGGAACACGTCGATCGAGGGAAGCGCCGCGGCCATGCCGCGCGCGAGCGGCTCGTAGCGAGGGCTCCCCTTCAGCGGGTTCACCCACACGACCTTGTGGGCGAGGCGCCGGAGCCTCGCCATCTCGTGCCGGAGCAGATCGGGCTCGCCCCGCTCGAGCCCGTCCGAGCAGATCACGGCGACCGAGCCGCGGAGCGCCGCCCGCTGGCTCCACTCGTCGAGAAGCGCCTTGAGCGACTGGCCGATCCTGGTGCCGCCCTCCCAGTCGGCCACCTGCCGCCCGATCTCGTGCAGGGCGCGGTCGGGGTCCTTGGTCCGCAGCGTCCGCGTGACGCGGGTGAGCCGCGTCCCGAAGCAGAAGACCTCCACCCGGCGGCCGGCCGCCATCGCGGCGAACGCGAACTGCACGAGCGCGCGCGAGTACGGGGCCATCGACCCCGACACGTCGAGGATCAGGCCGAGTGGCCGCGCCCGGTGCCCTCGGGCCCGCCAGGCCCGGTGGAACGGCTCGCCCTCGGTCCGCAGCGACCGGCGCAGGGTCCGGCGCATGTCGAAGCGCGAGCCCGTGTCGTCGGGATGGAGCCGGCGCGTTCGCCGGACCGGCGCCCTCACCGCGAGCTGCCGGATGAGCCGGGAGACGCGGGCGCGCTCCTCCTCCGTGAGATCGGCGAAGGACTTCTCGCGCAGGACCTCGGCGGCGCTCGCGACGATGCGGACCGCGGTCTCCCCCTCGGTCTCGTCCTCCTCGGCGGCCGAGCGCCAGCTCGCGGCGACGGGGCGCTCCTCGACCTGCAGACCCGGGACCTCCGGTTCCTCCCCGAGCTCGCGACGGGCGAGCGACTCCGCCTCGGGCGGCAGCGGGCCGAGCTCGAACCGGACCCCGAGCGCGAAGTACTCGTGGAACGCCCGGTCGAAGGCCGGCACGTCCTCCGGACGGGAGATCAGCGAGGATCGGGCCGCCCAGTAGAGGTCGTCGTGGTCGAGCGGCGAGAGCGCGGCCGCCGCCCGGCAGAACGTGACGATCCGCCCGGTCCCGACCGCCAGCCCTCGGCGCCGGAGCTCGCGGCCGAACCCGACGAGCTGGAGGCCGGGCTCAGCCGTCTCCACCCTCCACCACCTCGGCGATCCGCGACACCGCGAGCTCCTGATCCTCGTGATCCTTCAGCACGGTGCCGAGCGTGGCCGCGGCCGTCTCGGCGTCCAGGCGCTCCACGCCGAGGAACGCCACCGCGTTCGCCCAGTCGATGGTCTCGGCGACCCCGGGGCGCTTGGCGATGTCCATCGCGCGCAGCCGCATGACGGCCGCCGCCACGTCGCGCGCGAGGTGCTCGGAGACCTCCGGCGCCCGGGCCCGGACGATCTCCACCTCGCGCTCGAGCGACGGGTGGTCGATCCAGTGGTACAGGCAGCGGCGCTTGAGCGCGTCGTGGAGCTCTCGGGTGCGGTTCGAGGTGACGACCACGACCGGAGGCTCCTCCGCCGCGATCCTCCCGACCTCCGGGATCGTGACCGCGAACTCGGACAGGATCTCGAGCAGGAACGCCTCGAACTCGTCGTCCGCGCGGTCGAGCTCGTCGACGAGCAGGACGGCGCGAGACCCGGCCCGGATCGCCGCGAGGAGCGGCCGCTCGACCAGGAACTCGGGGCCGAACAGGTCGGCCACGTGCGTCTCCGACGAGGCGTCCTGCATCGCGCGGACCGCGATGAGCTGCCGGGAATAGTTCCACTCGTAGAGGGCCTGAGCGGCGTCGATTCCCTCGTAGCACTGCAGGCGGATCAGCTCGCGGCCGAGCAGCGAGGCGAGGACCTTGGCCACCTCGGTCTTGCCGACGCCGGCCTCGCCCTCGAGCAAGAGCGGCTTGTCGAGCGACACGGCGAGGTAGATCGCGGTCGCGAGGCCCCGATCCGCGAGGTAGCGCTCCTCGCGCAGCGCCTCCTGCAGCGCCCCCACCGATGCGAACGCCGTGCGCATGGGTCCAAGGGTACCGGCGGACACCGTGGGTTGCCTCGGCCGGCGCATCTCGCTTTGCGAGGCGAGGCCGCGCCCGGAAGCCGGCGAGGCCCGCGCCGCCCGACGACGCCCGATCAGGCCGACCTGGCCCCGCCCGGAACCTCCGAGGGGGCGGTCGCTCGCGTCGCGCGAACCGCGAAGACGGCGAGCCCGGAGCCGAGCCCGAGAGCCAGCGCGAACACCCCGCCCCAGAGGTGGTCGGGGGCGAGGCCGACGGCGCGGTCGATCGAGAGCCGACCCGGACCGGCGAAGGCGACGGCCGTGGCGGCGGCGGCGTTCGTGAGCGGGAACTCGATCCCCCCGTTGGAGTTCCAGACCCCGCGACGCGCGTGGACCGCGAGGATCGCGTTGACCATGACGCCGATCAACGCCGCCGCGGCGAGCGGGGTGAGGAACCCGGCCGCGAACAGCAGCCCGCCCCCCGACTCGGACAGCCCGGTGAGCACTGCCATCGCCGTGGCCGGACGGTATCCGCGGGCCTCCAGAACTCGCGAGAACCCGGAGATGCCGCTTCCTCCGAACCAGCCGAAGAGCTTCTGCGTGCCGTGACCCACGAACAGCAGGCCGACGACCAGGCGCAGGACGAGCAGCCCGACGGACATGCCGACACCTCCTTCGAGGGCAAGGTGGCCTCTCACCACCGAATGCCACGACCGCCGCGGAAACGTCAACCCGATCAGCCGGCCTGACCGGAGGGCGGGCCCGGGTGCGAGATCGCGGGCGGCACGGGGACGCGGATCCCTCGCTCGGACAGCCGGACCGTGATCCGCTCGCGGAGACGGCGCTCGGTGTCCCACCGCTTGGACGGGCGGGTCTGGGCGACGATCCGCACCGTGATCGCGTAGTCGGCGAGCGTCTCCACCCCGAGGATGCTCGGGCCCTCCATGATCCACTCCCGCATCTGCTCGTCCATGCGGACCTCGTCGAACAGCTCCTCGAGGATCCGCCGGAGCCGGTCGACGTCCTCCCCGTAGGCCACGCGAACGTCGACGATCGCCCGCGCCCAGTTCCGGGACTTGTTGCTCACGAACTGGATGTTCCCGTTCGGGACGACGTGGAGCGTGCCGTCGAAGTCCCGGAGCGTCGTCACCCGCAGCGTGAGCGACTCGATCTTGCCCGAGACGGGGCCGCCGACGGTCTGGATCCCGACGACGTCGCCGACGCCGAACTGGTTCTCGAGCAAGATGAAGAACCCCGAAAGGGTGTCCCGCACGAGGCTCTGCGCCCCGAAGCCGAGCGCGACGCCGGCCACGCCGGCGGAGGTGAGGAGCGGCGCGAGCGGCACGTCGAGCTCGCCGAGGACGAGGAGGATTCCGATCGCCCAGATGAGCACCACGAAGGTGGCCGACAGCGCGTGCGCCAGCGTGGCCGCGCGCTGGAGGTTCAGCTCCTGGGTGAGGCTCGGCTTGCCCTCGAGCTTGCGGGCGAACCTCCGCACGAGCAGGCGAGCGACGATCGTGCCGAGGATCGCCACGAGCAGGTAGGCCAGCACCTTGATCCCGTGTTGCGAGAACCAGGTGCCGAAGTCCGCGCGCCGGGCGGCGAGCACGAGCGACCGCGGGTTCATGGGTCCATCTAGGCAGAACGCGCCCAAAGCGTCAAAGACGCCGGGGGGCCGGCGGGCTTGCGCCACCCGGGCGGTCCACGTACAGTCCGGCCCCAGATGCCACGCGCACCCGCCCCCGGCGCCCACGAGGCCAGGCTGGTGCTCGCGCTGCTCCCAGGCCTGCTCGCCCTCGGGGCGCTCGGCGCCGCGCTCTGGGCGGCCGGAGCCTCCCTCGGCCTGCCCGGTCTGCGCGACGTCGGTCAGAACGTCTGCAACGGCGCCGTCAGCAGCGCGACCGGGACGGTCACGCTCTCGTGCCTGCTCAACCCCGGAATCGGGGGGGTGGGCTCGGGCGTCGGAGGCGCCGCCGGCGGGTACGGCGATCCCGACTACGATCCCCGCTGGCCGGTTCCCCCGGGGGCCACGGGCAGCGGCAAACCCGCGCCCGACCCGAACCGCCCCTACGGCCCGACGCCGGGCGCACCCGTGAGGGACGACCATCCCGATCCGCAGGTCGCCCTGAACGACCCGGCGTTCGTCGACGCCCAGCAGCGGTTCGAACAGGAGCACCCGAGCTACCCCGACGATCCGAATCCCAGCGGCATCCCCTCCTCCGGCGACGTGGTGATGGGGGTCATCCGCGGCATGCGAGGGTTCTGACCGTGGCGCCGACGCCTAGACGGCGGCCCGGGACGGTCCGGTTCGGAGACCTCGAGGTCTCCGTGCAGACGACGGTGCTCGCGGCGGGAGCGATCGTGTGGCTCGGGATCGTGGTCGCGAACACCGGTGGGAGCGGCGTCGCCGCGACCTGGACCAACGCGTCGTTCCCCGCCCTGCTCCTCGTCGCGACCGGCCTCGTCCGGTCGATCCGCACCCGGCTCACGGTCCGCCTGTTCCTGCTCGGCGGCCTGATGCTCTCGATCGCGCTCGTCGGCGCGTGGGGGTTCGAACGCGTGGTCTCGGATCCGGGGGCCACGAGCCGCGACGTCGTCGTGCCGCTCATGGAGGAGACGCTGAAGCTCGCCCCGCTTCTCTACCTCCTGTGGCGGTGGCGGCGGCGCCGGGCGCAGGCGCTCGGTGCGAGCGACGTGCTCGTCATGGCGGCCGCCGTCGGCGCGGGGTTCGCGCTGGTGGAGGACGCGTTCATCCGTGAAGCGGTCGGGTGGGCGCGAACCCTCCCGCTGCTGCCGGCGACCGAGTACGCGGCCAACGGGTTCGGCGAGCGCTTGATCGTCGGACACGCGATGTGGACGGCGCTCGCCGGGGCCACGATGGGCCTCGCCTTGTTGCTCGTCGGTCTCACGCTGCGAGGGTTCGTGATCGGCCTGTCCGGCTATGCCGTGTCCGCGCTCGACCACATGGCGAACAACCTGTCGAACGGGGGACACGCGCGGCTCCTGAACGACCTGATGCTCCGTGGCCGGCTCCCCCTCTACCTGTTCCTTGCCGCCACGGTCGCCTGCATCGCCGTCGACCTGATGGTGACGACGACGACCCTGCCGAAGGAGCCGGAGCTGAAGGCACCCGCCTCCGCAGCCGATCCGACGGGCCCGGCGGCGCGGTTCGCGTTCGCGCGGAGCCGGCGCGGGCTCGCGTTCGCCGCCCACCGCTACGACCGAACGTCGCACGAGGCGCGGGGCGCCATCCGTCCCCTCCTCGTGGAGCTCACGGCGGCCCTGGCCGGAACCCACACGGCCGTGCAGCATCGGCCCGGGCCGGTGGAGCCGGACGCCCCGGATCAGGTCGAGTAGGCCACCTGCACCATGAAGGGCTCGACGGTCGTCGCGCGGACCACGAGCTCCACGAAGTCCATGGACCGGGTGCTGTCGACGGCCGCGAGCACGAGGTTCAGCCCGGGCGACGCGCGCCTCACCGGGCGGCGGCTTCCTCGAGAGCCCGCCGGACCAGCACCTTGGCGAGCTCCCGCCGGTACTCCGCCGATCCGAAGGTGTCCGACGGCGGGTTCGTGCCCTCGTCCGCGCGCATCGCCGCCGTCGCCGGGTCCGCTCCCCCCGCCAGGGCCTCCTCGACGCCGATCGCCCGGACCGGCCGCTCGCCCATGTTGGTCAGGGCGACGGCCGGCGCGCCGCCGTCGCCGGCGAGCGCGGCGACGCCGACGAGCGCCCAGTCCTGCGCCCGGCGGTGGAACTTGAGGTAGCTCCACCCCCGGCCGCGGGTGACCGGCACCCTGATCTCCGCGACGATCTCGTTCGAGGCGAGGTCCGGCTCGAACAGGCCCTTGAAGAAGTCGGCGGCCGGGACGACGCGCGACGCGCCGCCCGGACCCCGGACCGTGAGCGTGGCCCCGAGCGCCACCAGCACGGTCGGCATGTCCGAGGCCGGGTCGGAGTGCGCGCACGAACCGCCGATCGTGCCGACGTGGCGGACCTGCGGGTCGCCGATCTGCCCCGCCGTGTAGGAGACGATCGGACACAGCTCGTGCAGGACCTCGCTGTTCGCGACGTCGTGATGGCGCGTCAGCGCGCCGATCGCGACCTCGCCCGAGTCCTCGCGGACGTAGGCGAGGTCGCCGATCCGCGAGATGTCGACCAGCATCGCCGGACGCGCCAGCCGCAACCGCATCAGCGGCAGGAGCGAGTGCCCGCCGGCGATGACCTTCGAGTCGGGGTTGGCCGTGAGGAGCTCGATCGCGTGGTCGACCGACTCCGCGCGCGCGTACTCGAACGGGGCCGGGATCATGCCGCACCTCCCTTCGCCGCCCGGATGGCTCTCCACACCCGCTCGGGAGACACCGGCTTGTCGATGTGGGTGACGCCGAGATGCGAGACCGCGTCGATGACCGCGTTCACCACCGCCGGTGGCGCCGCGATCGTGCCGGCCTCGCCGATGCCCTTCACGCCGAGCGGGTTGGTCGTGGACGGCGTCTCGGTACGGTCGAGCGTGAACGTCGGCAGCTCGGCGGCGGAGGGCACGAGGTAGGTAGTCATCGTGCTCGTCATCAGGTTGCCGTTCGCGTCGTACCTCGCTTCCTCGAACAGCGCCTCGGCGATCCCCTGCGCCACCCCGCCGTGCACCTGCCCCTCGACGATCATCGGGTTGATCACCCGACCGCAGTCGTCGACCGCCACGTACCGCGAGATCTCGACGCCGCCGGTCTCGGTGTCGACCTCGACGACGCACACGTGGGTGCCCGCGGGCCAGGTGAAGTTCGGCGGATCCCAGACCGCGGTGGCCTCCAGGTTCGGCTCGAACCCGGCCGGGAGGTTGTGCGCGTGCCACGCGGAGGTGGCGAGCTCGGTGATCGAGCGCACCTTGTCCGGAGCACCCTTCACCCGGAACGAGCCGGCCTCGAACTCCAGGTCCTCCTCGGCGACCTCGAGCTCGTGGGCGGCGAGGGTCCGGGCCTTCTCCTTGATCTTCTCGAGGGCGTAGTACAGGGCCGTCGCCCCCACCGAGACGCTGCGGCTCCCGTAGGTGTCCATGCCGAGCGGGGCGACCGACGTGTCGCCGTGGAACACCTCGACGTCGTCGGGGGTGACTCCGAGCGTGTCGGCCGCGATCTGGGCCCACGTCGTCACGTGCCCCTGCCCGTGGGGAGACGTGCCGATCTTGAGCACCACCTTGCCGTCGGGCAGGCACTGCACCGTGCAGGCGTCCCAGCCTCCGGCCGCGTACCGGAGCGCGCCCAGGATGTTCGAGGGCGCGAGGCCGCACATCTCGATGTAGCTCGACAGGCCGATGCCGAGCTGCTTGACGTCCCCGCGCTGCCGGCGCTCGGCCTGCTCCCTGCGGAGCTCGTCGTACCCGACGAGCTCCAGGGCCCGGTCGAAGGCGGCCTCGTAGTTGCCCGAGTCGACGTTCAGGCCCGAGATCGCCGCTCTGGCCTCGGTGAACGGCGGCACCAGGCTGATCCGGCGCACCTCCGCCGGGTCCTTGCCCAGCCGCCGGGCGAGCGCGTCGACCGCCCGCTCGAGCACGTACGTGGCCTCCGGCCGACCCGCGCCGCGGTAGGCGTCGGTCGGCGTCGCGTTCGTGAGCACGCCGGTGAACTCGTACCAGTAGGCCTGCATGTCGTACGGGCCCATATACACCCAGCCGCCGAGCTCGGGGATGCCGGGCGTGAGGAGCTGGTAGTACGCGCCCATGTCGGCCAGCTCCTTCACCCGGAGGCCGAGGATCTTGCCCTCCTCGGTGGCGGCGATCTCGACGTCGTGGATCACGCCGCGCCCGTGGATCGTCGCGAGGTAGTTCTCCGAACGAGCCTCGACCCACTTGACCGGCCGCTTGAGGCGCCGGGCCAGCACGAGCGCGAGCGCCTCCTCCGCGTAGATGTTGAGCTTCGAGCCGAACCCGCCCCCGACGTCGGGGGCGACCACACGGAGCTTGGACTCGGGGATGTTGCAGGTCCCGCCGAGCGTCACCCGCGCGACGTGGGGGATCTGCGTCGCGCTGTACAGGGTGAACTCGCCCATCGCGGGGTTCACGTCGGCCACGCAGCCTCGAGGCTCCATGGCGTTCGGGATCAGTCGCGGGGCGACGTAGCGTTCCTTCACCACGACGGGCGCGCTCTCGAACACGCTCTGGTCGCCGGCGCCGCCGTGGCTCCAGTGGACGACCACGTTCGTTCCGAGGTCGTCGTGGATCAGGACGGCGTCCGTCGCCGCCTGCTCGAGATCCGTCACGGCCGGCAGGGGCTCGTAGTCGACCGCCACGGCCTCGGCGGCGTCCTCCGCCTGCCCTCGGCTCTCCGCGACCACGACCGCCACCCCGTCGCCCTGGTACCGCGCCTTGTCCGTGGTGAGCGGCCAGTGGACGGGGACCTTGATGTCCTCCGTGATCGGCCAGACGAACGGCAGCGGCCCGCCCCACTCGCCCTCCAGGTCGGCGGCGGTGAACACCCCGATCACGCCGGGCATCGCCGCCGCGCGGGCGGTGTCGATGCGCCTGATGCGAGCGTGCGCGAACGGGCTCCGCACGACCGCCATCCAGACCATGCCGGGGAGCGAGATGCTCTCCACGTAGCGCGCCCGGCCGGTGATCAGCTCCGGGTCCTCCTTGCGAAGGACGCGCTGGCCGACGAAGCGATCCATCACCTGTGCCACCGGGACCTCCTCAGGCCCTCGCGCCGCTCATCTGCCGGGCGGCGTCGAGGATCGACGTGACGATGTTCTGGTAGGCGGTACAGCGACAGAGGTTGCCCTCGAGGGCCTCCCGCACCTCCTGCTCCGTGGGGTTCGGGTTCTCCTTCAGGTAGCTCGCGGCGGCCATGATCATGCCCGGCGTGCAGTACCCGCACTGCAGGCCGTGGTTGCGGTGGAACGCCTCCTGCAGCGGGTGCAGCTGCCCGTCGGAGGCGAGGCCCTCGATCGTCGTGACCTCGCGCCCGTCGGCCTGGACGGCGAGCATCGTGCAGGACTTGACCGATTCGCCGTCGACGTGGACGGTGCAGGCGCCGCAGGACGAGGTGTCGCATCCCACGTTGGTGCCGGTGAGTCCCAGGGTCTCCCGGAGGAAGTACACGAGGAGCGTGCGGGGCTCGACGTCCGCCTCCCGCACGATCCCGTTCACGGTGACCGCGACGTGCGTCACAGGGTCCCCCTTCCT
>JAJPHY010000080.1 GCA_021325015.1 Actinomycetota bacterium | reverse complement strand
GTCGAGATCACCTTCTTCTTCTCGGCGATCAAGCACACGAGCATCGCCGACGTCGCCGTGATCTCCGCGCTTCAGCCGGCGCTCGTGCTGCTCGTGGCCGGCCCGCTCTTCGGCGAGCGCGTCTCGCGGCGCGAGGTGGGATGGTCCGCCCTGTCGCTCGTCGGCGTCCTGCTCGTCACCGCGGGCTCCTCGGGAACGCCGGTGTGGAGCCTGTACGGGGATCTCCTCGCCGCCGGGTCCCTGGTCGCCTGGACCGCGTACTTCCTCGTCTCCAAGCGTGCCCGCGAGAGCGTGCCGGCGCTCGAGTACATGACCGTGGTGTTCCTCGTGGCGGCGCTCGCCGTGACGCCGATCGCGCTCGCCGCGGGGCAACCGCTCGGGGGGCTCCGGGGGATCGACTGGATCCTCCTCGTGGTCTTCGTGCTCGGAGCCTCGGGAGGCCACGTGCTGCTCGCCTGGGCGCACTCCAGCGTGGACGTGACGGTCTCCTCGCTGCTGATGCTCGCCTCGCCGGTCGTCTCGGCGGTGGCCGCCCTGCTGATCCTGGGTGAGCCGATCCGCCCGCTCACCGTGGCCGGCGGGGTCGTCGTGCTCGGGTCGCTGGCGGCGATCCTTCGCCGTGCGGCGGGCGCCGGCGAGGCGGCCGAGCTCGAGTCGCCGGACCTGCCCCGGATCTGAGAGGGAGAGAGGAGGAACGGACGTGACCGCCGACCCCGTCCTGTCCGAGCGCCTCGCCGGCGCGTTCGCGTTCGCGCTCGATCTCCACCGCACGCAGGCCCGAAAGGGGACCGCGATCCCCTACCTCTCCCACCCGATGGCCGTCGCGGCCCTGGTGCTCGAGGATGGGGGCGACGAGGAGCAGGCGATCGCCGCGCTGCTACACGACGGCCCCGAGGACCAGGGCGGGCGGGCGACGCTCGAGGAGATCCGGCGCCGGTTCGGGGACGGCGTGGCCCGCATCGTCGACGGGCTCACGGACACCTACGAGAGTCCGAAGCCGCCCTGGCGCGAGCGCAAGCGCGCCTACCTCGCCCGCCTCCGAGAAGAGGACGGGGCCGTGTTGCGGGTCGCCGCGGCGGACAAGGTGCACAACGCGCGGTCGATCCTCGAGGACTACCGCGAGATGGGCGAGCGGCTGTGGACCCGGTTCAACGCGGGTCCGGAGGAGATCCTGTGGTACTTCCGCGAGCTCGTCGAGATCCTCGGGGCACGGCACCCGGGCCGACTGGCCGACGAGCTGCGGCGTACCGTGGCCGAGCTCGAGATCCTGCGAGCCGAGGTCGTCTAGTCCTGGAGGAGGTGTGTCACCCGGCGGGGCGATCCTGGAGGAGCTCGTCGCTCGAGATCTCCACCGCGTGCGGGTTGGACAGGATCGCCCCCGAGGGGATCGGGGTCCAGACCCACTCGCCGGATCGGTAGATCTCGGCGCCAGCGTCCGGACGGTCGGTCCAGGCGCGGAACACCGAGCCTCCCAGCCGGAAGATGCGGCGTTCGCCGGGCGACAGGTCCATGAAAGCGTCCTCCATCGGAGCCGTGGCGCCGGGGCGCGCGGACGGGGAAGGTGCGGGAGGCGGGGGTCCCCCGGAACCCCCCTCTCCCGGGTGGATCAGTGGTGCGGCCAGTTTGCCGCGCCCGCCCACAGCACGGACGCGAGAGCGGCCAGGCTCACCAGCAGGTAGCGCATCCTGCGCATCGGAACTCCCCTCCTTCGAGAGACGTCCGGTGCCAGGAATGTAACGGGGTGCTTGTCTCATCGCAATCTCCAGGGTTAAAGGTCGGTCGCGGAGCGGCCGACCTTGAGAGATGACCGGTGGTCAGATGCAAAGTCGGCTTCGACGGCGGTTACACTCCCGGTAACCCGTTCGACCGTGGGAGGGCGACGTGATCGGCACCAGGCTCCGGCACCTGCGCGTGGCCCGGGGGATGACCCAGCGAGAGCTCGCCTCCCCCCGGTACACGCACGCCTACGTGAGCACGATCGAGGCCGGGCGCCGGCAGCCCTCCCGCGAGGCCGTCGAGTTCTTCGCCGCCAAGCTCGGCGTCGGCGTGGAGGAGCTCCTCACCGGGAGGCCGCCGGACCTCGAGGCCAGGCTCGAGCTCCGGCTCCAGGAGGCCCGGCACGCGCTCTCGGACGGCCGGCTCGAGGAGGGGAGGACCGGGCTCCAGGCGGTCGCCCGGGAGGCGAGGCGGTACGGGCTCGAGGCCCTGCGCGCCAGGGCCGAGGAGGGCCTCGGGCTGGCCTTCGAGCGCGCGGGGAGGCCCGAGGAGGCGCTCGCCCACTACGAGCGGGCCGAGGCGATCGCGAGGGACGGCTCCCCCGCCGCGGCGGTCGACGCGGTCGCCGGCAAGGCGCGCTGCTTCCACTCGCTGGGCGACGTGCGGTACGCGATCCACCTGCTCGAGAGCTTGCTCGACGAGCTCGAGCGCGCCAGGCTCCGCGACCCGGACGCGCTCGCTCGCCTCCACGCCGGGCTGGTCTACTCCTACCTCGACGCCGGCCTGTACCGGAAGGCGGCGGAGTCGGCGAGCGAGCTCGAGCAGCTCGCCCCAAGCGTTCGGGACCCGCTCCGGATCGCGCAGATGCACATGAACGTGGCCCGCCTGCACCTTACGACCGGCAGGGTCGAGGACGCCCTGCGGTCGCTCCGGCGGGCGGAGGACGCGTACCGGCAGCTCGACCTGCGAAGCGAGATGGGCGGCGCGCACCTGGCCCGTGGGTACGTCCTCAGCCGCGAGGGGAGGCTCGCCGAGGCCCGCAAGCAGCTCGAGCGGGCGCGGGAGATCTTCGAGGCGACCGGTGACGAGAAGGACCTGGTACGCGCGATCAACGAGCTCGCCCGGGTCGAGCGCCTCGAGGGAAACACGGACCGGGCCCGGGAGCTGCTCGAGCGCTCGATCGCGCTGACGGGCGAGAGCGACGCCCCGATCCTCGCGTGGGCCCACCGCGAGCTCGGGCTCGCGCTCGGCGAGGACAACCCGCGCGCGGCGGAGAAGCACCTCCGGCTCTCGATCGAGCTCTACGAGCGCGCGGAGCAGGCCGTCGACATCGCGGTCACCTACCGGGCGCTCGGCGACCTCCTGCGGTCCCGGGACGACGAGGCCGCCGCCTGCGAGGCCTACCGGACCGGCATCCTGGCCCTCGAACCCCACCTCTGACCCGGCCGGGCCGCCCTTTCGCCCCCCCTAGTACAGACCGGACGCCTGGCGGGCGAAGGCCAGCAGCCCCGAGGCGGTGAGATCGATGGCGGGCTCCACGGTCGAGTAGGCCTCGACATCGTCCTTGAACACCGCCCGGCTGTTGAACCGATCGAAACGGTCTCCTCCCCCGGGCGGGCACCGGCGCATGGATTCCAGGCGGCCGTGCGCCGCGAAGTGGTTCGGCCCCTCGACCGCGGCCCCGAGCAGAACGGGTGCGGAGCCGTCCAGCGCACCGGCGAGGTTTGCCACCTGGTGGTGCACACAGTGGGGAAACGTGGTGCCGTCGCCCACGATGAACGAGGCTCCCCAGGCGTTGGCCCCCAGCACGTTGCCCAGCCAGCCGGCGCTCTGGGCCGCGTAGGTCGTGGTCCCCGTCAGCTCGTCGTACTCGCTTGCCATGACCGAGAGTCCGGTCCCGTGCGTCGTGGTATCCCACCGGTTCCACGGATATCCGAAGCCGAAGGGGTCGTGCCCCGCCACGGACGTCGCCGCGTCGAGCTGCCTCTTCAGGTCCGCGAGCAGCCCGGCGCGGTCGATCGCAAGGCCGACGGGGTCGCTCGCCTGCTCGATCGCCCGCGCAAGCTCGTAGTGGGCGAGCCCGCTCACGTCGTACAGGTTCAGCGTGTCGGCGGCGTCGTTCGGCCCGGACACGTACTCGCGCGCCCAGTGCGTGCCCGCCCGAAGGTAAAACAGCGGGTCGGTGTGCGGGAGCCCCGGAGGTAGCCCTCCGGAGGAGACGGCGAAGAAGAGCTCGGTCGCGCCGAGCTCGAGATCATCCCGCCACTCGACCTCGGGGTAGAAGTCCCACGGGATCGCCGTGACCAGACGACCCGTCGGGTTGGTGTCGGCCAGGTCGAAGACGTGCTCGGCCGCCAGCAGACACCGGTCGGCCAACGATGGGGCTTGCTCCCTGAAGACCTGGAAGCACAGGGCGAACGCCGCCGCGTCCCGACCGGCGAGGTTCGGACTCACGAGTGAACCCGGAGGACCGGCGCGGAACACGGGCCGGTGGCGGATGTACCGGTAGCGCGGGTCCCGACCGCCGAGCGTGTCGTCGGCCTGGGGGAGCCGCCACAGGTCGTGGTCTCCGGCCGTTCGGGCGTTCCCGGAGCCGATGCCGACCTGGTAGTAGAGGACCTGCCGCCGGTCGTCCCACATCCGGAGCAGCCACCGCAGGCCGAATCTCGCCTCTGCCGTGAAGTCGGAGGTGGGAGAGCCCGAGCCCATCAGGTCGGGGAAGTCCCGGATCCCCGCCAGCATCAGGTCGACCGTGTAGCTCGTCGTGTGCACGAACTTCAGGTAGTCGCCCGCGTCCCACCATCCGCCGGAGGCGTCGATGCGAACCCCCAGCGGGTGCAGGTCTCCACGAACGACCCCGTCGGCGTCCACTCGCGGCGTTCGATACGTCATCGCCGCTCGGTCGTTCAGGTGGGCGGGTGCCCTCCGGAGAGCGGAGCGAATGAAGTCCGGCCCGTCCCGCTGGACCCGGTAGAAGGCGAGGGCGTTTGCGAGCGCGTTCCGGTCGAGGCTCGCCCCCACGTCGATCGGGAACCTCGGCGAGGACGCCGCGATCGGAGCCGTCACGACGATCCGATACGTGCCCGGCGTCGCGACCGCGTCGAAGTCGATCGGGTAGACGAACGGGAAGGCGTCGCTCCACGCACCCAGGCTCGAGCCGACGGACCCGACGTAGGCGACGTGGCCCCAGCCGTCTCGTACCTGGAACGTCGCCCCGGTCTCCGGCCCCGTGGACATGAGGTACGCGCGCTTTGGCCCTCCGGTCGGGTAGCCCACCTGATCGACTCGGACGAAGGCGGAGCGGGCGCCCGCGGAGGGAGCCGGGGCCGCGGTGCGTCTCACCGTGGGGGCGATCGGGAGCGCAAGCGTCACGGCCATGGCCGGCGCGATCACGCGAACGACCCGCCCCCCGATCACGGGACCAACGGTACCCCGGCGGGACCGCCGTCCGCGAGCTCCGCACCCGGGATCCAGGAACGGCGGTTCGGCTGTCGGTCAGGCCACCGAGCCGATGTCCCGCTCGCTCAGCTCCCTTCCGCGCTCACCGCCAAGGCGATCGAGCCGCGCACCTTGCCGGCTCGAAGGGCGTCCAGCGCCTCGTTCGCCCGCTCGAGCGGAAGGGCCCGAACGCGCGTGCGCACCGGAACGCGCGGGGCGAGCTCGAGGAACTCGATGCCGTCGGCGCGGGTGAGGTTGGCGACCGAGCGCACCACGCGTTCCCGCCAGAGGATCTCGTACGGAAACGAGGGGATATCGCTCATGTGGATCTCGCCGCACACGACCGTTCCCCCGGGGGCGGTCGCCCGGAGCGCGACCGGTACGAGCTCGCCGGCCGGGGCGAACAGGATCGCTGCGTCGAGCTCCTCGGGCGGGGCGTCGGTCGAGGCACCGGCCCACTCCGCCCCGAGCTCGCGGGCGAACCGCTGCCCCTCCACGTCCCCAGCGCGGGTGAACGCGAACACGCGACGCCCCTGGTGGAGCGCCACCTGCGTGACGATGTGGGCCGCCCCGCCGAACCCGTAGATGCCCAGGACCCTCGCGTCCCCCGTCATGCGCAGGCAGCGGTAGCCCACCAGGCCGGCGCAGAGCAGAGGGGCGGCCTGGAGATAGGGGTAGCCGGCCGGGATCGGGAACGCGTACCGGGCGTCGGCCACGGCCAGCTCCGCGTACCCACCGTCCACGTTGTACCCGGTGAACCGCGCGTTCTCGCAGAGGTTCTCCCGCCCCGACGTGCAGAACCGGCAGACGCCGCAGGTCCATGCAAGCCACGGGATCCCGACGCGATCGCCGGCCGAGAGCCCCTGGGTGCCCTCCCCCACGGCCTCGACCGTGCCGACGATCTGATGCCCGAGCACGAGCGGGAGCTTGGGCCCGGGCAGGTCGCCGTCGGCGACGTGGAGGTCGGTCCGGCACACCCCGCACACCCGAACCCGGACCAGCACCTGGCCGGAGTCCGGCTCCGGGGCGGGAAGCTCGGCGGATCGCAGCGGAGCTCCGGGCCGCTCCAGGACCATCGCGCGCATGCGCTCGCTCACGACCCGCAACCTTAGACGAGCGGCTCGACCTCGACTCGACGGCGCCCGGCCGTCGGGGCGACGGCTAGGGGTTGATGCGGTAGAGCGAGGTGAGATCGATGCCGAGCACGGTCTCGGCGGCCATCATCGCGGCGACCGCGGTGTCGCGGTCGCCCTCCTGCACGGCGTCCGCCGCGCGATCGAGCGCGCTCGCGACCGCCCACGCCTTCATCTCGGCCTCGCCGAACTCGATGCGGTCGTCGCTGATCGCGGCCCGGTAGAGCATCTCCAGGGTCGTGTACATGTACATCTCGATCAGCGCGATCATGCGCTCGGAGTCCTTGGCGCCCGGACGGAGGGCGTCCCGCAGACCCGTCATCACCTGGTCGCCCCGTGCCTGGATGGCGATCCGCGCCTTCTCGGGATCCGCCTGCCCCACCCGCAGCATGTCCGCAACGTACTTGGCGAAGATGGCCGTTTCGCTCATGGCGTCCCGCGACTCCCCTCGACTCGTCCCCAGCCGCACCCGCATCCTCGCGAACCGGGGGATGGGGCGGCATCGGTCCTTCGGTTCCGGCGCCTAGGCCGAAGGGCCATTTCCTCCGGGGCGATGCGGGGGGCAGAAGATGCGGGCCGCGACCTGAGCCGCACGGGCCACGGCTCAGGTCGCGCGGGGATCTTCGCGACCAGAGCCCGGATCGATCAGGGCCCTTCGCCCCGGATCAAGCGGGACGGTTGGTGACGGGCCTCTCGCGCCGAGCGAGGGAGCCCGTCCCTCGTCCCTCGCGCGGGTCGACCGGGCCAGCGTCCGCGCCTCGCGCAACGGCTCGGGAGTCCGGGCGCGGGCGGTGACCAGCGTCACGACCTCACACGCCACCTCCGCGTCCGTCCTCCAGGCCGCATGCACGCAGACCGGGCGGGCGTTGCGACGGGTGCGAACCCGGTAGCCGACGACCTCGCCCGCCAGGACCAGGGGGCTGCGCTCACCCCGATCCGCACCCGGCTGCTCGCCGCGGGCGACGAGCGGACGATCGGTCACCCCGACGGTCGGCACGTCGAGGGCCGCGCCCAGGTGCAGCGCGAGCCCCGCCCGCCGCGGATGATCGCGCCCCGACGCGTTCACCAGCAGGGCCTCCGGGAGAGCGGGGAGCGACCTCGCAGCTCGCTCGAGCAGCTCGCCCGCGCGGAGCGCGAGGAGGCCGGGCTCGTAGCCGGAGTGCACCGCACCGCTCACCACGGCGCTCCGAAGGGCACCACGAGCCGGCACCACCGCCGCCGCCCAGGCCCGCTCCCACTCCGCCGGCCGGCCCTCGCGGGCCGTTGAGAACGTCACGAACACCGCACCCACCTGGGGAGTCCCGGACGGCCGCCAGAGGGTGGCGCGGTCCGCGAGCTCCGCCAGGCGCCTTTGCAGCCGCTCGAGCGCTTCCGCGGAGGAAGGCCACCACTCCATACTCGCCCACTCAGCCGCGGACCCGCGGCTCACGCCCGAGCGCGCCGGCGCTCACCGGACGTGACGCTCGACCAGGCGCCGGCCCTCATCGTCCAGCCAGGGAGGTTCACCAGCCCGGGCGTTCTCCAGCGCGTGCGCGGGACTGGAGCTCGCCGGGATCGCCACGTGGACCCGGGGGTCCGAGAGGGTCCACTTGAGCAGCGCCTCCGCCCACGAGCGCACACCGAGGGCGCGCAGGACCTCATCACCGGGGCCCGGCAGGAGACCTCCCTCGGCGAAGGGGCGCATCGCGATCACCCCGATCCCGAGGTCCTGCGCGAGGGGGAGGATCCGGCGTTCGGCCTCCCGCTCCCTTGGGTTGTACGGGACCTGGACGGCCTGGATCCTGCCGCTGCGCATCACTCGCTCCAGCTCGTCGAAGGCCCCGGCGTCCCAGTGGGTGGCACCGATCAGCCCAACGCGCCCCGAGTCCCGCTCGCCCTCGAGCCAGTCGAGGTGCTCGCGCCAGGCGACGAGGTTGTGCACCTGCTCGAGCTCGATCCGGCCTGCGAAGAGCGCGAGCTGACGCTCGAGCTGCCGCCTGCCCTCCTCGATCGACGGCGTCCAGATCTTGGTCGCGACCAGCGCGCGGTCGCGGACGCCATCGAGGGCTCGGGCCAACACCGCCTCGGCCCGTCCGTACATGGGCGAAGTGTCGACGAGCCGCACGCCCGCCCCGAGCGCCGTCTGCACCACGGACCGAGCCCTGCCCTCGCGCCGCGGTGCGAGGTCGAACACCGCCCAGGTGCCGAGCCCGATCACGGGGACATCGAGGCCGCTCGCTCCGAAGGGCCGCACCTCCATCACGACTCGTCGCGCTGGTCGCGCAGGAACCGCTCGAGCTCGCGGACGAGCTCCTCGCCGTCCGGCGGGGCGATCTCCTCCTCCGGGGCCGCCTCCTCGAGCCGTCGGACGTAGGCGGCGAGGTTCGGGTCGCCCTCGATCGCCCGTCGCACCCGCTCGTCCCAGACCCGCGCGGCGGTCTCGACCTCTGCCGTGTCGAGCTCGACCCCGAGGAGGTCCCGAAGCCTCTCGAGCAGGGCGAGCGCCACCCTCGGGTTTGCGTCGGACGGAAGGTAGTGCGGCGCGGCCGCCCACATCGAGACCGCGGGCAACCCGATCGCCGCCGCGGCCTCGTTCAGCACACCTACGATCCCCGTGGGACCCTCGTACGTCGACGTCGCGATGCCCAGCCTCGCCGCCCACGTCGGATCGGCGCTCGCGAGGGTGACCGGCGCGGGGCGCGAATGGGGCACGTCGGCGAGGTAGGCCCCGAGCGTGACGAGCAGCTCCACCTCCAGGTTGCTGCAGACCTCCAGGATCGAGGCGCAGAACGTCCTCCATCGCAGGTTGGGCTCCACGCCGATGAACAGCAGGAGGTCCCGTTCGGAGCGCCGGGCGTGGAACAGCTCGCACGTCGGCCACTCGAGTCGGCGGGTCATCCCGGCGTCCAGGGTGACGGTGGGACGGTTGACCTGGAAGTCGAAGAACTCCTCCGGGTCCAGCCTCCCGAACCTCCGCGCTCCGAAGCGATCTCGCAGATAGCGGACCGCCGTCGTCGCGGCCTCGCCACCATCGTTCCAGCCGGCGAACGCGCAGACCATGACCGGACTCGAGACCTCGGGGCGGAACTCGTACTCGACGTGGCCCACGACGACAGTCTGCGCCCCCCGGCCCGGGCTGTCATTCGGGCGGGCGCGGGCCGCGGGGTCGAGACGCGGTGTGGGATCAGTCGCGGTGCGGGGTCAGTCGCGGTGCGGGATCAGTCGCGGTGCGGGGTCAGTCGCGGTGCGGGATCAGTCGCGGTGCGGGATCAGTCGCGGTGCGGGATCAGTCGCGGTGCAGGATCGGGCAGGTCATCGTCCGGATGACCCCCTCGATGTGCTGGATCGGCCGCAGCACCAGCTTGCCGAGCTCGTCGACGCTGGTGGCCTCCGCTCGCACGATCACGTCGTACGGCCCGGTCACCAGCGCCGCCGACAGCACCCCGTCCAGACGGGCGAGCGCGGCCGCCACGCGCGCCGCCGTCCCCGGCTCCGCCTGGACGAGCACGAACGCCTGCAGCATGTCGCATCACCTCGCCCGCTC
>JAJPHY010000166.1 GCA_021325015.1 Actinomycetota bacterium | reverse complement strand
TCGGGTCGCAGGCTGGAGTTCGAGACGCTGCAGCTCCGGCTCCACCCTGCCGCCAGCCGGGTCAAGCTCCTCTCGGAACGGACCCCGGCGCACTTCGTGGCGTTCGACCTGCTCGCACTCGATGACCGGAACCTCACCAAGGCGCCGTTCGCCGAGCGACGTCGGGCGCTCGAGAAGGTGCTTCGAAAGGCCCGACCGCCGATCCACCTCACGCCGGCCACGACCGACCGCGAGCTCGCCCTCCGCTGGTTCGACGAGTTCGAGGGCGCCGGCCTCGACGGCGTCGTCGCCAAGCCCCTCGACCTCACGTACCAGCCGGACAAGCGGGTGATGTTCAAGATCAAGCACGTCCGGACCGCCGACTGCGTGGTCGCCGGCTACCGCGTGCACAAGAGCGAGAAGGACGCGATCGGCTCGCTGCTGCTCGGCCTGTACGACGCGGGGGGCGAGCTGCAGAGCGTCGGCGTGGTCGGTGCGTTCCCGATGGCCGAGCGCCGCAGGCTGTTCCGGGAGCTCCGGCCGCTCGTGACCACCTTCGACCAACATCCGTGGGACTGGGCCAAGCTCGTGGACGAGGTTCGCACCCCCCGGCACTCCGAGTTCAGCCGGTGGGCGGCCGGCAAGGACCTGTCGTTCGTGCCGCTGCGGCCGGAGCGCGTGGTCGAGGTCCGCTACGACCACATGGAGGGCCCGCGGTTCCGCCACACCGCCCAGTTCGTGCGCTGGCGGCCGGACCGCAACCCCCGCTCGTGCACGTTCGACCAGATCGAGGAGCCCGTGAGCTACGACCTCGGCGCCGTGCTCGGTGGCGGCTGAGGTCCCTACCAGTACCGGGCGGTGGCCATCGCGGAGACCGCCAGGAGCAGCAGGACGAGGTCGAGCTTGCCGTGCTTCTCGAGCGCGGCGCCGGTGCGACTGAGCGAAGCCACCTGCTCGGGGCTCGGCGGCCCGCCCGAGGCCGCGATCTCGTCGCCGAGGGAGACGAGCCGCTCCACGTTCCTTCCGACGCCGAAGTAGCCGATGAAGAAGGTGATGGTGGCGAGGACCGCGCCGGTGGTGATGCCCTTTCCGAAGGCCGAGTCGAGCCAGCTGCCGATCCCGCCGTAGTCGTTCATGTCCCGGAACCACATGATCCAGCCGGCCGTGACCGTGACGGCGCCCAGAATCGTGATGACCGTCGCCACCTTGCGCTTCTTCACGGCGGCGCTCATGAGCGGGCCGGCGCTCGGGCCGACCTCTGCCGCGGATGGCCCGATGAACCCGACGAACAGGAACGCAGACCCCACCCACAGCGCCCCCGAGACGATGTGCAGGAACCTGAACGCGATCATGACCGGCTGTGCCCCGATCACCTGGCCCTCCCTCCACTCAGCGGGCAAACGTCGGCGCAGAATATCGCCCCGAACGGACGCTTGCTTCCACCCTCTCCTGAAGCGGTGCTGTTCGGCCTGACCGAGCAGGTCTCGGCGTGGGGAGCGCTCGGCGCGGTGCCGGTGTTCGCGTGGGAGATGAGCCTGGCGGCGTACCTCATCGTGAAGGGCTTCCGGCCGGCCGCGGTCCCGACGCGGCAAACCGAAACCCCAGAGGCGCGGCCGGACGCGCTCACCCAGTCGGCGCGAGCGCGTTTCGAACGAACGCCACCACTTCCTTCTCCCGCCGCCGGAGCGAGGCCCGGCCCTTGTCCTCCCCCACCACCGCGCGGAGCACGCTCGCCTCGGTGAGCGAGCCGACGACCGCCGTGTACAGCGTGAACAGCAGGAGCGCGGGGTCCTGGCGGCGGATCTCGCCCTCCTTCATCCCGTTCTCGAGGAACCCGATCGCACGGCGACGCAGCGGGTCGAGCACCGCGGCGAACCGCTCGAACGCCTCGGGGCCGAGCCGGCCGGCCTCGCGCACGAACATCGGGAACTCGGGCCACTCCCCGGCCAGGCGGAAGACCGCGTGGATGACCGCCTCCGCCCGCTCCCAGGTGGTCTCCTTGCCGGCGAGCGCCTCGACCACGGCCTGCGCTACCCGTTCACCGGCCTTGGTCAGACACGCCTCGAGCAGGGCCTCCTTGGTCGGGAAGTAGTAGAGCAGCGTCTGTTTGCGGATCCCGGCGGCCGAGGCGATCGCGTCCAGGCTGGCGCCGTGGTAGCCCTCGCGCCCGAAGTGGCGGATGGCCTCCTCGATCAGCTCGTGGCGCCGCTTCTCCCCGCCGGTCCTGGCCACGCCTCATCTCCAGACCGGCGGCGTGCCGCGCCGCCGCACCGGCCTCGAGCCCTCCCACGTCCGCAACCATTTCGGACCCTGCGGGCCGGAGATCCTCGGCGTCTGGCCGGCAGCCGCGCGGCGGCGCGCCTCCCACCACGACGTGCGGTCCTCGTCGAACAGCTCGGCGATCGCGTGCTGCATCCGGAGCGAGAACGCCTGGTGGGTCTCGCCCTCCTCGGGCTCGAGCGCCGGCCCGTAGCGCACGCGGATCGGCGGGCGCCCCTTCTTCGGCCAGCTCCGGCCCTTCGGCATCGCCGCGTAGGCGCCGACGATCGCGATCGCCACCACCGGCATCCCGAGGTCGATCGCCAGCCGGGCCGAACCGTGGCGAAACCGCTGGACCCACCCGTCCTGCGTCCGGGTCCCCTCCGGGAAGACGATGAGGTTCCACCCGTCGCGCACCAGCTCGCGGGCCTTCTCGGTCGCC
>JAJPHY010000026.1 GCA_021325015.1 Actinomycetota bacterium | reverse complement strand
CTCGCCATCGACTACCTCGACGGCAACTTCGACGGCAAGGGCGGGCAGATCGACGGCCACGACCTCACGATGGTGAACGAGGACGACGGCTGCTCGGCCGAGGGCGGCCAGGCCGGCGCGACCAAGCTCGCCGCCGACCCGCAGATCCTCGCCGTGATCGGCACCAGCTGCTCGAGCGCGGCGCTCGGCGTGGCCGACAAGATCCTGTCGGACAAGGGGGTCCTGCTGATCTCGCCGTCGAACACCAACCCGAACCTCACGGCCGAGGGCACGCACCAGCCCTTCTACCTGCGCACGGCGCACAACGACAAGATCCAGGGCGCGATCGTTGCCGACTTCGCCTACGACAAGCTGGGCGCCCGGTCGGCGGCCACCATCCACGACGAGAGTCCGTACGCCGACGCGCTTGCCGCGGTGTTCCGCCAGGTGTTCCAGCAGAAGGGCGGCACGATCACCGACTCCGAGGCCATCCAGAGCACCGACACCGACTTCGGCACGCTGCTCACGAAGATCGGGCAGGGCCACCCGGACTTCCTGTACTTCCCGGACTTCAACCCGGCGTGCGCGCTCATCACCAAGCAGGCCGCCGGCGTGCCGGGGCTGGACAGCACGGTCCTGATGGGGTCGGACGGCTGCTTGTCGTCGGACTTCCTGAAGATCGCCGGCTCGGCGGCCGACGGCGCGTACGCGTCGTCGCCGGACCTGTCGGTGTTCGCCAACGGGGACTTCTACAAGAACCAGTTCCTGCCGGCGTACAAGTCGCAGTTCGGCACGGACCCCACCTCGGTGTTCCACGCGCACGCGTTCGACGCCATGATGATCCTGGCCAACGCCATCAAGAAGGTCGCCGTCCAGGGGAGCGACGGCTCGCTCACGATCCCGCGGACCGCGCTCAAGGACGCGATCTTCGCGACCAGCGGGTATCAGGGAATCACCGGGACGATCACCTGCACCCCGCTCGGCGACTGCGCCACCGACGTGACGATCGCCGTGTACAAGGCCCCCGACTGGCCGGTCGAGGGAGGAAACCCGAACGCCAAGCCGGTGTTTACCGAGACCAAGTCCCTCGCGGACATCGGAGGCTGATCTGACGTTCGGACGGGGGCTGCGGGCGGGCAGGGGCCCGCCCGCAGCCCCCGTCCGGACTCGACGCCCGCGCGGGCGGAACCGGTTATGGTGCGCGAATGACCGACGTCAACCAAACCGTTCCAGGCAGGCGTCTTCGCCGCCTCGAACGCCTGCCGGCGCGGCGCCTGGCCCTGGGGATCCTGTCCGCTCTGATCCTCGCGGTCGTCGCGGTCGGGACCTTTCGAACCCTCAACCTGCCGGCCGGGCAGGGATACGCCGCCGCCACGTGGCGGGACTTCGTGGTGCTGGGGATCGCTCGCGGGAGCGTGTACGCGCTCATCGCGCTCGGTTACACGCTCGTCTACGGGATCTTGAAGATGATCAACTTCGCGCACGGCGAGGTCTTCATGGCCGGGGCGTTCGGCTCGTTCTTCTTCGCGCAGGCCTACGAGCAAAGCGGCTTCCTCGACCGAAACGTCTTCGTGGCGCTCCTGATCCTGTTCGCCGTGGCCATCGCCGTCTCGACGATCGTGGCGGTGCTGCTCGAGCGGATCGCGTACCGCCCGCTCCGAAACGCGCCCCGGCTCGTGCCGCTCATCACGGCGATCGGCGCGTCGCTGTTCCTGCAGAACACCGCGCGCGGGTTCTTCGGCCCCCAGACCCGCGGATACCCGTCGCCGAAGGTGCTCACGGGGAAGTGGTACCCGTTCGGCATCCCGATCGCGCGAACCCAGCTCCTGATGATCATCGTGGCCGCCGTGGTCATGCTCGCGCTGCAGCTGTTCATCAGCAGGACGAAGACGGGCAAGGCCATGCGGGCGGTTTCGCAGGACCCGGAGATCGCCTCGCTCATGGGCATCGACACCGATCGGATCATCGTCACGACGTTCGCGGTCGGGGGGGCGCTCGCGGGCGTCGCGGCCGTGCTCTTTGCGATGACCTTCGGGCAGGTGGGGCCGTTCATGGGGTTCACCCCGGGCATCAAGGCGTTCACGGCGGCCGTGCTCGGAGGGATCGGAAGCGTGAGCGGAGCCGCCCTCGGCGGGCTCATTCTCGGCGTGCTCGAGTCGGTCGGGCCGCCGCTGTTCCTCACCGGCTTTCACGTGCCCTCCCCGCTCCAGCTCCAGGACGTGATCGCCTTCTCGATCCTGGTCCTGGTCCTGATCTTCCGGCCGGGCGGGATCCTGGGCACCGGAGAGGCCGAGAAGGTCTGAAGGTGAGCGGGTCGGCGATCGTCCGTCGGGCGCTCCGCGCGGGTCTGGTCGGCGCGGTGATCGTCGTCTACCTGGCGCTCGTCGGGATGATCGAGCGCTTCCAGGTTCGCAACCTCATCGGCACGCAGGTCACGCTCGCGCGCCTGCTGATCGCCGCCCCGGCCTTCCTCGCCGGGCTCGTCGCCGCCCGGCCGCGCATCGCCTCGGGGCGGGTCGAACAGCCGACGCTCCCACAGGCCTGGCCGCTCGGCGCCCTGACCGGCGCGGTCGCGGGCGCCGCGACGGGTGTGCTCATGCTGATCTGGGACGCGATCGGCATCGACAGCGTCCGCAACGTCTTCCCCAACGCCTCGCCGACGCTCATGTCGATCCTCACGTTCGGTCACCCGGTGGTCCTGGCCGGCCTGATCCTGACGGCGGGGGGAGCGGCAGTCGGGGCGGCCGGCTCGGTGTTCCGGCTGCTGCAGTTCCGCATCCGGCGTCCGCTCACGACCGGCGTGGTGACGATGCTGATCCTGGCGCTCCTGCAGCGCATCGTCCCGACGGCGCTCTTCGAGCTGGGGCTGGCGTCTGGCTGGCTCTACAGCCCCATCACGGGCGGGCTCACATGGCCCGGCGCCCTCCTGGTGGTGGTCGCGGCAACGGCCGCCGCCTGGTTCTGGGCCGAGCGGCGGCGTGCGAGCCGGGCGGGACCCGAGGGAACCCCCCAGGGACGGCGGATGACCCGCTACGTGGCGCTGCTCGCGATCGCCGGCGTTCTGGCCGTCCTTCCCCAGCTCATCGGCTCGGTGTTCTCGAACATCCTCGGCGACGTCGGCATCTATCTGCTGATGGGGCTCGGGCTGAACATCGTCGTCGGCTACGCCGGCATGCTCCACCTCGGCAACGTGGCCTTCTTCGCCGCCGGTGCCTACCTCACCGCCGTGCTCATGAGCGCCGTCCCCGTGACGGCGCTCGGCCAGGGACACCCGGCGCTGTCCTGGCACCTGTCCTTCTACGCCGCGCTGCCGCTCGTCATCGTGCTGGCGGCGGTCCTCGGCGTGCTGATCGCGGGGCCGGTGCTCCGCCTTCGGGGCGACTACCTCGCGATCGTGACCCTCGGGTTCGGGCAGATCGTGAGCGTCCTGCTGCAGTCCGATTGGCTGAAGCCCGTGCTGGGCGGCGCCCAGGGTCTCACCGGGATCGCCCCCGCCCCCATCGCCGGCGTCTCGTTCCGGAACCCGCAGACCTTCTACTACCTGATGGTGGTCCTCTGCGTCGCCGCCATCTACGTCTCGTGGCGACTCGCGGAGTCGCGGATCGGACGGGCCTGGAACGCCATGCGCGAGG
>JAJPHY010000015.1 GCA_021325015.1 Actinomycetota bacterium | reverse complement strand
TACGCGGCCTACACGGCCGCCCTGATCCTGTTCCAGCTCCCGCACGCGATCTTCGCGGTCTCGATCTTCACCGCGCTCCTCCCGGCGATGGCGACCCGCTGGACGGCGCGGGACGTGGACGGGTTCCGCACGCTGCTGTCCCAGGGCATCCGCGCCACCGCCGTCATCGTGGTTCCCGCCGCCGCGGGGTACCTGGTGCTCGCCACCCCCGTCGTCCGACTGGTCCTCCAGCACGGGGCCGCGACGGAGCAGGACACGGACCTGGTGGCCGGCCTGCTTCGGGCCTTCGCACTCGGACTGTTCTTCTTCTCCTTGTTCCAGCTCCTGCTCCGCGCCTTCTACGCGATGCAGGACACGCGGACCCCGGCGCTCGTGAACGTCGTCGCGGTCGTGGTGAACACCGGCGCGAACCTCCTGTTCTTCTTCACGTTCCGGCTGCACCTGCTCGGGCTCGCCCTCGGCTATGCCGCCTCGTACGCGTTCGGCTCGATCGCGCTGCTGGTGCTCATCCGACGTCGGCTGCACCGTCTGGACGGCCGCCGAATCGCCGCAAGCCTGATCCGAACCCTGATCGCCGCCGGCGCGACCGCCGGGGTCGCCTGGGTCGTCGCGCGGACCATCGGCAACAGCCTCGGGACCGCCACACTCGGCGCCCAGGCCGTCCAGGTGGTGGGGTCGGTCCTGGCCGGGTTGCTTGCCTTCGGGCTCGCGGCGCTTATCGTGCGGCTCGACGAGGTCGATGTGATGTGGCGACAGCTGACCACGAGGTGGACCAGGTGAGGCGCGTCGAACGGCTGCGCGACGAGCGGGGGCTCATAGGCAAGATCATGTTCGTCTGGCTCGCGCTGCTCGTCGTGTTCCTCCTCGGGGCCTGGGACACGGGCTCGATCCTGCTGATGCGCTACAAGGTCTCGAGCGCGGCCAACGACGCCGCGTTCGAGGCCGCATCCGTGTACAAGACGACGCACAGCCTCGATCAGGCGAAGACCGCCGCGCTCGACCAGATCCAGCAACAGGTCCCGGGAGCCAAGCTGACCAAAGACGGGTTCGTTCTGGACCCGACGACGGGGAACGTGACGATCACGATCACGAAGCGGGCCTCCACCCTGCTTGCGGGACGGATCAGCTTTCTCAAACACTTCACGAAGGCGGTCGGCACCGGGACGGGGAGCCCGCCGACGCTCTGATCACGACGGTTCGGTTCTCGCGCGAGGCTAGACTCGGGCGGTGAGGATCGAGCGGCCCAACACCGTGCTCGCGGGGCGGTACGTCCTGGAGGACGAGCTCGGGCGCGGGCTCCGCGGCGCCTCGTGGCGGGCGACCGACACGAAGCTCGCGAGGCGGGTGGTGGTTCGGCTGCTCGACCCGTCGCTCTCGGAGGACCCGGCGCTCGCCGAGCGCTTCACGCGCGAGACCAGGGCGATCGCGCTCCTCTCGCACCCCGCCCTCGCCCGCCTCCTGGACGTCGGATGGGACCGAGGAGCGCCGTTCCTCGTCCGCGAGCACATCGAGGGGTCGAACCTGCGCACCCTGCTCGAGCGCGAGGGGAGCCTCTCGCCGGGGCACGCCGCCGCCCTCGTCGTCCGCGTCCTCGACGCCCTCTCCGCGGCCCACGGGTCGGGCGTGCTCCACCTCGGGGTCACGCCGGAGAACGTCCTCGTCGCCGAGGACGGCTCCGTGCACGTCACGGACGTCGGCGTCGCGTCCGCGGTGTCGGGCGCGTCGGGGGACCCGAGCGTGGACGTCCGCGCCGCGGGCGCCCTGCTCTTCTTCCTGCTCACGGGCCGCCCCTCCACGGAGGATTCCGCCTCTCCGCGCGCGTTCCGTCGAGACGTCCCGCGCGAGCTCGACACCGTCGTGGTCGGATCGCGGTCGCGGGACCCGGCCGAGGCCTACCCCACCGCCGCAGCGCTCGCCGACGCGCTCCGCGAGGCCGTGGGGCTCTCCTCGGGCGAGATCCCGATCGCGGGCGAGGCGGCCCCCCGGCCTTCGAGGTCGCCCGCCGACCGGCCGTCGGTCTTCCGGACCTGGCTGGCCGTTCCGGTCCTCGTGGCGGCGCTCGCCGCCATCGCGGTCGTGGCCGGCCTGTCCCTCGGGGAGCTCGAGCTCGGGGGGCCGGTCGGCATCCGGTTGCGGCAGGCCTCACCGAGCCCGACGTCCCCGGCCCCGAGGGTGCTGCGCTTCGTCTCCGCGCGCGCGTTCGACCCGTTTGGAGACCAGAGCGAAAACGACTCGGGCATCCCCTTCGCCGACGACGGAGATCCGGCGACCGTCTGGAAGTCCGAGAACTACTTCGACGGCGAGCTGCACAAGCCCGGCGTCGGCATCCTGTTCGACCTCGGGGGCGTGCGCACCGTCACCGGGTTTCGTCTCCAGACGCCGTGGCCGGGCTTCACGTTCCGGGTCGCCGTGGGGAACGACCCGGCCGCCCTCGATCTTGCCTCGGGTCCCTTCTTCACGGCGACGTCCGACGTGCGCGAGACGATGGAACCGGTACGGGGACGATACGTCCTGCTCTGGTGCACGAGCGTCGTCCCGACGGACGACGGCAATCGGATCGTGGTCGCCGAGTTCCACGTGCTGGGCGAGTGACGGTGGGCGAACGCGACGAGGACCTCGTTCGACGGACCCTGAGCGGCGAGACCTCCGCGTTCGGCGAGCTCGTCGAGCGGCACGAGCGCCGCGTGTACAACCTCGCGCTCCGGATGACCGGCCGGGAGGAGGACGCGCGGGACGCGACGCAGGAGGCGTTCCTCACAGCCCTTCGCAAGCTCTCCTCGTTCCGCGGGGAAGCGGCGTTCGCCACCTGGATGCACCGCGTCACGGTGAACGTCTGCTACGACCTGCTTCGCCGGCGCCAACGCGCGCCGATGCTCGACCGGATCCCCGACCACGAGCCCGAGCCGCCCCCCGCACCGGACCACGCGGACGCCACGAACCTGTCCATCGACGTCCAGCGCGCGCTCCTCGAGGTCCCCGAGGACTTCCGAGTCGTCATGGTCCTCCACGACGTGCAGGACCTTCCCTACGAGGACGTGGCCTCCATCCTCGGCGTGCCGGTGGGCACGGTGAAGTCGCGGCTGCACCGAGGCCGCGTCGCCCTGGCCCGAGCCCTCGGGGAGACCCCGCGAGGGGAACGCCCGGGCCGCGCCCGACCGTCAGACGAGGCGACCCGATGACCCATCCCGAGGAGCTCCTGGCCGGCTACGTCGACGGCACGCTCAGCGAGACCGAGCGCGCCGCCGTCGACGCGCACCTCGCGACCTGCGCGACGTGCCGGGAGGAGGTCGAGCTCGCCGCGCGGGCGGCGCGCCTGCTCGCCGACCTGCCGGAGGAGAGCGTCCCGCTCGGCGTCACTGGCCCGGTGACGCTCGAGCTGCGACGGCGAGCCGGCGCGTCCTCCTCGTCCCGCTGGCGCGCGCGCGCGCAATGGACGGCCGGCCTCGCTGCGGCCGCCGTGATCGTGGCGGTGCTCGCGGTCGCGCTCCCCCACCGCCCGGGCGGCCGGGGCGGAGGCGCCGAGACCGCCAATCGCGCGCTCGCCTCGGCCGCCCCTCGCGGAGCCGGCGCGGCCCTCGCCCCCGTTCCGCTCGAGTCGAGCCCGGTCGACTACGCCAAGCCGGGGCGGCTGCAGGCGCTCGCGGAGGACTCGGCCGGCCTCGCGCGACAGGAGCTCGGCATCGCCCCCTCGCCATCGATGAAGGCCGCCGAGCAGCCGAGCGCCGATGCGGCGACCGCCTGCCTCGTCCAAGCCGCCGGCGGCGGCATCACCGGGAACGACCGGCTCGTGAGGCTCATCCGGGCCCGCTTCGGCGGGCAGCCCGCCTACGTCGGCGTGTACCTGCGCACTCCGGGCGCCGGGCAACCCCCCGACAAGGTCGTGATCTGGGTGGCCTCGAGGCCGGACTGCGGGCTCCTCTCGTTCACCAGCAGCCGGATCTGACTCCGGGGACCGGACGGCTCGCGGCCGCTCCGAACCGGTCCGCCCGGCCCGCAGCGGCCGGTGCTTGGATGGTTCGAGCGAACACTCGTAGAGTTGACGGTCGTGAGATACCGCGTCGAGCAGCTCGCCTCCGAGTGGGACGTCTCGGTCGACACGATCCGCTACTACCAGTCCCGCGGCCTGCTGCCCCCGCCCGTCCGCGAGGGGCGGGTGGCGTGGTACGGGGCCGAGCACGTCCGGCGGATCCACGAGGTCCGGACGCTCCAGCGCAAGGGGCTCACGCTCGCCGCGATTCGCCGGGTGGTCGAGGGCGAGCTCGGACGGGCCGATGCGGACCTCGCGGCGGCGGTCGCCGCCGCGCGCGCGGACGGGCGCGAGGACGAGCTCCTCACGCTAGAACAGTTCGCGCTGCGAAGCGGCGTCCCCGCCTCCCTCATCCAGGCGGTCGAGCGCGAGGGGATCCGCATCGGCCGGCGGATCGACGGCGAGGACCGCTACACGACCGCCGACATCGAGATGGTTCGCGCGGCGCTCAAGCTCCTCGAGTTCGGCCTGCCGCTCGGCGAGCTCCTCTCGCTCGCCCGCGATACGCACGCCGCGATGCTCGGCGTGGCCGAGCGCGCCGTCGAGCTGTTCGACGAGCGCGTGCGCAAGCCGATCCGCGACACGGCCCAGTCCGACGAGGCGGCCGCGGCCCAGCTCGTCGAGGCCTTTCGCACGCTCCTCCCCGCGGTGACGAGCCTCGTGGCGAACCACTTCCGCAGGGTGCTGCTCGGCGTGGCCGAGGAGCACCTCGAGCGCGTGGGGGGCGCGGCGGAGGTGGAGGCCGCGCGCGAGGAGTCCCGTCGCATGGACCGCGCGTGGCAACCGTGACCGCGCCGATCGCGGCGACGGTGGGTGAGCTCGCGTGAGCGATCTCCCGCAGGGCGAGGAGAAGGCCCGGCGGGTCCGCTCGATGTTCGACCGGATCGCGGGGCGCTACGACCTCGTGAACCGGGTCATGACGCTCGGGCTGGACGTCGGATGGAGACGGCGCGCGGTCCGTGAGCTCCGGCTGCCCGGGGGAGCGCTCGTCGCCGACCTCGCCTGCGGGACCGGCGACCTCTGCACCGAGTTGCGGCGCAGCGGCTACCTGGCGGTCGGCTTCGACTTCTCGTTCGGGATGCTCGGCGCCGCGACGACGCAAGCGCCGCTCGTCGCGGCGGACGTCCTGCGCCTCCCGCTCCGGGACGCCTCGGTCGACGGGGCGACCTGCGGGTTCGCGCTGCGGAACGTCGTGGACCTCGAGGCGCTGTTCGTCGAGGTGGCGCGGGTGGTCCGGCCGGGCGGGCGGATCGCACTCCTCGAGGCCTCGCGGCCCGAGCACCCGGTTCTGCGCGCCGGGCACGCGATCTACTTCGGTCGGATCGTCCCGCTGATCGGCGGGGCCCTGTCGGACCGGGAGGCCTACCGGTACCTGCCGACGTCTCTCGGGTACCTGCCCCCGCCCCCGGCGATCCTCTCGATGCTTGCCGATGCCGGGTTTCCCGACGCACGGCGCCTGCGCCTGCTCGGCGGCGCCGCCCAGCTCCTCGTGGGGACGAGGGCGTGAGCGAACGGGTGCGTCTGAGCGCCCGGACGCGCCGGCTCGGACCGGCGTTCGACCTGCTCGCCACCTACCGGCCCGGCGGGTTCGCGTTCGAGCGGTCGGGACTCGGCGTCTCCGGCGCCGGGGCGGCGCGCCGGATCCGCGTGGAAGGCGGGCCCGGGCGGATCCGCCGGCTGGCTCGGGTCGTGAGCGCGTCGCTCGCCGAGGTCGAGCCGGGAGACCTCTTCCCCGTGGCGGTCGGCGCGATCCCCTTCGACGAGGAGCGTCCGGCCGAGCTCGTCATCCCGATGCGGGCGACCCGGAGGACGATCGAGGGGCAGACCTGGGCGATCGAGCTCGGGCCCGTGGACGAGCGGGAAGCGCCCGAACCGCGCCTCCCGGTCGCGCGCACGGCGCCGCGAGACGCGTTCGCCGAGATCCAGCTCCGGTTCGAGCCGCAACCGGAGGCGTACGAGGCGGCGGTGGCCGCCGCCGTGCGGGCGATCCGAGGCTCGAGCCTTCGCAAGGTCGTGCTCGCCCGGACCGTCGTGGTCGACGCCGAGCGCGAGCTCGACGCCGGGCAGCTCCTGCGGCGGCTCCGAGCGGTCGACCCCGCCTGCTTCTCGTTCGCAGCGCCGGGGCCCGTGGACGCATCGCCCTCGACCCTCGTCGGCGCGACGCCGGAGCTCCTGGTTCGCAAACGCGGCGAGACGATCGAGGCCACGCCGCTCGCCGGGTCGGCGCCGCGGTTCGGCGACCCGGACGAGGACCGAGCGTCCGCCCGCGCCCTGTTGGAGTCCGCGAAGGACCGGGAGGAGCACCAGGCGGTCGTGGACGACGTCGCCGAGGCGCTCGGCGAGCTCTGCGCCGACCTCTCGTACCCGAGCGAGCCCGAGCTGGTCGGGACCGCCAACGTCTGGCACCTCGCGACGCCGTTTCGGGGTCGCGCCGCCCCCTCGGTGACGAGCGTGCTCGAGGTCGTCGACTGCCTGCACCCGACGGCGGCGGTTTGCGGTCGGCCGCGCCGGGAGGCGCGCGAGGCGCTCCGGGAGCTCGAGCCCATCGACCGGGGCTCGTACGCGGGCCCGGTTGGATGGGTCGACGCGACCGGCGACGGCGAGTGGGCGATCGCGCTCCGGTGCGCCGAGATCGCCGGCCGGACCGCCCGGCTGTTCGCCGGCGCCGGAATCGTCGCCGACTCGGTCCCCGAGCTCGAACTCGACGAGACCGAGCGCAAGTTTCGCGCGCTGCTCGACGCCCTGCGTTGGGGTTGATCCGCTCCGCCCCGCGAGGGCGCCCGGGGCGGACACGATCACCGACACCTTCGCTCGCCGTGGCGGCGAGCGATCAGATCCTCGCGAGGGCTCGGGAGACCGCCTCGCTCACCTCGCGGTGGCGGTCCACGTTCCGCTCCCGGTCGGATGGCACCTCGAGGATCCACACGCCTCCGGAGGCGGACGCGCGCTCGAGCGCGGGGAAGAGCTCTCCGGATCGGTCCACCCGGGCGTGACCCGCGCCGGCCGCCGCGGCAACCGCCGCGAGGTCCAGCCCGTGGGGCGTGGTGAACAGCGTCTCCAGCTCGGGAAGGCGCGCCTGGTCCAGGAACGAGAAGATGGCGCCGCCGTCGTTGTTCGGAACGACGAACACCGCGTCGAGCGCTCGGCGCGCGCTCCACAGCAGCGACCCAGCGTCGTGCAGGAGCGTCAGGTCACCGCAGAGCGCGACGGTCCGGACGCCCGAGCCGGCCACGCCGAGCGCCGTCGAGACGAACCCGTCGATCCCGCTCGCTCCCCGGTTCGCGAGCACGCGGATGCCCGTGCGCGGCCGCATGTACGCGTCGAGGTCGCGGATCGGCATACTCGAGCCGACGACGAGCGTGGTCCCGTGAGGCAGCCAGGCCGCGACGTCGCGCGCGATCCGGCCCTCGAAGGGCTCGTCCCACCCGTCGATCAGCTCGTCCACCGAGGCTCGCGCCGAACGGTCGGCCATCTCCCACTCGTCCACCCATGCCGAGCGCTCGCGCCCGGCGAGCCGATCGGCGACCTCGAGCGCCAACGTCTGGACGTCGACGGACAGCGTCCAGGTCGCGCGGCGGTTCGGATCGGCGACCAGGCCGTCGGGGTCGACGATCACGAGATCGGCCGCGCGCGCGACGAAGGCGAGCCCGGCGCGCGAGGTCGGCGCGGCTCCCGCCTGGACGACCAGGTCGGGCACGTGCGAGGACGCGAACCGATCGTCGGCCAGCAGGAACTGGCCGGCCCCGAGCGCGCCCGGCACGCGGACGCCCGACGTCGGCTCGGCGATCAGCGGCCACTGCAAGGCCCGGGCCAGCCGCACCAGCGCGGGCGCCTCCTCGCGGAGCGTTCCGGCGACGATCACTCCGCGCTCGACGCTCGAGAGCATCCCGGCGAGCCTCTCGACCTGGTCCTCGGATGCGGAGGACGCGATCGAGTGCGCCCATCGAAGCTCCGTCGGCTCGGCCGGCGTCTCCGCGACCTCCGGGACGAGCGGCTCGCGGAAGGGCAGGTTGACGTGCACCGGTCCGGGCGGGTGCCGGAGCGCCTCGCTCACCGCGGCGAACGCCAGCTCCCGCCACCCCTCCGGGTCCGGACGGTCCCCGGGGACCGGCGCGTCGACGAACACGCGCACGTGCCGCCCGAAGATCTCGAGCTGGTCGATCGTCTGGTTGGCCCCCACCCCCCGGAGCTCGGGTGGCCGGTCGGCGGTCAGCAGGACGAGCGGCACGCGGGCCATGGAGGCCTCGACCACGGCCGGGAACAGGTTCGCGACCGCCGTCCCGCTCGTGCAGCCCACGGCGACCGGCCGCCCCGTGGCCTTCGCGAGCCCGAGCGCGAAGTACGCCGACGCGCGCTCGTCGAGGTGCACATGGACCGCCACCTTCGGATGGCGCTGCAGCGCAAGCGCAATCGGAGTCGACCGCGAACCGGGCGACACGCACGCGTGCTCGAGCCCCCGCCGGACGAGCTCGTCGACGAACGCCCACAGACACGCGAACGCCACGTCCCCCTCGCCCACGACTCACCCCGACTGGAGACCGATGGTCACCGGGCGCTCGCCCCCGCGATCCACAGACCGAGCGCCAGCAGAGCGCCGAACGCGACCACCAGCTTCGACGTTCCCTCCAGCACCGCGATCAGCTCGCGTCCCTCGGCGCGGCCGACGGTCTCCATCGGGTGGATCGCGAGCGGCCACGAGGCGAGCGCAAACAGCGCCCACTGCGAGAGCCCGAACCGCTCGTCCGCGATCCCGACCAGGACGCCGACGACCACCACCGCATAGGCCGCGACGACCTCGCAGCGGTAGAGGATCCGCGTCCTGCGATCCCCGAGCCGCACGGCGAGCGTCCGCCTTCCGGTCGCCGCGTCCGTCGGGATGTCGCGCAGGTTGTTCGCTTCCAGGATCGCCACGATCAGCAGGCCCATCGCCGCCGACGACCACCAGGCCGCGGCGCTCACGGTCTCGGCCTGGACGAACGCGGTCCCGGCCGTCGCCATCACGCCGAAGAACGCGAACACCATCGCCTCCCCCAGCCCCAGCTCCGCATACGGCTTGGGACCGCCCGAGTAGAGCCAGAGCGCGAGCATCGCCGCCGCCCCGATCGGGAGGAGCCACAGCGTGGTCGCGATCGCGAGCGCGAGCCCGGCGATCCCCGCAAGGCCGATCGAGACCAGCGCCGCGACCGTCACCGCGCGCGGCGACGCGAGCCCGGAGGCAGTCAGCCTCGGCGGTCCCAGCCGTCGCTCGGTGTCGACGCCCCGGACGCCGTCGTGGACGTCGTTGGCGTAGTTCGCGCCGATCTGGAGCCCGAGCGCAACGACGAACGCGGCGACCGTTCGCCAGACGACGGCGTGCCCCGCGGCGGCCGTCCCCACCACGACCGGCATCGCGCTGGCCGGCAGCGTCCGAGGGCGGGCGCCGGCCACCCACACCGAGAGCCGGCTCACGGCCGCCGGGGGAACCTGGAGAAGTCCGGTGGTCGCCGGTCGAGGTAGGCGTCGCGCCCCTCGCGCGCCTCGTCGGACATGTAGTAGAGGAGCGTTGCGTCCCCCGCCAGCTGCTGCACGCCGGCGAGCCCGTCGGTCCACGCGTTCATCCCCGCCTTGATCAGCCGGAGGGCGAGCGGGCTCATCTGGAGGATCCGCCGGCAGACCGCCACGGTCTCCTCCTCGAGCGTCTCGAGCGGCACCACGCGGTTCACCAACCCCCACTGCAGGGCAGTCCGGGCGTCGTACTGCTCGCAGAGGAACCAGACCTCCTTGGCGCGCTTCAGCCCGATCGTGGCCGCGAGCAGCCCGCTCCCGTATCCCGCGTCGAAGGAGCCGACCTTCGGCCCGGTCTGACCGAACTTCGCGTTGTCGGCCGCGATCGTCAGGTCGCAGACCAGGTGGAGCACGTGGCCGCCGCCGACCGCGTACCCGGCCACCATCGCGATCACCGGCTTGGGCAGGCGGCGGATCTGCACGTGCAGATCCAGGACGTTCAGGCGACCCACGCCTCGCTCGTCCCGGTACCCGTCGTCGCCGCGCACCCGCTGGTCCCCGCCGGAGCAGAAGGCGAGAGGGCCCTCCCCCGTGAGGATGATCACGCCCACCTCCGGGTCGTCCCGGGCGAGCTCGAACGCGTGGGAGAGCTCGAACAGCGTCTTCGGCCGGAACGCGTTGCGGACCTCCGGCCGGTTGATCGTGACCTTGGCGATTCCCTCCGCCGTCTCGTACCGGATGTCCTCGTAGTCGCCCGATGCGCGCCAATCCATGGGACCGATCACTCCTAGAGCGTGGACTCGAACGGTTCGGCTAGCCTATCGCACGTGCCCCGGTCCGAGAACCTCGAGCCCCTCCCGGGTGACCTCGTTGCGGCGCACCTTCCGCCGGGGCCGGCGTGGGTCGGGCTGGTGGCCGACGTCTGGGCGGCTGGCGCGGCGCTCCTCCCGCTGGACGTGCGCTCTCCGGCGCCCGAGGCCCGAGCCCTGGTCGAGCGGGCGGGCCCGACGATTCTCGTGGACGGCGACGGGAGCAGGCGCCTTGCCCCTCCGACCCAGGACCGCGAGCTGGCCCTGGCCCTGCCCACCTCGGGGACCTCCGGAGAGCCGAAGCTCGTCGAGCTCACTCGCGACGCCGTCCGCGCCGCGGTCGAGGGATCCGCCGAGACCCTGGGCTCCCGTCCCGACGACCCGTGGCTCTCCTGTCTCACACCGGCGCACGTCGGTGGCCTGCTCGTGCTCCTTCGCGCCGCCCTGCTCGGCGCGCCCGTGATCGCGCACCCGGGGTTCGACCCGGAGGCGGTGGGGCGGGAGCACACGGCGAGGTTCGTCTCGCTGGTCCCGACCATGCTCGGCCGGCTCGTGCGGACGGGCGTCGACCTCTCGCGGTTCCGGGCCATCCTGGTCGGGGGCGCGGAGCTTCCGCCCGGTCTCCGCGCGATCGCCGAGCGCGCAGGCGGACGGGTCGTCGAGACCTACGGGCTGACCGAGAGCGGCGGCGGCGTCGTGTACGAGGGCCGGCCGTTCCGGGGGACGCGCGTGAGTCTCGATCCAACGACCTCGGAGATCCTGCTCCAGGGACCGACGCTCATGCGGGGCTACCGCGGTTCCGCCGACCGCCCGTTCACGCCCGACGGGCGGCTTCGCACCGGCGACGTCGGGTGGATCGACGACGACGGGCGGCTGCGAGTCCAGGGCCGGCTCGACGACCTCATCGTCACGGGCGGGGAGAAGGTCTGGCCCGAGGAGGTCGAACGCGCGCTCCGGGGGAGCCCCAAGGTCGCCGAGGTTGCGGTCGTCGGCCTCCCCGACGACGAGTGGGGGCGCCGCGTGACCGCGTTCGTGGTCCCGGTCCGTCCGACCGACCCGCCGAGCCTCGAGGAGCTCCGGGACGAGGTCGCCCGTTCGCTGGCGCGCTTCAAGGCGCCCCGGGAGGTCGTGCTGGTCGACCGCCTGCCCCGGACGACGTCCGGCAAGGTGCGGCGATCGCGTCTTGCGACCGGGGGTGAGCCGCGCCCGCCGGAATAGGGCGCGGTTATGCCCTATGGGAGAATGAGGACAGACGTGGTCGAGGTCCGGAACGTCATCGTGCTCGGGTCGGGGCCGGCCGGGTTCACGGCGGCCCTGTACGCGGCGCGTGCCGACCTGCGGCCGCTCCTGCTGAAGGGGCTCGACGCCGGCGGTCAGCTCATGCTCACGACCGAGGTCGAGAACTACCCGGGGTTCCCCGACGCCATCCTCGGACCCGAGCTCATGGACGCGATGGAGAAGCAGGCCTCGCGCTTCGGGACCGAGGTGCTCGCCCACACCGCGACCCGGCTCGACCTCTCGGAGCGCCCCTTCGGGGTTTGGGCCGGCGACCAGGAATGGCGCGCGCGCACGCTCATCGTCGCGACCGGCGCGAGCGCTCGATGGCTGGGCGTGCCCGGCGAGGAGCGCCTGCGCGGGCGCGGGGTCTCGGCCTGCGCCACGTGCGACGGGTTCTTCTTCCGGGACCGGCGGCTGGTGGTCGTCGGCGGCGGCGACACGGCCATGGAAGAGGCGACGTTCCTGACCAAGTTCGCGAGCTCGGTCACGATCGTGCACCGTCGCGACGAGTTCCGGGCCTCGAAGATCATGCAGGAGCGGGTGTTCGCGAACCCGAAGATCTCCGTGATCTG
>JAJPHY010000105.1 GCA_021325015.1 Actinomycetota bacterium | reverse complement strand
CCCGCCGCTCGTCCGCCCCGGTCAGCGCCCCGATGCGCCCGTCCGAGAGCCCGAGGCGCTTGACCAGCCGCAGCTCCTCAGCGGACAGGTCCTCCAGGCCGCGGCCCCGGAGCGCCGCGCTCTCCTCGACCACCTGCGCGATCTGGTCCACGAACCAGGGGTCGATCCCCGACGCGGCCGCGACCTCGTCGATCGAGTGGCCGGCCGCCAGCGCCTCCTCGACGAGGTGGAGGCGGCGCTCGCTCGGCACCGCGATCGAGCCCAGGAGCCCGGCGGCCCCGAGATCCCAGCCCGGACGCTCGAGCGAGCGCCAGGCCTTGCCGAGCGCCTCCTTGAAGGTCCGCCCGATCGCCATGACCTCGCCCACGGACTTCATCGTCGTCGTGAGCGTCGGGTCGGCGTCCGCGAACTTCTCGAACGCGAACCGCGGGACCTTGACGACGACGTAGTCGAGCGTTGGCTCGAAGGCCGCGAGCGTCTCCCCCGTGATGTCGTTTCGGACCTCGTCGAGGCGGTAGCCGACCGCGAGCAGGGCCGCGATCTTGGCGATCGGGAACCCGGTCGCCTTGGACGCGAGCGCCGACGAACGAGACACGCGCGGGTTCATCTCGATCAGGACCATGCGCCCATCTCGCGGGTCGACCGCGAACTGAATGTTGGACCCTCCGGTCTCGACCCCGATCGCGCGGATGCAGGCGAGGGCTGCGTCCCGCATCCGTTGGTACTCGCGGTCGGTGAGCGTCTGGATCGGCGCCACGGTGATCGAGTCGCCGGTGTGCACGCCCATCGGGTCGACGTTCTCGATCGAGCACACGACGACGGCGTTGTCCGCCCCGTCGCGCATGACCTCGAGCTCGAACTCCTTCCACCCGGCGACCGACTCCTCGATCAGGACCTCGTGCGTGGGGCTCGCGGCGAGGCTCCGGGCGGCGAGCTCGCGCAGGGAATCGGCATCGTGGGCGAACCCGCTGCCGCCGCCGCCGAGCATGAACGACGGTCGGACCACGACGGGGAAGCCGAGCTCGAGCGCGATCGCGAGCGCCTCCGGCACCGAGCGGGCCGTCTCTCCGCGAGGCGTCGGCAGGCCCGCCTCGAGCATCGTCCGGCGGAACCCGCTCCGGTCCTCGGCACGCCGGATGGCCTGGAGGCTCGCCCCGATCAGCCGGACGCCGAGCCGGTCGAGGTCGCCCGACTCGGCGAGCGCCACCGCGACGTTCAGCCCGGTCTGGCCCCCGAGCGTGGGCAGGAGGGCGTCGGGGCGCTCCCGCTCGATCACGGCCAGCACCGACTCGGGCGTGAGGGGCTCGACGTAGGTGCGGTCCGCGAACTCGGGATCGGTCATGATCGTCGCCGGGTTCGAGTTGACCAGGCTCACGTGGAAGCCCTCTCGTCGAAGCACCTTGCAGGCCTGCGTCCCCGAGTAGTCGAACTCGCAGGCCTGCCCGATCACGATCGGCCCGGAGCCGATCACGAGGATCCGGTCGAGGTCGGTTCGCCGGGGCATCAGGCCTCCATCAGCTCGCGAAACTCGGCGAACAGGTGGCGGGCGTCGTGCGGCCCGGGCGCCGCCTCCGGGTGGTACTGGACCGCGAGGGCGGGGACGTCGAGGCAGCGGAAGCCCTCGAGCGTGCCGTCGTTCAGGTTCCAGTGCGTGAGCTCCACCCGCCCATGCCGCGTCTCGACCACGGCGGGGCCCTCCGCGCTCCCGGCATCGAAGGGCGGGTCGGCGGCCGGGGAGCCGCCGTCCCACGACGTCGGGTCCACGGCGAAGCCGTGATTGTGGCTCGAGACCTCCACCCGGCCGGTGCGCAGGTCTTTCACCGGCTGGTTGGTCCCCCGATGCCCGAACGGCATCTTGTACGTCCGGGCGCCCAGCGCGAGCGCGAGGAGCTGATGGCCGAGACAGATCCCGAACACGGGGACCGAGCCGAGCAGCTCCGCGGCCGCCCGTACGCCGTACGCGGTGGCCGCCGGATCCCCCGGTCCGTTGGAGAGCAGCGCGCCGTCGAACCCGCCCGAGAGCACCTCCCGGGCCGGCGTCAAGGCCGGAAAGACGACGCTCTCGCATCCGGCCGCGGCGAGCAGCCGCAGGATGCTCCGCTTGATGCCGAAGTCGAACGCCGCGACGCGGAAGACCCGGCCGCCCGACCGGTCGGCCGGACCCACGAGCGAGGCCGCCTCGTACGGCTCGGCGGCCGTGACCGTGCGGGCGAGGTCCGCCCCCTGCATCCCCGGGGACCGGCGAACCCGCTCCAGGAGCGCGTCGGCGTCGCGCTCGATCGCGCTCACGCCGCAGCGCATCGCCCCGTGCTCCCGGAGCAGGAGCGTCAGGCGACGGGTGTCGATCCCCTCGATCCCGACGACCCCCGCGTCGACGAGCTCCTCGCGGAGCGTGCGCTCGGCCCGCCAGTTGGAAGCCCGGCGAGCGGCCTCGCGGACCGCGAACCCGGCGACCTGCGGACGGGGCGACTCCGGATCCTCGCGGTTCACGCCGTAGTTGCCCTGATGCGGCGCGGTCATCGTCACGATCTGGCCCGCGTAGGACGGGTCGGTCAGGACCTCCTGGTAGCCCGACATCGCGGTGTTGAACACGGCCTCGCCGACGGCCTCGCCGACGGCTCCGAACGAGCGGCCTCGAAACACCGAGCCGTCCTCGAGCACGAGCAGGGCCGGCTCACTAGTCTGCCACAGACTAGTCATCTGGGTCCGGCCTCCGGTGCGCGAGCGGCGGGCTGAGGGTTCATCACCGCCGAGGCTTCCCGTCGCCGACCACCGGCTCCCCGCGGAGTACGGTGTGGATCACCTTGCCCCGCAAGGATTTGCCGAGAAAGGCCGAGTTCCTGCTGCGTGAGACGAACGGCGGTTCCACGACCCATTCGGCCCGGGGATCGAAGACGACCAGGTTCGCGGGGCGCCCGGGCTCGATCGGTCCCCCGTGCCCGGAGGCGCCGAGGATCCGCGCCGGAGCGGTCGAGAGCGCCTCGATCGCCCGCGGGAGCGGGATCAGCCCCGGCTCGACGAGGTGGGTCAGCACGGCGGCCAGGGCCGTCTCCAGCCCGATCGTGCCCGGGGGCGCCTGGTCGAACTCCGCCTCCTTGTCCTCGACGGCGTGGGGCGCGTGGTCGGTCGCGACCGCGTCGATCGTGCCGTCGGCCAGCGCGGCTCGAAGCGCTTCGCGATCCTCGGGGGTCCGCAGCGGCGGGTTCACCTTGAAGTTGGTGTCGTACGTGACGAGGTCCTCGTCGACGAACACCAGGTGGTGCGGCGTGACCTCCGCCGTCACGCGAACGCCCGCCGCCCTGGCCCGGCGGAGCAGCTCGACCGAGCCGCCGGCCGACAGGTGCTGCAGGTGCAGGCGCCCGCCGGTGAGCCGCGCGAGCGCGAGGTCACGGAACACGACGATCTCCTCGGACTCGGCCGGCTTGCCGGTGAGCCCGAGCGTGTACGAGTGGATGCCCTCGTGCATCTGGCCGCCCTCGGCGAGCGAGGGGTCCTCGCAGTGCTCGGCGATCACCGCGTCGAACGCCTTGGCGTACTGAAGGGCGTTGCGCAGGACCCGGGCCGTCGGAACGCAGCGTCCGTCGTCGCTGAACAGCCGCACTCCGATCGCCGCCATCTCGCCGATCGCCGCCATCTCCTCCCCGGCGAGACCCTTCGTGATCGCCCCGACCGGGAACACGTCGCACAGCGCGGCGCGCGACGCGAGCGATCGGACCTCCTCGACGACCGCGGGCGTGTCTGCGACCGGGTCGGTGTTCGCCATCGCCGCCACCGCGGTGAAGCCCCCGGCCGCGGCGGCGCGGGAGGCGGTCTCGACGGTCTCCGCATCCTCCCGCCCGGGCTCCCGGAGGTGCGCGTGCAGGTCCACCAGCCCGGGAGCGAGCACGAGGCCGTGGCAGTCGACGAGCGACGCCCCCCGGAGGGACGCGTCCGGCCCGACGGCGGCCACCGCGCCCCCCTCGACGAGCACGTTCGCGACCTCGTCCCGGCCGGAGGCGGGATCCACCACCCGTGCCCCGATGAACGCGGTGCGCTCAGCCATCGGCGACCGCCCCCTCCGAGCCGCCCCCCAGCAACAGGTACAGGAGCGACATCCTGATCGCGATCCCGTTCGTCACCTGCTCCTCCATCACGGCCTGCGGGAGGTCGGCGACGTCGGAGTCGATCTCCACGCCTCGGTTCATCGGGCCCGGATGCATGATCAGGGCCCCCTCCGGCAGCAGGCCCACGCGCTCTCGCGTCAGCCCGAACAGCCGGGCGTACTCCCGCACGCTCGGGACGTACTGCTGGCGCTGCCGCTCCCGCTGGACGCGGAGCAGGTAGCAGACGTCGATCTTGGGAAGGACCTCGTCGATGTCGAACGAGACGTGAACCCCCCACGCCGGCGCGTCGGGCGGGATCAGCGTGGGCGGGCCCACGAGGGTCACGTCGGCGCCCATCTTGACGAGGGCGAAGGACAGCGAGCGCGCGACGCGGGAGTGGAGCACGTCTCCGCAGATCGCCACCCGCAGGCCCTCGAACCGCCCCAGCTTCTCCCGGATCGTGTAGAGATCGAGCAGCGCCTGCGTGGGGTGCTCGTGCGTGCCGTCACCGGCGTTCAGCACGCTCCCCCGCACCCACCGGGTCAGCGTGTACGGCGAGCCCGACGACGAATGGCGGATCACGATCGCGTCCGCGCCCATCGCCTGGAGCGTGAGGGCCGTGTCCTTCAGGCTCTCGCCCTTGGCGACCGAGGTCCCGCTCGTCGTGAAGTTGATGACGTCGGCCGAAAGGCGTTTCGCCGCAAGCTCGAAGGAGATCCTGGTCCGCGTGGAGTTCTCGTAAAACAGGTTCACGACCGTGCGACCGCGGAGCGCGGGGACCTTCTTGATGACTCGGGTCCCCACCTCGCGGAAGGACTCGGCCACGTCGAGGATCCGGACGATGTCCTCCGCGGACACGTCGTTGATGGAGAGCAGGTGTTTGTTCATGGGCGCTCCTCCACGTACACGGCGTCCTCGCCGTCGGTCTCGATCAGGGCCACGCGGACGTCCTCGTCCTTGCGGGTGGGCGCGTTCTTGCCGACGAAGTCGGCGCGGATCGGCAGCTCGCGGTGCCCGCGGTCGACGAGGACCGCGAGCTGGATGGCGGCCGGACGACCGAAGTCGACGAGCGCGTCCATCGCGGCGCGGATCGTGCGCCCGGAGAACAGGACGTCGTCGACCAGGACGACGGTCTTGCCGTTGATGTCGAAGTCGATCCGCGTCTCGTGGACCTCCGGCGCCTCGGCGCGCATGCCGATGTCGTCCCGGTAGAACGTGATGTCGAGGGCGCCGACGGGGACCCGCGCGCCCTCGATGCGTTCGATCTCCTCAGCCAGACGGCGGGCGAGATCGTCTCCGCGCGCGGCGATCCCGACCAGCACGAGGCTCTGGGCGCCCTTGTTGCGCTCGAGGATCTCGTGCGCGATCCGGGTGACCGCCCGGCGGATCTCGGCCCCGTCCAGGAGACGGACCGAGCCCATCACGAACGCACGCCCAGCCGCGCTCGCGGCCGGGCGTGCATCGTCGCCATCTCAACTGCCTCCCTTCCCGGCCTCACGGGACCGGACTTAAAGGGGAAGAACTCTCGCTCCGCAGGATACGCGCCCGGCCGGTCCTCCTCAACCCCGGAGGTCGCGACGGGCAGGGTGCGGGCTCGAGGCGTACACTGGGAGTCGATCCGGATTCGGGAAGGCAGGGTCCTCGACATGAGCTTTGGACCGGAGTGGTTCGTCGTCCTCGGCGTCATCGTGCTGCTGTTCGGGGCGAAGAAGCTCCCCGAGCTCGCTCGCTCGCTCGGCCGGTCCTCGAGCGAGTTCAAGAAGGGGCTCAAGGAGGGGGCGGCCGGGGGCGAGGCGGGCGCATCGGAGCCGCAAGCCAAGACCCAGACCGAACCCCAGGCCCGGGCGACGGAGCCCGACGAGAGCTCCTAGTCCCGGGGGCATCCGAGGGCTCGCGCGCGGCGAATACCTGCGGGAGGTGCGTCCATGGACGTCGGTGGTCCCGAGATCCTGATCATCCTCGCCGTGATCGCGCTGCTCTTTGGCGCGAAGAAGATCCCCGAGCTCGCGCGCTCGCTCGGGCGCTCGGCCGGCGAGTTCCGCAAGGGGCTGCGCGAAGGCGACGAGAGCTCGGACGCGGAGTAGGCCGCGCCGGCAACGGTCTCGCCTCAAGGGGCCGGGGCGGCGATCACGCGTTGCTCGCCCTCGGACGCGCCCCGACGGCCAGGGCGACCTGCGTGAGGTCCGAGCGCATCACGTCGAGCGACGCCTGGAACGCGTCCATCCGCGTCTCGAGCCGCTCCTGCAGGTGGTCGATGCGAGCCTCCAACGCCTCGAACCGGCCATCGTTGGTCTCCCACCGACGGTCGACCGAGTCGAAGCGGCTGTCGACCGAGTCGAACCTCCGCTCGACGGCGTCCAAGCGTCGGTCGACCGCGTCGAAGCGGTTGTCGACCGAGTCGAAGCGGCTGT
>JAJPHY010000066.1 GCA_021325015.1 Actinomycetota bacterium | reverse complement strand
GTAGGGGTCACGGTGGCTACCTCCTTCCGTTGGTTCGACCCGACAGAAGGATTCACCACCTGACCCCTCTTGCGTGGGAGGTGCAACCTCAACCTGTGAACAGGAAGCTCTAGCCGGTCGCCGACGCCGTTCGCGCCCGGCGACGGACCCGGGCCCGGATGCCGGCGATCAGCACGTCGAGCCCAAACTCGAAGTCCTCGTCGGGATCGCACTCCTGCAGGTGGGGGAGCATCTGCAGGAACCGGGGGACGCGCGCGGGCGGGAGCACGGCTCCGAGCTCCTCTGGGGTCATGAGGGGCGCGCCGTCGACGCCGGTCATCATGTTGCCGACCTGCATCGTGACCGAGCCCATGACGTAGCCGCCGAACAGCCGGAACGCCTGCACGGTCTCCTTCTCGGTCAGACCGGCCCGGTGGAGGACGTCGAGCGCGTACTCGATCGGCTTCAGGGCCTCGGGGGAGCCGATTGGCTTGCGGCGCTCCGACAGGAGCGTACAGACGTTGGGGTGGGCGAGCAGGAGGCTGCGCCAGGCGCGCGCGCCGGCGCGAACCGACTCCTCCCAGTCCTCGACCGGCTCGGGGAACTCGAACTCCGACAGCACGAGCTCGCTCACGCCCTCGAGGACGTCGTCCTTGTCCTCGACGTGGTTGTAGAGGGACATCGCCTCCACGCCGAGCTCGCGTCCGATCCGGCGCATCGTGATCGCGTCAAGACCTTCCTCGTCCATGATCCGGAGCGCGGTCCGCAGGATCCGCTCGCGTGTGAGCGGCCCCCGGCGGTGCCCCCCCGCGGACGCGGACCCGCCGGCCGGGGCAGGAAGCGTCACGTTCCCACTTGCCCGTTCCGTCTTCTTCATCGGTTCACCACGTGGTCACCGTTTCCTCGGTTGACACCTTACACCGTACGTCTATACTGGCTTACATCGTAAGCATACGTCCGAAGGCAGCCCGGGCGCAACGACCGCGCGGGCGGAAGGTGGGGGAGAGATGAAGCTGAACCCTGAGTCCCTCGCGCGCTCGAGCAGCCGTCACCCCTGGCGGACGCTGGGCATCTGGATCGCGCTCATCGTGGCCATGGGAGCCGTGACCACGCGCTTGCTCGCCGGCGTCCTCACGCAGGACATCGCGTTCACGAACAACCCCGAGTCGGTCCGGGCCCAGGACGTGCTGGACCAGAAGTTCGCGACCACCCGGTCGGCCGACACCGAGTTCTTCATCGTCCACTCGGGCTCCTCGACCGTGGACGACCCTCAGTTCCGGTCGGTCGTGCAGCAGGTCCAGGCCAGGATCGCCGCGCTCGGGACGGGGGTCCTCTCCAGCCCGCCGGTGACGTACTACGACCTCCTGTCCAAGGCGCCCCAGTCGGCGGGTCAGCTCGTGTCCCGGGACAAGCACTACACGCTGGTGCCGGCCGATCTGAAGGACGTGGACGACGCGACGATCGCCAAGCTCCGCGACGTCGCCGCCTCAGTCAGGAGCGGCGGCTTTACGGTGCAGGTGGCCGGGCAGGGGGCACTCCAGGCCGACTTCACCAAGATCGCGGAGGAGGACCTGCGCAAGGGCGAGTCGGTCGGCGTCGCGATCGCGCTGATCGTGCTGATCGTGGTGTTCGCGTCGATCGTGGCCGCCCTCGTGCCGATCGTGATGGGGATCTTCGCCATCTTCGTCGCCCTCGGGCTCGTCGCGCTGATCGGGCAGCTCGTCCACTTCAACCTGTTCGTCGAGAACATGGTGACGATGATCGGCCTCGCGGTCGGCATCGACTACTCGCTGTTCATCGTGTCGCGCTACCGCGAGGAACGGAAGAAGGGCTTCGACAAGCTCGAGGCGATCGGCGCGGCCGGCGCCACCGCGAACCGAGCGGTGTTCTTCAGCGGGCTCACCGTCGTCCTCGCCCTCTCGGGGATGCTGATCATCCCCACCACGATCTTCCGCGCGCTGGCCGGCGGGGCGATCATCGTCACGGTCGCGTCGCTCGCCGCCTCGATGACCCTGCTCCCGGCGTTGCTCTCGGTGCTCGGGGACCGGATCAACTAGCCTCGTCTGTCCAAGCGGGCGCGCGTCGATTCCGCGTTCGACCCGCGCGGTGGCTTCTGGGACCGCGTGACCCGTGGGGTCATGGCGAGGCCGGTCGCGTTCCTCGTCGCGAGCGTCCTCGTTCTCGGCGGGCTCGGAGCCTTCACGTTCCAGCTCCACCGTGGGACGTCGCAGAACGTCAGCGAGCTCCCGACCGACTTCCCGTCGAAGTCGGCCTTCCTCACGCTGCAGCGAGAGTTCCGGGGAAACCTGGCTGATCCGGCCAGGATCGTCGTCACCGGCGACGTCCAGTCGCCGGCCGTCCAGGCGGCGATCGGCCGGCTGCAGCAGGAGATCGCGAAGGATCCGACCTTCTCTCCGCAGACGCAGGTCGTGCCGAGCCGGGACGGCACGGCGATTCAGGTGGAGGCGTTCTTCGCCGGCGCGGACTCCTCCAACGACGCGGCCTTCCAGGGCATCCGGGACCTCCGAAGCACGATGGTCCCGAATGCCTTCCGCGGCGTGAGCGGGGTCGAGGTGCTGGTCGGCGGGAACACGGCGTTCTTCACGGACTTCTTGAGCGTCGCCGATCGCTACCAGTGGATCGTGCTGGTCTTCGTGCTGGGCCTCTCGTTCGTCCTGCTCACGGTCGTGTTCCGCTCGATCGTGCTGCCGATCAAGGCCATCCTGATGAACCTGCTCTCGGTCGGCGCGGCCTACGGTGCGGTGACGCTCGTGTTCCAGAAGGGTGTCGGGACCGCGATCTTCAACGCGATCGGGTTCCAGTTCCAGAAGACGCAGGCGATCGAGGCGTGGCTTCCGCTGTTCCTGTTCTCGGTCCTGTTCGGTCTGTCGATGGACTACCACGTGTTCCTGCTCTCGCGAATCCGCGAGGAGTACGACAGGACCGGGGACAACGCGGAGGCCGTGGCCTACGGGCTTCGGACCACGGCCGGCATCATCACGGGCGCGGCGCTGATCATGGTGGCGGTGTTCACAGGGTTCGCGTCCGGCCGGATCGGCGCGCTCCAGCAGATGGGCTTCGGCCTTGCCGTGGCGGTCTTCATGGACGCGACGATCGTCCGGACGTTGCTCGTGCCGGCCGGAATGCGCCTGCTCGGCGACCTCAACTGGTATCTGCCGGCGTGGCTCCAGTGGCTCCCCGCGGTCAACATCGAGGGCCGGGAGCCGCAGCATGTGCTCCGGCCTTCGATCGAGCCGGTCGTCCTCGACGAGGTGGAGCCCGTTCCGGCGGACGAGCGGTAACCCGAGGATCGCGATCGCTTCACCGGACGCGGGGGAGGTCCCACGGACCTCCCCCGCGTCCGTCTTGATAGGGTCTGCCGACGAAGGCGGCATGAACGGAATCGACGCGGTGGAGTCGGGTGTGGAGCAGCAGCGGGCGGCGCTACGCGCCGCGCTCGGCCGAGTGGGGGTCTGGAGCTTCGCCCTCGAAACCCAGGCGGCCGTCGACGAGCGTGCGTCGGCGGCCGAGATCGAGGGGATGGGGTACCGAGCCATCTGGTTCCCCGAGGCGGTCGAGAGCAAGGAGGTGTTCGCCCACGCGGCCTTGCTGCTCGGCGCGACCGAGCGGGCCGTGGTCGGCAGCGGGATCGCCAACATCTGGGCGCGGGACGCGACGGCGATGGCCAACGGGTGGCGCACGATCACCGACATGTATCCGGCGCGGTTCGTCCTGGGGATCGGCGTGAGCCACCAGGGCTCGGTGTCGCGCCGAGGCCATCGCTACGAGCACCCCTGGAGTCGCATGCGCAGCTACCTCGACCAGATGGACCGGGCGGCGTCTTCAGCGCCCGAGCCCGCATCGTCCCCGTGGCGCGTGCTGGCGGCGCTCGGCCCGAGGATGCTCGAGCTCGCCGCCGAGCGCGCGCTCGGCGCCCACCCCTACTTCGTGCCGGTGGAGCACACGGCGTTCGCTCGGGCGCGGCTCGGCCGGGAGCCCGTCCTGGTGGTCGAGCAGACCGTCGTGCTCCAGACGGACCCGGGCGAGGCGAGGAGGATCGGCCGGATGTTCGCCGCCGACTACCTCGCGTCTCCGAACTACGCCAACAACCTCAGGCGGATGGGATGGAGCGAGCAGGACGTCGCCGGTCGGGGAAGCGACGCGCTGATCGATGCCGTCATCGCGTGGGGCGACGTCGACCGGGTCGCGAGCCGCGTGCGCGCGCATCTGGAAGCGGGCGCCGACCACGTCTGCGTGCAGGTCGTCTCCGGCGACGAGACCGACGTGTGCCTGAACGAGCTCCGCGAGCTCGCGCCGGCCCTCCTCGAGCTCTAGGCGTGGGTGGTGCGCGGCCGCCCGACCGCCATAATGCGAGCGTGAACCTCGACCAAGCGCGCGAGTTCGTCCGCGAGAACCACCGGGCCGTTCTCGCGACGCGCAGGCGTGACGGAAGCCCGCAGCTCTCGCCGTGCCTGGTCGGCGTCGACCCGGAGGGCCGTCTGGAGATCAGCTCGAACGAGGGACGGGCCAAGGTGGTGAACCTCCGGCGCGACCCGCGGGCGTCGGTTCTCGTGATGACCGACAAGTTCTTCGAAAAGCGCTGGATCCAGATCGACGGGACGGCGGAGGTGCTCGCGCTGCCGGGGGCTCGCAAAGCGTTGATCGGCTACCGCCGGCGCATGGAGGGCGATCCGGAGGACTGGACGGCGTGGGAGGAGAAGCAGCGCGCGGCCCGGGCGGTGATCATCCTCATCACGCCGGAGCGGGCCGGGCCCGAAGGCGGCCCGGCGCCGCGTCGTCCGGCGCCCGGCTCGCCCTGAGCGGCTCAGGGTCCCGTCTGGTCGCCGATCGCGACGAGCCGCAGCCCCATCTTGCGGATGCCGCGGATGATCCGCGGCAGGGCCTGGACCGTCGCGGACTGGTCTCCGCCTCCGTCGTGCAGGTCGACGATCGACCCCGGGCGCACGTTCGACAGCACGGCGTCGGCGATCGTTCGCGCGTTCCGGGACGCGATCCAGTCCTTGGGGTCGACGTTCCACTGCACGATCCGCAGGCCCAGGCCGCTCGCGGTCGTCACGACTGGCCCACCGAAGCTCCCGCCCGGCGGGCGGAACAGCGTGACCCGAATCCCGAACCGCCGGTGGAGGAACCGGCTGGTCCTTGCCATCTCCATTCGGATGCGCGCCGGCGCGAGCTGATCGAACGGCGGCGAGTTCGGGTGGTCCCAAGAGTGGTTGCCGATCGTCATGCCGGCCTTCAGCTCCGCGCGGACGATGCCCGGGTAGCGCTGGGCCAGGTAGCCGACGACGAAGAACGTCGCGCGGACGTGCATCCGCTCGAGGATGCGCAGGATCTGCAGGGTTGAGCCCGGCCACGGGCCGTCGTCGAACGTGAGCGCGACCGCGGGGGGCCGGGTGCTCGGTCCGATCGGGCGGAACCGCACCGACACGACGATGCCCGAGACCCGCCCCTCGACCCGGACTTCCTCGACTCTCGACGTGTCGAGCGTGAACTGCGGGTTCCCGGGCCGCAGCCCGTTCAACCGCGTCACGACCGTCCGGGTCCCCTCGGTTCGGTCGACCCCGTTCACGACCTGGATCGCGTCGCCGTTCGCGAGCGGGGTCGTGCGTCTGGCCGGCGATCCGTTGAGGAGGATCCGGCCCGGGTCGGCCCGGTACCGGAGCACGTGTCCCTCGACGTCGAGCAGCCTTCCCGAGCGCGGGTGGAGATCCCGTTCCCGGATGAGCTCGCCGAGCGTGGTGCCCTGCGGGAGGAAGCGGACGTGACCGTTGAGCGTGATCTGGACGGGAGCCGGCAGGTCCATGAGGGTCGCCGACACGAGCAGCGGCAGGATCGAGATGACGAGGACGACGGCGGCGCGGACGCCGATCCGCGGGTTGGCGCGCGGGCTCACCCGACCCATTGTGCTCTCCATCGCCGCGCGTCGTCCACGGAGCCCGCTCGCCAGGCCGGATCCACGTGCTGCCCGCTCGCCACACCGGATCGACGTGGGCGGCCGGCCGGCGGTTCCCGGGGTGGCGCGGTTCGGCTCTCCCTGGCAGAATCCGCCCCAGCGAAGTCAAGGAGGCCGTGCGATGGACGCTTCTTCTTCTTCGCCCGCACCCGCACCGCCGCAGCGATTGGCCCGCGAGGCCATCGGACTGCGCGAGGTCGTGTTCCAGTCGATCACGCACATGGCGCCGGCCGCGGCGACCGCCTTCTCGATCCCGTTCGGAATCGCGTTCGCCGGCGGCGCTTCGCCGCTCGCCGTCGTGATCGCGCTGGTGGGCTCGCTCTTCGTGGCGCTGTCGATCGGGCAGCTCGCCAAGCACCTGCCCTCGGCGGGCTCGTTCTACACGTACGCCTCGAGGGCCCTGCACCCCTCGATCGGGTTCCTCGTCGGCTGGGCGTACGCGTTCGTCGAGCCGCTCGTCGCGCCGCTCCTGTTCCTGAACCTCGGGTTCGCGGCGGCCGACGTGTTCCACACGGAGTTCCACTGGGCCGCGGACCTCTGGTGGCCGTGGGCGATCGCCGGAGCGATCGTGGTCTTCGCGATCGGGTACCTGGGCATCCGGGTCTCCGCCGGGACCGGAACCGTGCTCGGCGTCTTTGAGATCGCGGTGTTCGGGCTCATCGCGCTCACGCTGATCGCCAAGGCCGACCACAACACCCTGTCGGTGTTCACCACGAAGTACGCGAACAACCCGGACTTCACGGGATTCTCGGGGGTCTTCGCGGGCTCGGTGTTCACCGTGCTCGCGTTCATCGGCTTCGAGGCTGCGGCCCCGCTCGCCGAAGAGGCAAAGGATCCGACCAGAACGGTCCGGCTGGCGGTGATCGGCTCCGCGATCGCGATCGGGCTGTACTACGTGTTGACCACGTACGCCGTGATGGCCTTCATCGGGCCCTCGAAGGCGAAGGACTTCGCGACCGGGGCCGGCTGGCTCGGCCTGGGGCGCGACGCGTGGGGGGCGTTCGGCTTCGCCATGATCTTCCTCGCGATCGTGAACTCGACGATCGCGAACGCCAACGCGGGGTCGAACGCGGCGACCCGGACCTGGTACGCGATGGGCCGCATCCGGTTGCTGCCCGCGGCGCTCGCCAAGGTCCACCACAGGTACCAGTCGCCCCACGTGTCGGTGGTCATGCAGCTCGTCGTGGGGCTCGTCGTGGCGCTCTGGCTGGGGTTCCAGTACGACCCGATCACCGCCTTCGGCCTGATCGCGACGATGATCGTCGTCGCGTTCGTGCCCCTGTACATGATCTGCAACCTCTCGTGCCTGGCCTACTACTGGCGCTACCAGCGGAGCGAGTTCAACTGGATCCTCCACGGACTGTTCCCGATCCTGGGGATCGCCGTCATGGTGCCGGCGTTCCTCGCCGGAGCCGGCATCCCCGCGTTCAAGTTCATCTCGCGCCTGCCGCACCCGCTCTCGGTGGCCGGCCCGGTGGTCGGCGCCTGGATGGTGATCGGCGTGATCTACCTGGTCGTGCTGATGAGCAGGGATCGAACGCGGGTCGACGAGACGGCGAAGGTGTTCCTGGAGGAGGACGTGGAGGCGAGAATCTGATGAACGTGGTCAGCTACCGACCCGATCCGTCGGAGTTCGCGTGGACGTTCGGCGGCGTTCCGCCCGTGATGAAGGTGAAGCCGGGGGACGTGCTGGAGCTGTGGACCGAGGACGCGTTCGCCGGAAAGGTGACGAGCGCGGACGACGTGGTCAGCCGGGTCATCGAGCTCCCGTTCGTGAACCCCCAGACCGGGCCCTTCTTCGTCGAAGGGGCCGAGCCCGGCGACACGCTCGCCATCCACTTCGTCTCGATCGAGCCGTCCCGGGACCACGCGGCGTCGTGCACTCTGCCGCTGTTCGGTGCGCTCACCTCGACGCACCAGACCGCGACGCTGCAGGAACCGCTGCGCGAGGTGACCTGGATCTACGAGATCGATCGGACGAACCGGACCGTCGCGTACCGAGCCCGGAACGGCGACTACTCGGTGGCGCTTCCGATGGACCCGATGCACGGCACCGTGGGCGTGGCCCCCGCGGCGTTCGAGGCGCGTTCCTCGCTCGTGCCCGACGCCCACGGCGGCAACATGGACACCCCCGAGATGCGCGCCGGCGCGACCTGCTACCTCGGCGTGAACGTGGAGGGCGCGCTCTTCTCGCTCGGCGACGGGCACTGCCGCCAGGGGGAGGGCGAGACCTGTGGGGTGGCGGTCGAGTCGGCGATGGACACCGTGATCGCGATCGACCTGATCAAGGGGCGGTCCACCCCATGGCCGCGACTCGAGAACGACGCCTACCTGATGTCGACGGGCTCGGCGCGCCCGCTCGAGGACGCGTTCCGCATCGCCCACGCCGACATGGTGGCCTGGCTCGGCGAGGAGTTCGGCCTGGAGATGCTCGACGCGTACCAGCTCCTCACGCAGGTGGCCGAGACCCCGATCGCGAACGTGTGCGACCCGAACTACACGGTCGTCGCGAAGGTCGCCAAGCGCCACCTCCCGAGCGGCGAGGCCTACGCGCGGACGCACGCGAAGCTGAAGGAGGTCGCGGCCGAGTACCGGCGGGGACGCTGAGCGGGCGCTAGGGTCGGCCGAGCGCGGGCGGGTCCTCCTCCGCCTCGTTCCGGACGCGGCGGATGTCGACGGCGTTTCGCCGCCGCTCCTCCTCGCGGGCGCGGCGGAGGAGCTCGCGCTCCACGGCGCGGAACCGGCTCCGGAGCCACCACACGCCCGCCCACGCGGCCACGACGACGGCGAGCACGAACGCGAGCACCAGGACGAGCGCGACCTTGAGGACGGCCCCGAGCACGCCGAACGCCGCGGCGAGCAGGAGCAGGATCAGGACCAGCGTGGCCACCGGCTCATCCTACTCGGCGCGCGAACCGCAGGATGCGCCCGGCCACCGCGGCCGGGCGCTGAAGCGGGACGTCGTGGATCCCGTCGATCCACTCGAAGCGCACGAACCCTCCGATCCGCCGGACGACGCGCGCGGCGCGGACCTTCTCACGCATGAACTCCGCGGAGTCCGGCGCGTGCGAGGGAGACCGGACGCCCAGCACGAGCGTCGGGACCCGCACCCGCCTCAGGAGGTCGACGGCGTCCTGGGCCCAGAGCGCGTGCAGGATCCTCAGGTGGTTGGCGCGCGAGAGCCGCGGGTGGATGCGGCCCTGCGGGTCCACGCGCACGAGCGAGAGGAACACCGCCTCGACCTCGGGCGTGACCTGCAGGACCTCGTCCAGCCGGACGCGCAGACTCTCGAGGAACTCCCGCACGGGGGTGCCGGCGAGCTCCGGGGGCGCGAGCACCTCCCTGGCCGTCGGCCAGTCCATGCGGTCCCGCATCCTCAGGAATCCGCCGTCGAGCAGGACGGCGCCGGCGACCGCCCGGCGATGGCGAACGGCGAGCTCGAGGGCGACGTTCGCCCCAAAGGAGTGGCCGACGACGATCGCCCGACCGAGGCCGAGCGTCCGGATCACTGCGAGGGCGTCGGCCGCCGTGCGCTCGAATCCGTAACCGGCCGACGGCTTGGCGGAGCTGCCGTGCCCTCGCTGGTCGTAGGCGACCACGCGGAGCTCGCGCGCGAGCCTGGGCGCCACGAGGTCCCAGATGTGGGAGGAGGAGGCCAGGCCGTGCACGAGCAGGACCCCCCTGCCCTCGCCCGGCCACTCGCGGACGGCGAGCCGGACCCCATCGGCGGCGACCGTGCGCTCGAGCTCCATGGCCGGCGAGCCTACCGCCGCAGGGGCGACCCGGCGTATGCTCCGGGCTCTCGGGAAGGGAGGCCACGATGTTCGGGACCCTCGGCCGGATGAAGGTCAAGCCCGGCAAGCTCGGCGATCTCCTCGCTCACCTGCAGGACCCGCGGATGGCGGCGATGCCAGGCCACCGCGGCTCGTACGTGCTGGTGTCGGAGGAGGGCGAGGAGGTCGCGCTCGCCGTCATGTACGAGAGCAGGGACGCGTACGTCGCGATGGTCCACGACCCCGCGACGGAGGCGAACTATCCAAAGCTCCTCGAGCACCTGCAGGGCGAGCCGGAGTGGACCGACGGGGAGTGGATCGCCGGTCCCGTGTCCTGACGGCGGCAGCCGGCGACGGGTCCGCGGGGTGCGGTAGGCTGAATCGAGGTTCAACGCGATCGGGGGGCGTTCGTGGTGCAGGAGCTGCAGAACTACATCGACGGCAAGTGGGTCGACGCGCTCGACGGGAGCCGTTTCGACGTGTTCGACCCGGCGACCGGCGAGGTGATCGCCACCGCTCCGGACTCCAAGGCGGCCGACGCGGAGCGGGCGATCGACGCCGCCCGCCGGACGTTCGACGAGGGGACCTGGTGGCCGGGGACCCCGGAGCGCGAGCGCGGGCGGATCCTGCTCCGGGCCGCCGAGATCGTGCGTCGCGAGCACGAGCGGCTCGCACAGATGGAGACGCTCGACGTCGGCAAGCCGATCGGCGAGTCGCGCGACGACATCGCCGAGGTGGCCTTCATGTTCGAGTACTACGGCGGGTGGGCGACGAAGATCCACGGCGACATGCCACCGGTGGGGCCCGACGCGCTCAGCATGGTGATCAAGGAGCCGGTCGGGGTCGCCGCCGCGATCACGCCGTGGAACTACCCGATGATGATGGCGGTGCAGAAGATCGCGCCGGCGCTCGCGGCCGGGTGCACGGTGATCCTGAAGCCCGCCGAGCAGACGCCGCTCACCGCGCTGGAGATCCCCAAGATCCTGGAGGAGGCCGGCCTGCCGACCGGCGTGCTCCACGTGCTGACCGGGTTCGGCGAGACGGCCGGCGCGCCGCTCGTCGCGAGCCCGAAGGTCGACAAGGTGGCCTTCACCGGCTCGCGCGACGTCGGCAAGATCATCATGCGAAACGGCGCCGATACGCTGAAGCGCGTGACGCTCGAGCTCGGCGGCAAGTCGCCGAACATCGTGTTCGCCGACGCCGAGTTCGAGGCCGCGATGGAGGGCTCGGCCAACGGCATCTTCTGGAACCAGGGCGAGATCTGCTCGGCCGGCTCCCGCGTGTTCATCGAGAGGCGGATCTACGACGACGCGCTCTCGGCGCTGGTCGAGCGCGCGAAGGCGGTGCGCCTCGGCGACGGACGGTCGGAGGACACCACGATGGGCCCGCTCGTCTCGCTCGAGCAGAAGGAGCGGGTCGAGCGCTACATCGAGATCGGTCAGCGCGAGGCGCGCCTGGCCGTCATGGGCGAGCGTCCGTCCGACCCGCGGCTTGCCGGCGGATACTTCGTCCCCCCCACGATCTTCGCCGACGCCACGAACGACGCCACGATCGCGCGCGAGGAGATCTTCGGGCCGGTGATGACGGTGATCCCCTTCGAGGACCTCGACGAGGTCGTCCGGCTGTCGAACGACAGCGACTACGGCCTCGCGGCGGCGGTCTGGACGAGGGACATCACGAAGGCGCTCCGGACGGCGCGCGCGCTTCGGGCCGGGATCGTGTGGATCAACGATACCCAGCCGGCCCCGACCGAGGCGCCCTGGGGCGGCTACAAGCAGTCCGGGATCGGCCGCGAGCTCGGCGCTCACGGCGTCGAGGACTACCTCGAGAGCAAGCACGTCTGGGTGAACCTGTCGCGGTAGAGCCAGATCTCGAAGTCCGGCGACACCCGCGAGGGTGAGGTCGCCCGGAGACGAGCGTCCCCGTGCGCGAGGCCGTGGGAAGGTTGAACGGCCATGCAGTCTTGCGCTCGGCCGGTGTATCCTCCCCCCTGCCATGGCTGGAGGCGAGGTTCGGCTGGTCGATCTCGTGAAGCGGTTCGCCGACGTGACGGCGGTCGCCGGGATCAACCTGGAGATGCCGCCGGGGGAGTTCTTCTCGCTCCTCGGGCCCTCCGGATGCGGCAAGACCACCACGCTCCGGCTCATCGCCGGGTTCGAGCGGCCCGACGAGGGACAGATCCTGCTCGACGGCATCGACATGGCCGAGGTCCCTCCGCACAAGCGAAACGTGAACACGGTGTTCCAGAACTACGCGCTGTTCCCGCACCTCACGGTCGAGGAGAACGTCGGGTTCGGGCTCCGCTACAAGAACGTGACCAAGCAGGAGGCCAGGCGGAAGATCGCCGAGGCGCTCTCGCTCGTCCGGCTCGAGGGGCTCGGTCGCCGGCGGCCCTCGCAGCTCTCCTGCGGGCAGCAGCAGCGGGTGGCGCTCGCCCGCGCCTTGATCCTGAACCCCGCCGTCCTGCTCCTCGACGAGCCGCTCGGCGCGCTCGACGCCAAGCTCCGCAAGGCCCTGCAGATCGAGCTCAAGGCGCTCCAGGAGGAGGTCGGCATCACGTTCATCTACGTGACGCACGACCAGGAGGAGGCGCTCACGATGTCGGACCGCCTGGCCGTGATGTCGAACGGCCGGGTCGAGCAGGTCGGCACGCCGAGCGAGGTCTACGAGGAGCCGAGGACCGCGTACGTCGCCGACTTCCTCGGCGTCTCCAACCTGATGGACGCGCAAGCGGCGGGTCCGAACGGCTCGGGCGGGTGCCGGGTGCGGCTTGGCGAGTTCGAGCTCGTCGCCGGGCAGGGGGAGCTCGACGCGCGTGGGACCGCGAAGGTGGTCATCCGGCCGGAGCGGGTCCGCCTCCAGCCCCAGGGGACGGCGGGGGAGAACTGCATCCCCGGAATGGTCGAGCGGGTCGTCTACGTGGGCGCCACCATGCAGGTCTTCGTGCACCTCGCCCCCGGGCAGACGCTGCAGTCCTGGGTGCCGAACCAGGGGGAGGCGCTCCCGTACGCGCAGGGCACGCCGGTGACCGTTCAGCTGCCCTCCGGCGCGCTGCGGGTCCTGGCCACGAGCCCGAGCGAGGCGCCGGCCGCCGAGCCGGCCACGACGGCGTAGGGCGGACCGGGCGGTGTCGCCCCTCCGGCGCGGCTAGACCTGGAAGCCGATGAACTCCCGCGCCGCCGAGCGCCGTTCGCCCCGCGTGATCCGCCGGTACACGAGGAACCCGACCGTGATCGCGAGCAAGGTCGAGAACAGCATGAACGAGGCGGCGGCGTTCACCGAGGGCGGCGGGGCCGCACGAGCGGCCGTGTAGATCTTGACCGAGAGCGGCTCGGTCGCCGAGGTGCTCGACAGGTACCGCACGACCACGAAGTCGTCGATCGAGTCGGCGAACACGAGGGCCGCGCTCGCGAAGATCGCCGGGTACAGCAGCGGCATCAGGACCCGGCGGATCGACTGGGTGGGGGGCGCGCCGAGGTCCATCGCGGCCTCCTCGTACTCCTTGCCGATCGACAGCAATCTCGCCCGGACGACGATCACCGGGTAGGACACCTGGAACGTCACGAGCCCGAGGACCTGAGCGAAGGTCCCGAGGTGCACCACCGAGCGCATGAGGTAGGTGAACGCCAGGAACAGCGCGACCCCGAGGATGATCTCGGGCACGACGAAGGACAGGAGCATCGTGAAGTTCGCGACGCCGGGGCCGCGCCCGCGCCAGCGGTCGATCCCGATCGCGAACAGCGTCCCGAGCGGCACCGCGACCAGCACGGTGAGGAACGACAGGCGCAGGCTCTGCACCACGGCCGTTCGGAGGTCCGGGCTGTACAGGAGCGACTCGGCAGCGCTGGGGCTTCCGACCCACCAGCGGAGCGAGAACCCCTGCCAGGCGCTCCGCGATCGCCCGGCGTTGAACGAGAACGCCACCGCGATCAGCACGGGCACGATCGACCACGTGAGGTATCCCCAGGTGAGCGTCTGCAGGACCCGGGGCTTCCGCCACGGGTCCCGCCACCAGCGGCGAACGCCGACGTTCGCGCTCACCCAACCTCCTGCGCCTTGCGCGTGCTGTGGAGGTAGTACAGGAGCGGCACGATCAGCAGGACCATGAGCATCAGGACAAGGGAGCCGGCCTGGGGCCCGCCCCCGGGGCTCTCGACCGCGGTGTCGATCAGGTTGCCGAACATCGCCGTCCGGGTCGACCCGAGCAGGTCGTTCGTGTAGTAGTCGCCGAACATCGGCAGGGCGACGATGATCATGCCGGCCAGGATCGCCTGCCGCGAGAGCGGCAGCGTGACCCGGAGGAACGTCTTGGCCGGGCTCGCACCCAGGTCGCGCCCGGCCTCCAGGAGGTTGGGATCGATGCGGTCGAGGAATCCGAACAGCGGAAGGATCATGTACGGGATGTAGCCGTAGACGAGCCCGAGGATCACCGTCAGCGGCTTGCCCTCGAGCCAGTTGATCGGCGTTCCGACCAGGTGCACGGCGACGAGCACCTTGTTGATGAGACCGTCGGGCTGCAGCAGGCCCTGCCACGCGTACACCCGCATGAGGTAGCTGATCCAAAAGGGCGAGATGAGGAGCACGAGGAACAGGCCCTTGCGGCGCCCGCTGTGTCGGGCCACGTAGTAGGCGATCGCGTAGCCGAACACCAGGCAGAGCAGGCTCGCGACCGGGACGAACACGAGCGTGCGCACGAGCGCGGGCCGGTAGAAGGCGTCCGCACCGAAGAACCGCTGGAGCGTGCCGGTGAACGTGCTCGTGCTCCAGTACCACGGCTGGTACACGGGCAGCGGGTTGCCGAACAGGTCGGTGGTGCCGAACGCCACGGCGAACACCACGAAGAACGGGAGCACGAACAGGACGGCGAGCCAGACGGTGGCGGGGGCCGCGAACGACGGCCAGTACCACCTGGGGTAGAGGGCGCGCGAGCGCGCGCCGTCCGTCACCGCGCGGGCCCGCTTGCGGGTGACGCGCTGGTCCCCCCTTCCCGGTGCGGGCGCGGTGACCTCGCTACGCACCGGCCTTGATCTCGTCCCAGGCCTGGTTGTAGAGGGCGTCCACCGACGGCGAGACGCCCAGGATGAACGACCCGGTGTCGAAGTACTTGGGCAGCACCACCGCCTCGGAGAGGCTGGGCGGGACGACCTTCGGCACCAGGGACGTCGGGTCGATCGACGTGAGCGGGGGCTGGTACCCGTTCCAGTTCGTGAAGTTGTTCCACGCGTTGGTCTTGTCGAGCATGAAGTTGAGGAACTCGTGGGCCAGGCGGGGGCTCTTGGCACTTGCGGGGATGACCATGGTGTCGTTGCCGATCACCCCGCCGCCGTCGGATGGGTACCAGTAGCCGAGCACGTCCGGCGACACGCCCTTCGGGAGGTAGTACAGGGCCGCCGCCACCACGTCGCCCGACCAGGACTGACCGACCCAGAACACGTCCTCTGCCATCTTCACGTAGACCCCGTTGATCGTGAGCTGGGCGTTCGTGGCGTCGATCAGCTTGAGGATGTCGTCCTTGGCCATGTTGATGAGCGAGGGATCGCCGGTGTTCACATCCTTGATCCCGTTCTTGATCAGACCGAGCGCGAGGAGCTCGCGCCGATCGTCGTAGACGGTCACGCGACCCTTGTACTCCGGATCCCACAGGATCTCGTACGGGTTGGACATCGATCGGATCTTCTCGTCGGGGATGTGGTCGCGCCGGTAGGCGATCCCCGTGGTGTAGATCGTGTACGGGACCGTGTAGTGCCAGCCCTGGTCGTAGAAGGGGTTCTGGAACTCCGGCCAGTAGTTCGCCTCAAGGTTCGGGATCAGGTCGTGCTGCAGCGGCTGGAGGAGCTTCGAGACGACGAGCTTCGTGATCTGCGAGGGGTCGGGGAAGAAGACGTCCGGCGTCACCTGCCCCGACGCGAGCTTGGCCACGCCCTCGTCGATGTCGTTGAAGGTCGTCAGGTTGACCTTCACGCCGTACTTGCTGTAGGCGTCCTCGAACTCGCGGAACAGCCGTGGCCACAGGTAGTCGGCCCAGTTGTACACCTGGAGGGTGGCCCCCTCCTCGATCGGCGTCGAGGCCGGGATCGGGTCTTGGTACAGGGGGAGCGTCACGGGGTGGTCGGGGCGGGCCGGGTGGGCGAGGAGGTCCTCCTCCACCGAGGACGGCTTGGTGCCGGAGGTGGCTCCCGGCTTGGTGCAGGCCGCGAGAATCGCCGCGGCGCTCGGAAGGGCCACGGCCGCCCCCGCCGATCTGCGAAGGAACTCACGCCGGCTGAACGGTCGCGCGCCCCCGTTGGGACCCATCGCCTCGCACCCCCCTGGATTGACTGCCGGTTCAAAGGGCCTGAGTACCATAGGGCCCTCCGGCGCGCAAGCCAATCCCCTTCGGGCAAAACGCGCGTGCCGGCTTCGGGCGGCGGGGTGTCCCGCACGGCGATTCCGCGTGGCGGGACGGCTGAAGGTCGGTTCAGCCCACTGTGTATGATTCGGGCCCTCCGAGCTTCCGACCACCAAGGGGGGGAACAGCGTGAGCGACCCCGGCTCCGACGGGCCCGCGCTCCTCGTCGAGGACGTCGGTGCCGTGCGCCGACTGACCCTCAACCGGCCGAACGCGCTGAACGCGCTGAACGGCGAGCTCCTCGACGCGCTGTCCCGGGCGCTCGCCGAGGCGGCCGAGGACGACGGTGTGAGCGTGTTGATCCTGCGAGGCGCCGGACGGGCCTTCTCGGCCGGCTACGACCTGAACGAGGACGCCGAAGCCGGCGCGATGGACTCGGCCGCCTGGCACCGCGAGCTCCGGCGCTCGACCCAGCGCATGCTCGAGCTCCTCGAGCACCCGAAACCGGTCCTCGCACAGGTGCACGGCTACTGCCTGGCCGGGGGAGCGGACCTCATGCTCGCGTGCGACCTGTGCGTGAGCTCGGACGATGCCGTGTTCGGGTACGTCGACATCCGGTTCGGCTCAGGCGTGGTCTCGATGTTCCTGCCCTGGGTGGTCGGCGTGCGGACCGCCAAGGAGCTGCTGTTCACCGGCGAGGATCGGATCCCGGCGGCCGAGGCGCTTCGGATCGGGCTCGTCAACCGGGTGGTGCCGCGCGAGCGCCTGGACGAGGAGACGATGGCGCTCGCGGAGCAGATCGCGAAGAACGAGCCGTTCGTTGTACAGATGACCAAGCGCGCGCTGAACCGCGTCTGGGAGGTCTCGGGGTTCCGGGCGGCCATGGAGGCCAACACGGAGCTCGACACGATCATCGAGACGGCCAACCTCCCGCAGCGGGCGGAGTTCCGGCGAATCACGCAGGAGCAGGGCCTCAAGGCCGCGATCGCCTGGCGGGACGCGCGGTACCGGGAGTGAGCGCGTGACCCGCTGGAACCTGCGGCCGCTGCTCGCGCCCCGCTCGATCGCCGTGATCGGGGCGTCGGAGTCGGCCGATTCGTGGGCGCCGGAGATCTACCGGAGCCTTCGCCATCTCGGGTTCGGGGGCGACCTGTTCCCCGTCAACCCCAAGTACGAGGAGGTCTGGGGTCTTCCCTGTCGCGCGTCGGCGGCCGAGCTGCCCCTCGGCGTCGATCTCGCGGTGATCGTGGTCCCCGCACGCGTCGCCGTCCGGATGGTCGACGAGTGCGCCGCGGCCGGGGTCCGATCGGCCATGGTGGTCTCGAGCGGGTTCGCCGAAGCCGGTCCCGAGGGCGTCCATCTTCAGGAGCGCCTGCGCGAGGCGGCCCTCCGGCACCGGCTCCCCGTTCTCGGCCCGAACGTCGAGGGCTTCGTGAACTACGTCGACCGGGTGGCCCCGTACGGCACGACCCCGCCGCCGCGGCCGGTGGCGGGCGGCATCAGCGTCATCTCGCAGAGCGGAACCGTTGCCTGGACGATGAACCAGATGGCCTCCGACCGCGGGGTCGGTCTGCGGATCATCCTCGGCGTCGGCAACGAGGCGGTGCTCGGCCTCGGCGACATGCTGGCGTGGGCGGCGACCGACCCGCACACGACGCTCGTCGCCACGTACCTGGAGACCCTGCGCGACGTGGGGAGGATCGGCGGCGGTCTCGACGCGCTTCGCGAGGCGGGCAAGCCCGTGCTCGTCTGCGCGCCGGCCGGCCGGAGCGAGGCCGCCCGGCGCTCGATCGTCGCCCACACCGGGGCGCTCGCCGGCAACACCACGCTCCGCGACTCGTGGCTCCGGGCACACGGCGCGATCCTCGTCCCCGACCCCGTGACGATGTTCGAGGCGGCGGTGCTGCTCACGCACCACCGGCGGCTGCGGACGGCCGGCGTGGCCGCCGCGCTCCAGTCCGGGGGCGCCTGTACGCTGTTCGCCGAGGCCGCCGGCGCGGCCGGGCTGGTGCTCCCCGAGTTCTCGAAGGAGACGAGGGCCGAGCTGCGCCGCGCGCTCCCGCCGTTCGCCTCGCAGAACAATCCCCTCGACGTGACCGGGCAGGCGGCCGTCGAGACCGGCATGTACTGCGCGGCGATCGAGGCGCTCGCCGGGGACCCGAACGTCGGCCTCGTGGCCTTCGACGCGTTCCCCCCTCGCCTCGAGGGCGAGGGGGTGTGGGCCGAGCCGGTGCTCGCGAAGGCTCGGGAGCTCCAGCGGCGAACCGGGGTGGCGTTCGCCTCCGTGGCCATGAGCCCGATCGCCTACGACGACGCCGCCCGATCCTTCGTCGCCCGGTCGGGCCTGCCGTTCCTTCAGGGTCATCACGCCGCGGCCGGCGCGATCCGCGCGCTCGTCGAGCTCCAGGAGGTCTCGCGCGCCTCGGCGGTTCGGCTGCCGCCGCACCCGGGACGCGCCCGCGCCCTCCGGCTGCTGCGCGGCCTGGAGGGTCCGCTCGACGAGTCGCGCGCCGCCGCGATCCTCGAGCTCTACGGCGTGCCGCGCCCGAAGGAGCGGGTGGTGGACTCGCCGGAGGCGGCGGGTGCCGCCGCACGGGCGGTTGGGTTCCCCGTGGCGGTCAAGGCGCTCGCCCCGGAGCTGCCGCACAAGGCGCGCCTGGGGGGCGTTCGGCTGGGGCTGGCGGCGGCGCTCGACGCGGAGGTGGCCGCCGCGGAGGTCCTTGAAGCGGCAACGCGCGCGGGCGCCCGCCGTCCCAGGGTCCTCGTGCAGCGGATGGTCTCGGGGGCGGAGGTGCTCGTGGGGGCGGTCGTGGACCCGCGGTTCGGTGCGGCCGTCACCATGCGAGCGGGCGGCGCGATGGCGGAGGCAGGCGAGGCGTCGTTCGTCGCGGCCCCCCTCAGCCGCCGCCAGGCGATGCGGTTCGTCGAGTCGCAGGCTCGGCGCTGCGGGCTCGGTCCGGAGTCCCACGACCTCCGCGCGGTCGCGCGCGTCGTGGAGGCCCTGGCCCGGGCCGCGCACGACCTCCGTGGCCGGCTCGCGTCGCTCGAGGCGAACCCCTTGATCGTCTCGGCCCGCGGAGCGGTGGCCGTCGACGCCCTCGCGGAGGCCCGTCCGGCCTCCTGAGGCCGGGCGCGTAACGGCCGTGGGCTACGGGCTGGCGGCGGCGCTCGGCTGGGGCCTCGCCGACTTCGGGGCCGCGGTGGCCGGTCGCCGGCTGGGAAGCGTCGCGACCGCGCTGGTCTCGCAGTCGGTGACGGCGCTCGCGATGACCGCGCTCTTCGTCGCGGGCCACCACCGGCTCTCGGAGCTCGCGCCGATCGCCGGCTGGGTGGTGGTGAGCGGGACGGTATCCGCGAGCGCGTACCTCGCGCACTACCATGCGCTGGAGCTCGGCCCGGTCGCCGTCGTGTCGCCGATCGGCGCGGCCTATGCGCTCGTCGGCCTCGTCCTCGCGGTCGCTCTGCTCGGCGAGCGCCCCGGTGCCCTCGCCCTCGTCGGCGGGGTGGTGACGGTCCTCGGCGTCATGCTCTCCTCGACCAACCTTCGGGGGCTCACCACCGGAACGCGGGAGGGCGCCGGCCCGGGCGTCCGGTGGGCGCTCGCCTCCATGGTGCTGTTCGGCGTCGGAGCGTTCTTCCTCGGCTGGTTCGCTCAGCGGGTCGGCTGGGTCCCCGGGCTCTGGGCCTCGCGGGTCGCGCAGGTCGTGGGCCTGACCGTGGTCGCCGGGGTCCGCCGCGCGGACCTGCGTCGGGCGCGAACGGGGCGGGGGACGGGCGCCGCCGTGCTCGTCGGCGCGGCCGACCTCGTCGGCGTGGTCGCCTACTCGGCGGGGGCGGCGGCGGGGTTCATCTCGATCGTGCTGGTCGCCTCCGCGGTGTTTCCGCTGATCACGATCGCGCTCGCGATCCCGCTGCTCGGCGAGCGCCCGGTCGCGAACCAGTACGTGGGGGTCGCGCTCGTCGTGGTCGGCCTCCTGATGCTCGGCCTCGGCTGAGCCGCGCGGAGCCCGACCGGATCCGCCCACCGAACGCCTCCGGGAGCTTCCACTCGTAGTTGATCTTGCCGGTTCGCAGGACGTGGGCGGTCTCCGTGCTGACGACCCCGCCGAGCGCCGGCAGGTCGTGTTCGAGGAAGTCGAAGAGCTCCTCGTCGTCGCGGAACAGCGCCTCCGCGAGGATGTCGTGCCGGCCGGTCGTGTAGCCGACGTAGACGACGTGCTCGAGCGCGGCGAGGGCCCGGCCTACCTCGAGCAGCCGGCCGGGCTGCACGCGAATCCCGATCAGGACGTCCGTCGCGTAGCCGGTGCGATGTGGGTTGAGCACCGCGACGACCTTGACGATGTCCCCGGCGACCATCCGGTCGATGCGTTTGCGGACGGTCGGCTCCGACACGCCGACCACGCGCGCGATCTGGGCGTTGGAGGTCCTCCCCTGCTCCTGGAGCAGGCGGATGATCGCGAGGTCGATCTCGTCCAGGTCGTACAGCGTTCTGGGCTCCTCGGTCATGTCGTCCCTCCCCGCGTGGTCCGCCGTCGCTGCGCATCCCGGGCGGGCCGCGGCCCCGATGGGCGGCGGAATCGAAAGCGGAACGGCGGCCCAGCGATTCAGATTCTACCCTCTCAACTTGACGAATCGTTAGAAAGTATTTCAGGCTTGCCGTCTCACATCCAGGATCCGTCAAAGAAGGGGGTCGAGATGTACGAGTGGCCGCGGGTGGACGAGGGCACCCTGCGAGCGCGCCGGAGGGAGCGCGTCGCGGAGCTGATGTCCCGACGGGGGCTCGATCACCTGCTGCTGACCTCGTTCGACGCCATCCGGTACGCGACCGACTACCGGTCGCTCATCATCGCCGAGGCCTTCGACTGGTTCGCCGTGGTTATGGACGTCGAGGGCGAGTGCGACGTCTTCGTGCCGTGGGTCGACGAGGTCCGCGAGCATCCGGACCCGGAGATGCCCTGGATCGCGTCGGAGCGCCCGATGCCGTCGTGGACCCCGATGCATCCCCACCTCGGCTACTGGGTGCGCGAGCTCGTCGGGTCGCTGCGCGCGCGGGGGGCGCGGCGGGTGGGTTTCGAGCTCGTCTACGGCGACCTGCTGGAGGGTCTGCGTTCGGAGCTGGCAGGCGCCGAGCTCGTCCCGATCGCCGCCGACCTGCAGGATCTGCGGCTGCGCAAGGATCCCCTCGAGATCGAGCTGCTCGCCGCCGCGAGCCACGTCAACTCGCGCGCCGCCGAGGCCGCGATGCGCGGGGCCCGTCCCGGCATGCTCGACTTCGACGTCCTCGGGCTCGCGATGGACAGCCTGCAGCGTGCCGGCGTCGAGTTCCTCAGCCACTCGCTCTGCAACGTCCGGCGCGGGAGCGGCACGTGGTTCGCGGCCGGCAACGAGCTGCGCGAGGGCGACGCGTTCTTCTTCGACATCGGCTGCTACGGACGCGGTGGGTACGCCTCCGACATGGCCAGGACCGGCTTCGTGGGGGAGCCACCGGCCCCCGTGCAGGATGCCTACCGGGAGCTCCTGGAGGCTCTCCGCGTCGGGGAGGAGGCTGCGCGACCCGGGGTTCGGGCCTCCGAGGTCCACGAGGCCGTGAACGCGTACCTGCGAGGTCGGGGCCTCGCGATCACCCCCTACTCGATGGGGCACGGGGTGGGGCTCCGGGCGTGCGAGCTCCCCACGATCCACCGGGCCGACCGGATGGGCCGCGATCAGGCGCTCGAGGAAGGGATGGTGATCTCGCTGGAGCCGGAGACCGGGGTCGAGGTCGACGGGCGGTTCGTTCTGCTCAAGGTCGAGGACAACTACGTCGTGGAGTCCGACGGCCTGAGGCGGCTGACCGACGCCGAGTACGGCCCGCTGGACGTGTGAGGAGCTGCGTTGCGCGAAAAGGGGACTTGTCCGCCGCAACCGGGTGTCCTATCCTCCGGGCCCATCAGCCTATCGTTTGATAGGGACCGGGCGGTCCCGGAGAGCTCACCGGGCGGCGCATGAAGCGGGTGACGATCTACTACGCGGCCGACATCCACGGCTCGGAGCGCTGCTGGCGCAAGTTCCTGAACGCCCCTC
>JAJPHY010000106.1 GCA_021325015.1 Actinomycetota bacterium | reverse complement strand
GCTACGGGCGCAGCGTGATCGCCGTCCAGGAGGTCGCCCGGCACGAGATCGAGCTCTACGGGTCGATCCAGCCGGAGTTCGTGGAGGATCGCCTGGCCCGGGTGCTCTCGATCGTGGAGAAGCCGCGGCCCGACGAGGCCCCGTCCAACCTTGCGGCGATCGGCCGATACGTGCTCACCCCCGAGATCTTCCAGGCGCTCCGCGAGACCGCCCCGGGCCGTGGCGGCGAGATCCAGCTCACCGACGCGATCAACCTGCTCGCCCAGGAGCAGGCGGTCTACGCGTACGTGTTCGAGAACGGCAGGTTCGACGTCGGCAACAAGCTCGACTATCTGAAGGCGACGATCGAGCTCGCGATCGACCGCGAGGACATCGGCGAGGGCCTTCGCGCCTACCTTGCCGATCTCGTCCAGCGCAAGAAGCTGCTGTAGGGCGTCCTCGCGGCGGGCCGTGGGTAGACTGAACCGGATGTCGACGCAGCACGTCCATGCGCACGAGCGCCGCGAGGGCCTCCTCAGCGTCGAGGAGGCCAGGGAGCGCGTCCTGTCCCAGATCGCCCCGCTTGCCCCCCTCCAGCTCCCGCTGCAGGAGGCGCACGGGTGCGTCCTGGCCGAGGACCTCGTGGCCGAGGGCGACATCCCCGACTTCGCCTCGTCGGCCATGGACGGGTTCGCGGTCCGCGCAAGCGAGGTCGCCGGTGCCTCGCCCGCCTCACCGGTCGAGCTCCGGATCGTCGGGCGGGCGCTGATCGGTCACCGTCCCGAGTCGACCGTCGGGGGAGGCGAGGCCGTGCGGATCGCGACCGGGGCGCCGATCCCGGCGGGGGCCGACGCGATCGTGCCGATCGAGGACTGCGAGGTGGTCGGCGACCGCGTTCGGATCCTCGCCCCGAGCCCGGAGGGCAAGCACATCCGTCCAACCGGCGAGGACGTGCGGGGCGGCGAGCCGCTGGTCCGCGCCGGCCGCCGGCTGGGCGCGCCCGAGCTCGGCCTGCTCGCCACCGCGGGGATCTCGCACCCGCCGGTGCATCCCCGGCCGCGCGTGGTGGTGCTCTCCACGGGCGACGAGCTGGTTCCACCGACGCAGCGGCCAGAGTACGGCCAGGTGCGTGACTCGAACGCCTACACCCTGTTCGGGGCGCTCCGGGAGGTCGGGGCGGTTCCGGTCATGGCGGGGATCGTCCGCGACGACCCCGAGGCCCTTCGCGAGACCGTGCTGAACCACCTGGTCCAGGCCGACGCGTACGTCTCCTCGGGTGGAGTCTCGGTGGGGGAGCGCGACGTGGTGAAGGCCGCCTTCTTCCGGCGGGGCGACGTCGAGTTCTTCAAGGTGGCCATGCAGCCCGGCATGCCCCAGGGGTTCGGCCACATCGAGGGCAAGCCCTATTTCGGGCTGCCGGGAAACCCCGTGAGCGTGTTCGTCTCGTTCGAGGTGTTCATCCGTCCCGCGCTTCTCAAGATGATGGGTCGAAGGAACCTCTTCCGGCCGCAGATCACGGCGCGGCTCGAGGCCGACGTGTCGGGCCCGGTGGGCAAGACGCAGTTCGCCCGGGTCATCGTCCGGCGCGACGGTGACGGGTACGTCGCGAAGCCGACGGGCGGCAGGGGCTCGAACCTCATCGCGACCGTTTCGCGGGCGAACGGTCTCGCGATCGTGCCGCCGGGGGTCGAGATCGCCCCGGCCGGCAGCGAGGTCGACGTGATGCTCTTTCGGCCGATGGAGTGAGCGTGACCGACGACGTCGCGCGAATCGTTGAGGTCGGCGGCAAGCGGGTCACCGAGCGCGAGGCCGTGGCCGAGTGCGTCGTCTCCACCACGCCGGAGGCCTGCGCGCACCTCGTGTCCGGCACGCGCAAGGGAAAGCCGATCGAGGCGGCCCGGATCGCCGGCGTGATGGGCGTGAAGCGCACGCCCGACCTGCTGCCGTTCTGCCACCCGATCGCGATCACCGGCGCGGAGGTCTCGATCGAGCCCGACGAGGCGACCGGCCGGATCCGCGTGCGGACGACCGTCCGCGCCACGGACCGCACGGGCGTCGAGATGGAAGCCCTCACGGCGGCCGCCGTCGCCGCGCTCAGCCTGTACGACACCGCCAAGGAGTTCGACCGTTCGGCGCGGATCGACGGGCTGCGGCTGCTCGAGAAGCGAGGCGGCAAGAGCGGCCACTACGTGGCCGATCCGTCCGGCGCGGCCGATCGAGGTCGACCCGCGGTCGACACCCGGTAACCCGGCCGCCTCCGAGCCGACCTCCCGCGAAGCCGGCCGTCGTGCGCCCAACGCCCCTTCGTGAGCCCGGGTGCGAAACGCCCTCCACGCTCTTCCGTCCGGTGGTCCGGTCCTTGTGAACACGTGCGGCGAATTTCAGCCTTGGTGTTTGTTCCGCCATATCTGGGGTGTTAGCGTGCAGTCCCAGCCCAGATGTTGTGGCGGACCGGGGTTCCGACGAGCAGGGGGCTGGGGCGTTGAGTTGGCTGTTCCTGGCGGCGCTCGGCATGATATGGGCCGCGTTCCTGCTTCCCGCGGATCGTCGGAAGGCGTCCGCGACGCGAACGGTGGAGGACTTCGAGCGGAACATGGAGTTGCTCGCAGAGACGGAGATCCGCGAACAGGGACGCTGGATCATCACCCCTCGCAAGGGCGTGCCGTTCATGGGACCCAGGGCCAGGGCCCAGGCGCGGGCCCGGGAGCGCCGCAAGCGCGTGTTCACGTTCTTGGTCGAGACCATCGGCCTCACGTTCCTGATCGGCCTCGTGCCCCCGCTCCGCATCGCCTGGTACGCGACGGCCGCCTTCGCCACGCTCCTCGGCCTGTACACGTGGATGCTGATGTCGATCAAGGAGCGGAGCGCGCGGGCCCGGGCGCTGCGCCGGGTCGAGGAGGCGAACGTTCCCGCCCGGCCGCGGCCGGCGCGCCACCGCTACGTCTCGGAGGGGCGGCTCGCGCGGCCGGCGTTCAACGGGCTCGGGGCGCTCGGGGCCGACGAGCTCGTGAACATCGTGGTCCGGCCGGCCCGCGAGGTCGGCGTGGCCCGCGTCTGAACGCGGCGTCCGGGTGAACCTCGACGAGATCTCGAGCCGCCTCCGGAGTCGGCTCGACGAGCGCATGGAGGCACGGGAGCGCGCGCTCCCGGCCGCCCGCCGCGCGATCCGCTCGTGCGCGAACGCCATCCGCGCCATCCATCGCTCCGAGTGGGACCTCGCGCACCGCTTGATGGACGAGGCGAGGCAGGCGATCCAGGAGGGGCTCGAGGCCGTCCGCGACCACCCCGACATCCGCTACGCCGGGTATCTCCAGGACGCCCAGAAGGAGTACGCGGAGGCCCGGATCACCGAGGCGGTCGTGACGGGCGCGGCGAGCCTGCCGACGCCGGAGGAGCTCGGCGTCGAGGAGGCGCCGTATCTGAACGGGATGGCCGAGGCGATCGGGGAGGCAAGACGGAGCATCCTCGACCTGCTCCGCCACGGCGACGTCGACCGCGGCGAGGCGATCCTGTCCGCGATGGACGACATGTACTACGTGCTCGTGTCGATGGACTACCCCGACGCGATCACGCTGAATCTCCGGCGCTCGACCGACGTCGCGCGCAGCCTGATCGAGAAGACCCGCGGCGACCTCTCGATCGCCATCGTGCAGCGGGATCTCCGGGACGCGATCGACCGGCATACCAGGGACGTGCTCGGCGGGGGCTGACGCACGTCCGCTCGTCGGACCCGTCGCGCGCCTCTGCTACGCTAGCCGCCGGTCTCGGGGGTGTAGCTCAGCCCGGTAGAGCGCTGCCTTCGCACGGCAGAGGCCGGCGGTTCGAATCCGCTCACCTCCACTTGACCCTCCGGTGCGCGAACCAGCGCCGGGATCTTGTACGTGGGGAGAATCTCTTCCCTGCTCATCACTCGAAGCTCCTTCACGAGCAGCCGGAAGAGCGCCTTGCGCTGCTGGACCGTTCCGGCGCGCAGGAGCACTCCTAAATCCTTCGCCCATTCGGCGACGTCGACAGGGCTCGGAGCTTCTGAGACGCCCTCGGCGGCCTGCTGGGTGAGCGCCGCCTCCTCCGCGACCAGGGCGTCGATTTGAGTGCCTAGCTCTGCGATCCGGGCCTGGCAGTCGGCGGGGGAGAGCGATCCCTCCTCGAAAGCGGCAAAGTAGCGATCCAGCGAACGCCTCGCTCCGGCGAGCTGCTGCCGTACGCCGGCCAATCGTCTGGCGGCATCCTCGGCCGGCTCGCCGTCCTCTGCCGCGGCATCCGAGAGGGCCCGCTCGACCAGCGAGCTGTTCGCGTAGACCTCCTGCATCTGGTCGATGACCGCCTCCTCGAGCGCGCCCTTCGGCAGCCGGTCGCCCTGGCAGTGCTCAGTCCCGTACCGGTACCGGGTCGAGCAAACGTAGTAGTGGTAGAGGCCCTTGCGGCCGTGCGCCGAGGTCCCGACGTACGCGCGCCGGCACCGCCCGCACCGGATCACGCCGGAGAGTAGGTACTCGGTGGGATGGGCCCGTCGAAGGGCTTGCGACTCGCCCCGCTCCGCAAGGATCCTCCCGGCAGCTTCGAACGTTGCGGCGTCCACGATCGGCTCGTGCAGCCCGGGGCTAGTCACGCCGCGGAACTCGATCTTGCCCGCGTAGATCCGGTTGGAAAGGATCGAGAGCACGATCGGGCGGGCGAACACCTGCCCGTTCTTGGTCCGGTGCCCTTCGGCGTTCAGCACCTTGGCGATCGACTCCGCGCCCATTCGGCCCTCCACGTACATGGCGAAGATCCGCCGGACCACGTCCGCCTGGGGCTCGTGGGGCTGGATCAGCTTGGTGGCCTTGTCTCGGAGGTAACCGTAAGGGACCTTGCCCACCACCCACCGACCCTGCGAGGCCGCCCGCTCCATCCCCGCGGTGATGCGCTCGACGATCGTGGCCCTCTCGAACTCGGCGAACACCCCGAGCATCTGCAGCATCATCTTGCCGGCGGGAGAGGAGGTGTCGAACGGCTCGGTGGCCGACCGAAGCGCCACACCGGAGCGCTCGAGCTCCTCGCCGGTCTGGGCGAGCTGGCGGACATTCCGGGAGAGCCGGTCCACGCGGTAGACGAGCAGCAGCTCGTAAACGCCGGCCGAGGCCTCGGACAGCGCCTGGCGGAGCCCGGGACGGTCGAGCGTGGCGCCTGAGGCTTGATCGGTGAACCGCCGCACGATCCGCCACCCGTCCTGGGAACGGGCGTAGGACTCCAGGCGCTCGGCCTGGGCCCCGAGGGAGAACGGCTGGCGGTCCTCGTCGGTGGAGATCCGGGTGTAAGTGGCGACTCTCATTGAGGCTCCCCCAGTTCCGTGTCGTGGTCCTCACCCAGCGGCGGCAGCGGCTGGCTGGTCGCCCATCCTGGCACCGGCCCGTGACGTACCCGCCAGAACCCGCGGTCCGGCTCCACGACCCCGGCCTCCTGCGCCTCGGAGATCTTGAGCAGCTGGTCCCGGCCCCCGCAGAACGAGCAGTAGCCGACCTGGTACCGGAGGTCCTGGTGGGAGGGAACGACGAGCTGCTCGCAGTCGGGACAGGCACGCAGGCGTTCCTCATCGACCGCCCGGGCGAGCCGGCGCGTGCTCCTTGAGGCGTGCCGAGCGATCGGGCCCGCTCCCCACTGGCGGTTGGAGACCTCCAGCGAACGCCACCCCGTGTAATCCAGGCTCCGTCCCTGCAGCCACTTCAGCTCGACCAGGTCGTTCTTGGTCCGGTCGTGGCGGTTGCGCCAGGTCTCCTGATGAAGCAGCGTGCCGGCGTCGAGTGTCCGGATGGCCCGGAGCGCCCACGGCAGGTACCGGTACCGGGCGTGCAAGGAGGCCAGGAACTGCTTCTGCCGGGCGAACCAGTCCTCCCGGAGCGAGGTGACGGCCTCCCGCTCCTCGGAACTCATCGGGACCTGATCTCGCACCTGGACCGGCCGTCCCAGGAACCGGCTCATCTCGGTGCGCCGGGCGAAGAACCCCCACGCCCGGCGCTCCAGCGGGGTCATCGGGTTGGTCGCGTTCAGCAGCAGGTGCAGCGCGGTGGCGTCGTTCTCGGCCAGGGGCCGAAGGTGTTCGTCGTGGCTGGTGACGCCGTACCAGTTCCGGTTCAGGTCCTGGAGCTTGTCCCGGAGCCGCTCGGAGGACAGGAACTCCTCCAGCTCCCGCTCGGCCTCCTTCACCGCGGCGGCCCGCTCGGCCGTCTCCCGCTGCCAGCGCTCCCGGGGCTCCCGGATCAGGTCGGCCAGGCGGAGTCCGCCGGCACCACCACGTTTCCTCCACACGGGGTCGACGACCGCGGCGTCGGGGCGGTCCACGCAGTCACACGCCGCGATCACCATGCGCTGGATCGCCATGGCTCCGGGGTGGGTCTCGGCGGTCCGGGATTCCGCCCTGGCCCGCTCCTCGGCCGTGGCCGTGACCTGCTCCACGCGCCGGGGCGTGGTCGTGGCCACGAGCAGCGCCGGCACGTACGGGTGGCGCTCGGACCACACCCCCGAGTCCACCCACCCCAGGTACAGGGAGAGCTTGCGGGACAGGCGCGGGATCGACATCGTGCCCCGATCGATCTCCACCATGGCGTGGTACTCGGCGTCCCCCTCCCGGATCACCACGAACGCGTCGGGCACGATCGCCGCCTGCCGGTCACGGAGCGTGAACTCCTCCCTGGCCTCCACCTCCCGCTGGAACGCCAGCAGCTCCCACCTCAGCGAGGGTGCCAACCGCACCAACGCCACGTACAGCCCGGTGATCGCCGCGGCGTGGCGCAGGAACTGCTCCTGGGGCTCCTCCCGCTCCCCTCCCCGGGGGAGCTCCCTGCCCCGGTGGAACGCGTCGGCAAGGCGGGACGGCCACCAGTGATACGGAGCCGAGCCCACATCGGCGTACGGCTGGCGCCCCCCGCACATCCCGAGCTTCCACAGGCGGTCCAGGCGGTACCGGGCGGTGCGCTCGGGAAGCTCCAGCAACGTGGAGATCTGCTGCGTCGTGGCCACACGATGCTCGCTCAGCAGGGCCACGATCTCCCTGTCGGTCGCCGACAGCTGATCCAGCGCCGCTCTCCTGGTGACGGGACGCACCTTCCGTGCCTGTTCCCGTTCCTCAGGCCCCGCCGAAGGGATGAGGGACTGCGAGGAAGATCGATGCAGTCCTGAGGACCGTCGGCCGCGCACCGGAGGCCCGTTCACCGCCCGCCACCTGCGCCCCCGGCCGGTCCGGCCTTGCCCCTGGCCCTCGGAGCCGGCGGCGAGCTATCGGCAAGATCCTCGGGGGAGGGGGAGTCCGGACGTAGAGCAAACGTGGAGTCGGCGTGGTGAGGGACGGCGCGGATCAGGGCGACGAGGAGGCGAACGGCCTCCGCCGCTTCCTCGGGGGCAAGCGGGATGAAGTTGGGCTCTGCCAGCTCGATCTCCTGATCCACGTCATCTCGGGGCGCCTGTCACTCGCGAGCCCGGCGTTCGGGCCCTACCTTCGGTTCGATCTGATCGATATCGTCCTCCGCCGGACTCCGCGTTTCCTCTACGTCTTCACCGCGGCGTCCGGTCCGTCCTGGCTCACGGTGCCATGACGCGGTTCCCATCGAGTTCCCGCCGAGTCCCGAGGGTTCCGAAGCGGCGGTTCCGGCCGGGTTCCGCCGGTTCTCCGTGGTCGGAACCGCTCGTCCCTTGGCCAGGGCGCTGGATCGTCCACGTGCGCCCGCGTCCCCACTTGTACAAGGGCGCGGAGGAGGCGTCCAAGCGTGTCGCTCGCGGGGGAGGAGTTCTGAGGGAGTCTGTGAGGGCGCAGGTCAGGAGCTTCTCGATACTCGATCCGGGGAGAGCCAGGATGAGGGCGGCGAGGAGCGGACCGTCTCGTGACCCTGGGGTTTCGGGACCTGCATTCGATCACAACCGAACGAAACCCTGCCGCGCGGGACTCCTCCAAGCGGTCCCCCGTCCGACGGCGCGCGCAGTGCGCGATTCCCTGTCTCGGATTTCCCGCGCCTCTCGGTGATCGCCGCTGCGGGTGCGTGCCGCGCTCGATCTGCACGCCCACCAGGGATACCACGGAGAGTCTCCGGCCTTCCGCTGCGGTCGCCGGCGCTACCCCGCTGAGTGTGTAGACGCTTGAGCGAGGCATCTCGACCGTGCGGCTTCTACTCGCTGATGGGGCGCCGCCGGACGCGACCTGGCTGACCGTCTAGTCTCTCTTGACGCGGCACCCGCGGAAGAGTACTGTCTAGAGCCATGGACAGACTCGGACGCATCCAGGAGCTGCGAGACGCCTACGAGTCGGCTCTGGACGACGCGGAGCGGTTGCGTGATGAGTACCACCGCGAGATCGTCAAGCTTCACCGTTCGGGGCTGTCGCTCCGCGACATCGCGGACAGCCTCGGAATCTCCCACCAGCGGGTTCACCAGATCGTGGCACCGCATGAGACCCCTAGAGCGCGCAAGCCCCGCCGCGCGGCGGTTGGGGGAGCGATTGCGGCTCTTGCACTCATCGTAGGCATCGGCTCTGTCAACCTAATGTCGCGGGGTCGGAATCGGCCGGACTATCGCGCCACACCATCCATTGAGCGGACGACACGCGCCATCGACTCGATGAGTGGCTTCTGTGCCGTCGCCGCTTCCCCCGCCAGTTTGATGTTCACACCGTCTTCGCTGGCAGCCCGATGCGGCGCTGACATGTTCCGCAGCGGCGCCGTCGTCGCTATCGACCCGGACACGGGGGAAGTGCTGGCGATCAGCGGGGTGACGAGTACGCAGACCCTCGGGCGGGCGCTCGCCACGATCAGCACCTGCGGGCAATCGGGGGCGACGGACGTCCTCGTGCTTGGAGTCGACTGTCCGTCGGGGTCTGCCTCGGACGCACCAAGCCTCGGTTAGACGGCGAGTGCGGACGATGTTTCCTGAGAGATGCATCAAGGATCGGCAGCCCGCAAGCTCGCCTGAATTCCTTCGCCATCGATGTGACGTTGGCGTAGCTCGAACGTCGGACTTGAGTCCACTGCGTGACTGCGCAACTCTCCATCCCTGCACCAACCGCTCAGCAAGCGAGGTTGGATGGGTTGCCAGCCGGCGCTTCGGCCTCCGAGGGCGTTCGGAAGGGCACCGGCGAGCGAGGTTTCACGTGCTCAAAGCGAGGGGCAGCCGGATCGTCTGTTTGGACGAGGCAACGCTGGGTCGGTGTCCGCGTCGGTTCTTGGGGGACGGATCAGCGACAGTGTGGAGTTCTTCGGAAGGGAACCTTCTCGGCTCCGGGTCGTTCCTATGTACGTCGGAGCGAACGGAATGGCGGGACCTTGGTCAAGGAGCTGAAGAACGGTGCTGAGTGGCGGCGGAGTCATTCTCTCCGTTCGGCACAAACGAGCTCGGGCGCAATGGGCGACCCGGACAGGCAGAAGGGAAGGAGTGAGGATCGAATGAAGCGGGCAGCGATTGCCGGCGTGGTTGTTGCGGTTACGGTGTTTGGTGCGCTCACGATCGCAAGCGCGACTTCAGGCGCGCAGGAGGATGCCACGTGCGCCGGAAAGGCGGCGACGATCGTGGGTAGCGATACTGACGCGACAACACCGCTCGAGACGACGCCGGCGGACGACGTTGTTGTGCTTAACCGCGCTCCGTCGATCGTCTATGCGGGTGGTACGGACTTGGTCTGTGGGAGGTCCGGGGACACAGTGGCGGACACTGTCGTCCCGGACACCGCAACGTCCGAGTAGGAACAGTCGGTTCTTGCCGAGGGCGGTTTGCCGTTCGAGGGAGGGAGTCCGGTGACAAAACGGTCGGTTCTCGTGTCGGCGATTGTGCTCTCTGTCGTCCTGTTCGTCGCCGTCCCGGCTTGGGGCACTCATCTCGTTTGCCAAGGCGTCGTCGTCGTTTCGGATGATGCCAACCACAGCGGCAACAACAACAACAACACCATGAATGGGGGAGGATCCGCCGACGTGATGTCCGGTGAAGGCGGAAACGACACCATGAATGGGAACGGCGGCGGTGACACCATGTGTGGCAAGACCGGGACCGATACCATGCATGGCAACGCGGCCAACGACAGCCTCAACGCAGGCGATGATGTGGATCATGTCTTCGGTGATGATGGAGCCGACGACATTCACGCCGGAGCCGCGAACGACGATGCTCATGGAAACACGGGCGGGGACACCGTCGATGGGGACAATGGCAACGATCTCATCGAGGGCAACCAGGACAACGACATCCTTGAAGACGGGCTCGGTGCGGATGACGTGTGGGGGAATGGAGGCGTCGACACGTTCCACCTCTGCAACAGCGATCCGGGGGACACGATCCATGCCGAGGTTGGCGAGGTTCTCGTCTTCAACGCGGCATACTGCTGATTGGCGGCCAAGCACGCGGCCTCGCCTGGGTGACAGGCTCGCATGTAGATCGCCGGAGTCAGCGATCCTTCGGGATTGCCCGTAGAGCGATTCGACTAGCGCCCAGGAATCGCGCTGGCTGGTTCGCGCACCGTTCAATCAAGACCACTTGACCTTCCGGTGGGAATGACGACTCCACGTGGCCCCACCGTGATGAGCTGATCTGGCCCCACGTCGATGTGACCTCGAGCGGCTCCCTGCGCGCCGAGTGCCATAAGGACCGGCAGCCGGTTCACACATCGTCCAGTGAACCGCCCCGGGTTCCTTGGAGGCTCCAACCTGTGAGTGGAGGATGGAGCCATGAGCAGACCGAGCAGGTATCCCACGGACCTGCGGGAGCGGGCCGTCCGCATGGTGTTCGAGCACCAGGACGAGCACCCCTCGCAGTGGTCGGCGATCACCTCGATCGCCACGAAGTTCGGCGTCTCGTCTGAGGCGCTTCGCAAGTGGGTCCGCCGCGCCGAGGTCGACGGCGGGATCCGACCAGGCCTGACGACCGATGAGCGTGAGGGGCTGAAGACGCTGGAGCGGGAGAACCGCGAGCTGCGGCGGGCCAACGAGATCCTGCGGAGCGCGGCAGCTTTCTTCGGGGCGGAGCTCGACCGCCGACCTTCCAGATGATCGCCTACATCGACGAGCACAAGGACGAGTTCGGGGTCGAGCCGATCTGCGCGGGGCTGCCGATCGCCCCGTCCACGTTCTACGACGCCAAGCGCCGGCCGCCCTCGGCCCGCAGCCTTCGCGACGAGGAACTGAAGGTCGAGATCGATCGCGTCCACAAGGCCAACTTCGGCGTCTACGGAGCCCGCAAGGTCTGGCGGCAGCTGCTCCGCGAGGGGATCGCCGTTGCCCGCTGCACCGTCGAGCGTCTGATGGGCGAACTGGGGCTCG
>JAJPHY010000031.1 GCA_021325015.1 Actinomycetota bacterium | reverse complement strand
CGGTTCAACTTCTTCACGATGGAGGGGAACCCGCCCTGCGAGGATCCGCTCACCTGTGAGCACGGGCGCGAGCCGCTCGAGCACGTCGAGAACGTGAGGCGCTGGGCGGCCGAGCGTCAGGCTCCGGTCTGAGGCCGGGCGTCGGCTCCGGTGTGAGGGTCTGGGGTCCGCTCGGGACCGTCCCCTCGGGGGGCTCTCGGAGACCAGATCGGGTAGTCGATGCCGGCCAGCCGGTTGATGACGAACCCCTGAGCCACGAGCAGCAGCACACCGGCCATCAGGACCGCGAGCTTGGCCGGGCTCGCGATGAGCCCGAGGCTCACGATGAGCGTGGTGGCGCCCGCCGGCGGGTGCGGGACGCGCAGCCAGACCATGAACCCCGCAGTGAGCCCCAGCGAGAGCGCGGCCGCGCCGACCCGCTCCCACGACACGCCGACGAGGATCGAGGGGCCGGCGTGCAGCAGCCCGAAGGCCGCGAGCGACGCGTAGCCGGCGACCGCGCCGATCGCGTGGCCGCACAGCGTGTTCCGGGGCGAGGCCGTGGCCGCCTGGGGCGTGTAGAACAGCAAGAAGGCCGTTGGGCCGAGCGAGGGAAAGACGAACGGCTGCCGGGTCGCGAGCGCCACGAGCGCCATGAGGGCGATCGACAGGAGCCCGTTCAGGAACGCGAACAGCCCGAGCACCAGAACCGTGCTGTGGCGCTCGGTCAGCGACTCGAGCCGGAACCGGCGGGCGAGTCCCCGCACCACGTCCGCCATTCGCCCGCCGATGGGATAGCGGGGTTCGTCGGGGGTTCTCCGGTCGCGGGTCATCTCAGCGGCGCCCGACGCGTCAACGCTCTCCCGGGGCCGCGAGCCAGACCCCGAGCGCCGCGACGAACGACAGGGCCTCGAACGCCACGAGGAGCGCGACGCTCATCCCCTCGAAGAAGCGGTTCAGTGCGACCGTGAGCCCCCACAGCTGTCCCACGACGATCGTGGCCACGATCGCGATGCGCGCGTTGAGCATGCCCGCGCGTTCGGGATCGCGGTCGTATCCGGCGCCGGGCCCGGGGCCGGTGCCTCGCGGCTGCGGTCGGCGACGCTCGCGAGGCAGCTCAGGACGGGATGGGTCCATCAGACCGAGGTCCCCACAGCGTAGATGCCGTCTGCGCGCTCCTCGAGCAGCACGCGCGGGAGCGGTCGCGGCGGCGGTCCGGCGATCGGCACTCCGTCGCGGGGGTCGAACTCGCCGTTGTGACACGGGCAGTCGATTCGCCCCTGCGTGCGGTTCCAGAGAACCGCGCAGGAGAGGTGCGTGCACACGGAGGAGTACCCGACGAGCGTGCCGTCGTCGAGACGGATCGCGATGGCGGGGTCCTCCGCGGTCGGGTAGGCGAACCGCACCGAGGATCCCACGGGGAGGGAGGCCGCGACGCGCAGGGGCGGCGCCTGCGCGGCGCCCCGCCGCCGGAACACGCCGGCCGAGATCGCGATCGTTCCGGCCAGCAGCCCGCCCGAGATCGTGACTAGGATCCGCAGGTAGTCGCGGCGGGTAACGGGAGCGTCCTCGCGAATGCGGTCCAGGAGGGCCCGAACCGGCGGGCGGGATCGTTCCGAAGCCCCGGTTCGCGGCCCGGGTACCTCCCGGTCCGGCCCCCGGTCCTTGCCGGCCGGAATGCGCTCCTCGGCGGGATCGCTCACGGCAGGCCTCCCGGAATCCAATCCCGCGCGTAGCCGCTCGGGGCGACGATCGCCACGCCGGTGTGAATCTCCTGCTCGCCGAAGACGACGATGTCGCTGACCACGGCGTTCGGGCGCTGGGCGAGCAGCTCCTCCAAGGTGCCGTAGAAGATCGCTCCGGTCGGGCAGACCGTGGCGCACCACGGTGCGAGCCCGACGGAGGTCCGGTCGTAGCACAGGTTGCACTTGTACTGAAGCTTCTCCTCGAAGTCGATCTTGGGGACGCCGAAGGGGCACGCGTGCACGCAGTTCGCACAGCCGATGCATCGCTCCTTGGCGGCCTCCTGCACGACGCCGTCGGCCGTGACGAGGACCGCGTCCGCCGGGCAGACCTCGGCGCAGGGAGCGATGGGATCTTCGCAGTGCATGCACACGGTCGGCATCGACGCCACCGAGCGTCCGACGTCGATGTAGTCGAGGTGGATCATCGAGCGTCCGCGATGCGAGTCGCACTCCCGGCACGCGGCGACGCAGGCCTGGCAGCCGATGCACCTGCCGGGATCGATGAACTGCGTGCGCTGCATCATCGCTCGGAGGTCCCCCGTCCCTGCGGAGCGGTCGGCGGGCGGGCGTCCCCCGCCGGCTCGGCCTCGAACGGCTGGGGCATGCGTCCCGGGGGGATCGGCGGAGGCGAGAGGGGGTCGATCTCGTCGCCGCGCTCGACCCGGCACGCGCAGACCTTGAACTCGGGGATCTTCGACACGGGGTCGAGAGCATCGACGGTCATCCGATTCGCCGCCACCCGCCCCGACCAGTGGTAGGGGATGAAGACCGTGTCCGGGCGGATGGTGTCGGTCACGAGCGCCGGGTAGGTCGCGCTCCCCCGGCGAGTGACCACCCGGACCGGGTCCCCGCTCGCGAAGCCGAGGGACGGATGGACCTCGACCCACGGGCGCGGGGTCTGCTCGACGAGCGCCCCGATCCGGCGCGTCTGGTTCCCCGAGAGGAAGTGGGCGACGGTGCGTCCGGTGGTCAGGCGAAGCGGGAAGTCCTCGTCCGCCGGCTCCGCCGGCTCGCGCCACTCGACCGCGTGGAAGCGAAACCGTCCGTCGGGGAACGCCGACCGGAGGTCCTCGAACAGCCGCGGCGTCCCCGGGTGATCGGGCGTAGGGCACGGCCAGAACACGCCGCCGGTGCGCTCGATCTTCTCGTACGTGATCCCGGCGTAGTCGGCGATCCCGCCCCGCGAGGTGTCGCGAAGGTCGTCGAAGATCTCGCGCGGCGACTCGAACGCGAACCACCGGCCGGCGCCCAGGCGCTCGGCGATCTGCCGCATGATCCACCAGTCCGGGCGAGCCTCCCCGGGCGGGTCGGCCGCCCGGTTGTGCTTCACGACGCGGCCCTCGGCGTTCGTCGTCGTGCCCTCGTCCTCGGCCCAGACGGCGCTCGGCAGCACCACGTCGGCGCGCTCGGCCGTCTCGGAGAGGAAGAAGTCTGCCTGCGCGTGAAACTCGAGCGCTTCGTACGCCGCCTCGATCCTGGACAGGTTCGGGAGCGAGACGAGGGGGTTGTTGCAGAATCCGATGACCCCCCGGATCTGACCAGCCCGCATCTGCTCCATCATCTCGACAAACGAGGTCCCGGCCCGGGGGAGCTCGGCCTCGTCGATGCCCCAGCGCTCGGCCACGATCGCCCGATGCTCGGGGTTCTCGATGTCGCGAAGACCCGGAAGCATGTCGGCCTTCTGTCCGTGCTCGCGGCCGCCCTGACCGTTGCCCTGCCCGGTGATCGTCCCGTACCCGGCGCCCGGACGGCCGAGCTGTCCCGTCGCGAGCACCAGATTGATCACCGCGAGGCAGTTGTCCACTCCCTGGACGTGGTGCTCGAGCCCGCGCGCGTGGAGCGCCATGGCGCGCTCGGCGCGCCCCCACAGGAGCGCCACCTCCTCCACGCGCCGGGCGTCGACGCCGCAGATCTCCGCGACCCGCTCGGGCGGGTACGAGGCCACGGTGTCCCGGACCCCCTCCCATCCGGTCGTGTGGTCGCGGACGAAGGCCTCGTCGACCAGACCCTCGCGGACGATGACGTGCAAGAGGCCGTTGAACAACGCGGCGTCCGTACCCGGCCGGATCGGAACGTGGACGTCGGCCGTGCGGGCCACGGGGGTCTCCCGTGGATCGACCACCACGAGCCTGGCGCCTCGGTCGCGCGCCTCCCAGAAGTACTGGGTTGCGACGGGAAACGTCTCGCCCACGTTGGCTCCGGCCAGCAGGATCACCTGAGCCTCCAGCAGGTCGGCCCAGGGGTTCGCGGCGCGGTCGATCCCGAACGCCTTCTTGTTCGCGGCCGCCGCGGAGACCATGCAGAGGCGGCCGTTGTAGTCCACGTGTCGAGTACGGAGCGCCACGCGGGCGAACTTGCCGATGAGGTAGGCCTTCTCGTTTGTCAGGCTGGCCCCGCCGATGACGCCGAACGCGTCGCGCCCGTAGGCGTCCTGGATGCGACGGATCTCGTCGGCGATCCGGTCGAGCGCAACGTCCCACGACACGGGTCGCAGCGGGTCGCCGCGCCGGTCGCGCATCAGCGGCCGGAGGAGCCGGTCCGGATGGTTCACCTGCTGGTAAGCGACCACACCCTTCGGGCACAGGCGCATCCGGTTGATGTCGTGGTCGCGGGCCTCGACGCCGAACACCCGCCCGTGGGCGTCGACCTTCAGGAACATGCCGCACTGCACGCCGCAGAAGCAGCAGTGCGTCGGGACGAGCCGCACCTGCGGACGCTCCGGCGCCTCCCAGCCTCCCGCGGGCCCGGCCCCCTCCCGCGCGAAATCGTCGATGCCGGGAGCCACGATCGGAAGCTCGTGCCGCTCGGTCACGAGAACCCCCGCTTGACCTGCTCGAGGTACCGCTCGCCGCGCTGGGTTCGCTTGCAGCGGGGACACGTCTCGACCCACTCCCCAAACCGGAGGCCGAGCTCCTGCATCGTCCGCTCGAGGTCGCGGACGAACGCCGCGCTCTCGACGGGAGCGCCGCAGCGACGGCAGTGGAAGACGCCCTCCCGCTCGAGCCCGGTCCGCTTGTAGACGTCGACCCCCACGCTGGCCGGTCGCTGGATCACGTGGAAGAACTTTCCGAAGGGGATGAACACGAGCGTCAGCACGACGACCGCCATGTGCACGATCGCGAGGAACGCGTAGTCCTGGCCGTCCAACAGCGCGCTGTCGAACGTCAGCAGCAACCCGGTGACCGAGATCGCCACGAGCGCCACCAGCGGGAAGAAGTCGAACCCCAGGCGCTGCCCCGTCGTCGCCTCGCGGTCCCGGAACCGGCGCCACAGGAAGTACGTGCACCCGATCAGGACGAGGACGGCCGCGACGTCGAGCGCGTGGAAGATCATCCACCCGAGCCACGTGAGCGGCGCGAACGTGATCGTTCGCACCCCTCCGAGGTACATCGCGTACCGCGACCCCGGGGGGACGACGTCGAAGCGGATCCACCCGAACGTGAGGGGGAACGTGATGAGGGTCGCGAGCGTCACTCCCCAGAACAGCGCCTGGTGGGCGAGCCACCTCCCGGCTCCACGCTTCGCGATGAAGGTCTGGAAGGCCAGGTTGGAGAACAGCTCCCGCGGGACCAGCGTCGGGAAGTCCCGGAAGTTGCGCCAGGACAGGAAGCTCCCCCAGCCGCGGACCAGGTAGCGACGGGCCGGCGGGCTTTGCACCCAGACGACGTACCGGTACACCACGCCGAAGGCCAGGAACACGGTGGCGGTCGCGTAGCCGATGAGCGCGGCGTCGAAGTCGCGCAGGCGGCGGCTACCCAGGTAGATGGCGGCGAGGGTGACGAGCGCCGCCGCGACGCCCGCCGCGCTCGCCGCGACGTCGAGACCCCGCGGGGCCGCCGCGTCCTCGGTCGATCGTCGGAGAGCCGACATCGGTTGCCGGGAACAGAGCCTACCTGCGGGGTGCGGGTTCGTCTCGACGTTCCCGGTCCCGCAGCTCAGGACGGGGTCGGGAGCTTGGTTCTCGGGGCCTCGGTCGGGGTCCGGATGGGGAGGGTGACGGTGAAGCGACTCCCGCTTCCCGGCGAGCTCTCCACCTCGATGGAGCCGCCCAGGTGCGCGAGCAGGTCCTTCACGAGGGACAGACCGAGTCCGGCACCGTGGAACGTCCTGGTGCTCGAGGAATCCACCTGATAGAACCGGTCGAAGATCCGGGGGAGCTCCTCCGGCGGGATCCCGATCCCATGGTCCAGGACCCAGAACACGATGTGATCGCCGGCGGCCTTGGCCCCCAGCTCGCACGGCGGCCCGTCGGGCGAGTACTTGAGGGCGTTGTCGAGCAGGTTGGCGAGCACGCGGGACAGAAGCTGCCGGTCCGTCTGCAGCACGGGGAGGTCGGTCGGCACCGACACCTGGATCCGTTCCTCGGGCGTCGCGAGGCTCTCGATCACCTCGCGGACCAGGTCTTCGAAGAGCACGCGCCCGATCGACAGCGGGAGCTGGCGACTCTCGATTCTCGACGCCGTGAGGAGGTTCTCGATCATGCGCACCAGACGATCGCCCTGCCGCTCCATCCGCTCGAGGAACTCCCGACGCATGGCGGCGTCGTCCGCGAACTCCGGCTGCTGGAGTGTCTTCGCGTAGCCGATGAGCGCGGTGACCGGCGTCCTCAGCTCGTGCGAGACCACGGCGACGAACTCGCCCTTCATCCGGTTCAGCTCGCGGAGCTCGTCGATCCGGTGATGCTCCATCTCCAGGAGCTGCTCCAGCCGTCGAGCTTGCTCGGCCAGGATTTCGTTCTGCTCGGCGAGACGGTCGGCGAGCGCGCGGCTGCGGAAGTACATCTGGCGGGCGAACACGAGGGGTCCGAGGAACACCACCACCGACCAGAGGCCCTCGACGCGGTAGAAGCGGGCGATGACGGCTCCGAACATCCCGAGGCCGAGGTAGGACAGGAGAAACTCGACCGGAGCCCGCCCGTGCATCTTGACGAGCACGCTCCACACGGACAGCCGGCGGTGGACGGCCGTCTGCACCGCGACGCAGAGGGTGTTGATCGCGTACGCGACGACGGTGGCGAGGAGGGTGACCGGAAGCATGTGCGTCCACGGGGAGTCCGGCTCTGCGAGGCGGTGGTAGATCGCGCCTCCCACGAGGATCGAGAGCGCCATCTGACTCCGGTTCCACGCGGCCTTGAGCAGGGACACGCCGCGATGGAGCTCGCGTGGGTCGAACGAGCCCATGAAGGCGACCCCGGCGGCGATCGGTGGCGGATACAGGATCGCGACGCCGAGCAGCACCGGAAAGCTCAGGGAGAGCTGGAGCCCGCCCCATCCCGGCACCGGGATCAGGTCGATGACGGCAACCGCCACGACGAAGAAGGCGATCGAGGGCGTGAGGTCGCTTCGGTGACCCGGGATCGAGTAGGCGAGGACGGCGACGACCGGAACCACGACGGCAACTTGGATCAGGGCAGAACCCAGCCAGTTGTCGCGTTCGGTCGGTTCCCGGCTCGCGCCAGCGTCCATCAGGGCGGATCCTCCACCACGGTTCGGTCGTCGAGGAGTTGCACCGAGGAGCCTACCCCGCCCTGTTGCCGCATCCCTCGAACGATGAACCAGAACGCGCCCGCGTACACGAGCAGGTCTCCCGGGCTCACCGCCTGGCGGACCGGAGGTGGGATCGGGATGGTGTCGGCGAGGACGACCAGCACGTCGTCGGGGCCCGCGAGGTGATGCTTGGCTCCGCCCGCCCGGCGGAGCTCCCCGAGCGTGCCCCGCTGTCCCGAGTTCACGAGCGCGCGCTCGGCCACGGGCATCCCGCCGTTCAGCGAGATCACCAGGAAGTTGAGCGCGAGCCCCACCAGGATCGCCACGAATCCCGGGCGGCGGGCGTTCCAGGCGGCGGCGACCACGAGCAGCCCGAAGGAGGCGACGAGCAGGACCGAGCTCGCGGCTCCTGGAACCGGGACCACCTGGAGCGCGACCCCCGCGATCGCGACGAAGGGGAGCCGCAGGCCGAGATCCGCCAGCCGGGTGGGGCGTCCTCCGGTCGCGAGCCCGGCCAGCACGGCCGTTGGGATCGTGAGCAGGACGAGTCGCATCCGAATCAGCCCCAGGTCGCGCGGCGGCGTACGCGATCCATGCTCGCCGTATCGGCCTACGGCACCCTCCCCTTAAGGAGGGACCCCGACCTGCCGATACCGTCCGGGAACCGCCCGGAAAGGAGGCGACCGCCTTTGAAGAGGTACCGCCGCCTCATGGTTTCCCTCGCCTGGCTCGCGGCCTTCGTGATGGCCGCGGGGGCGGGCTGGAAGTCCTACTAGCGGTTGCGCCGGGCGCCGCCCGACCGGTCCGTCAGCCGGTCGGGCGGCGCCCGGTCTCGCCGTCGTTCAGGGCCGGCCGACCTCCTCGCGGGCCAGGCGCGTCGCCTCCTGGTGGACGTCCCGGGCGGCGACGTTCGCCTCCCGCGCGACGCGCGCGCAGTCCTCGAACTCGGGCGCCACGGTGACGGGTCGCCCGTCCAGGAATCCGACCTTCACGGCCACCGTGCCCCACCGCGTCTCGACCTTGATCGTCTCGCGCCCGAGCGCGCGCTTGCCGACGGCCGAGGATCGCACGCCGAGCGTCCCGGTCTCCCGGAACAGGATCGCGCCCATGGCCTCGGCGCGATCGGGTGAGCACAGCACCCGGATCGTGACGGCGGGCCGGCTCTTCTTCATGACGATCGGCGTGAGCCAGGCGTCCTGCGCTCCGGCCTCGAGGAGCCGGTCGAGCACGTACTCGTACAGCTCGGGGTTGAGGTCGTCGACGTTGGTCTCCAGGAGCACCTCCTCCGTCTCGGACGCGGCGGAGGGCTCCGCCCGCGACGATGCCGAGTCACCGACCAGGACGCGAAGGACGTTCGGGAACTCCAGCCGGTGCGACCCGGCCCCGTAGCCGACCGATTGGACGCGCATGGGCGGGATCTCGCCGAACCCGTCGGCCGTGGCGGCAAGGATCGCCGCTCCGGTCGGGGTGACGAGCTCCACCGGAACCCCCTTCGAGTAGAGGGGGGCCCCGCGCAGCAGCTCGAGCACGGCTGGCGCGGGGATGGGGAGCGCTCCGTGCTCGGTGCGGGTCATCCCGAGCCCGGTCGGGACCTGGGACGCGAAGACCCGCTCGACCCCGAGCTGGGTGAGCGCGAGCGCGGTGCCGGTGATGTCCACGATGGAGTCGACGGCCCCGATCTCGTGGAAGGTCACGAGGTCGACCTCCTTGCGGTGCACCCGGGCCTCCGCCTGGGCGAGCCGCAGGAAGATGCGCTGGGCGAGGCCGAGCGCCTGGGACGGAAGGCCGGCCGCGTCGAGCAGCGCGCGGATGCTCGCGTAGGTGCGGATGACGCCGCCGGCCGCGGCGTGAACGACCACGCGAACCGCGCGAATCCCCTGATCGTCGACCTCCTCCACCTCGAGCTCGAACGGCTCGAGGGGCAGCCGCTCGAGACCGTCGCGGACCTCCTCGAGGTCCGCGCCGGCGTCGAGCAGCGCGCCGAGCGCCATGTCACCCGAGATGCCGGCGATGCAGTCGAAGTAGGCGACCTTCACGAGGACGCCCCGGCACGCAGGATGCGGTGGGCAACGAGCGCGGCCGCGAACCCGTTGTCGATGTTCACCACGCACACGCCCGGGGCGCAGCTGTTCAGCATGGCCAGCAGGGCGGCGAGGCCCCGAAACGCGGACCCGACCCCCACGCTCGTCGGGACCGCGACGACCGGGCGCGAGGTGAGCCCGGCCACCACCGAGGCGAGCGCGCCCTCCATGCCCGCCACCGCGATGACGCAGTCGGCGCGCTCGATCTCCGCCCTGCGGTCCAGCAGTCGATGGATCCCGGCCACGCCGACGTCCACGGCGAGGGACGCGGAGCAGCCGAGCGCGTCGGCTGCCTCCGCTGCCTCCTCGGCCACGGGGAGGTCGGCCGTCCCGGCGGCGAGGACCGCGACGCGACCGAGCGAACCGGCGGGCGTCGCCCGTTTGGCGACGATCAGGCCCGAGCGCGGACGGTAGGTGGCGTCGGGGACGCGTTCGAGGACCGCGTGGTACTGCTCGGGGGTCGCGCGGGTGGCGAAGACGGCGCCGCTCGCCCGGGCGGCAAGCGCAGCCGTTGCGTCTCGAACCTGCGCCGGGGTCTTCCCCGGCGCGAACACCGCCTCGGCCTGCCCGGTGCGAAGCTCGCGGTGGTGATCGACGGCGGCGTCGGGAACCCGCTCGTAGGGCAGGTTGCGGAGGTCCTCGAGCGCCCGGTCGACGGCGACCTCGCCGGAGGCGACTCGGTCGAGCAGGTCGGCCAGCGCACGCTCGTCCACGTGGCCGATGATTGTATACTGCGGCGCTTGCAGAAGCCCAGGTAGACTGGCGTTTTTGAGGATCCGCCAAGACACATGACCTTTTCGGCAAGGACGCTCAGCCTGCTCGTCCTCATCAGCCTGGGGCTGTCGGGGCTGACCTTGCTGATCTCGGCGATGAGCCAGGGCAAGAGAGCCCGCGAGCCTCGTGGGCCGATCCACCTCGACGACGTGCTCCGGGGCATCCTCGAGGGCCACGCGAAGTCGATCCAGCGCCTCGAGCAGGCCGTTCGGGCGCTCAACCAAACCGATCGGCGCCAGGAAGGGCTGATCGAGGGCGCGGTGCGTCACGTCGGCCTGCTGCGGTACGACGCGTTCGAGGACGTGGGTGGGCGGCTCTCCTTCTCGTGCGCCCTGCTCGACGACCACGGCAACGGCGTGGTCGTGACCTCGATCAACGGCCGTCAGGACACCAGAGTGTACGCCAAGCCGATCACCGGGGGCAGGAGCCCCTACCACCTGTCTGCAGAGGAGGAGGAGGCGATCCGACAGGCGCTCGCGGGGCCCCGGGAGGAGGTGGCCTCGTGGTCTGGAGGCGGGAGGACGCCGACGCGGCGCAGGCGCACGAGACGGGAGGGCGACGGATGGCGGAGCAAAGCGGTGAGGTCACGATCGTCGGGCACGGGGCCAAGCTCGAGGGCACGGTGGTGTCGGCTGGCTCCCTGCGGATCGACGGCCAGGTCAAGGGCCAGATCAACGCCGACGGCGATGTCATGCTGACGCCGTCGAGCCAGGTCGAGGCCGACATCCGGGCCCAGAACGTGGCGGTCGCGGGGCGGTTCAAGGGCAACATCCACGTGAAGGGTCGGGCGGAGATCGCCAAGGGCGGTCGCGTCGATGGAAACATCACCTCGAAGACCCTCGTCGTGGAGGAGGGCGCGATCTTCCAGGGACAGAGCGTCATGGACCAGCAAGCCGCCGCGGCGCAGCCGGCCCAGGCGAGGCCGGAGACGCAGCCGGCGCAGGACGCGAAGGTGCCCTAGGTGCTCGACCTCCGGGCCATCCGCGAGAACCCGGATCTGTTCCGCGCGGGCCTGGCGCGCAGGGGCATCGCCGACGCGGTCGACCGGCTGCTCGAGCGGGACACCCGGCGGCGAGAGCTGACCGCCCGCGTCGAGGAGCTCCGAGCGGAGCAGAACCGCGCGTCCAGGGAGATCGGCCGAGCGAGCCCCGAGGAGCGACCCGCGCTCATCGAGGCCGCGGCCACGGTCTCCGCGCTGATCAAGGAGCTCGAGCCCGAGCTCGAGCGGGTCGAGCACGAGCTGCGGGACCTGCTCGCCTCGGTTCCGAACCTCCCGCACGAGAGCGCGCCGGACGGGTTCACCGACGAGGACGCCGTCGAGGTGCGGCGAAACCACGACGCGCCGCCGAGCTTCGATTTCGAGCCCAAGGATCACGCGGAGCTCGGCGCGTTCCTCGGCGTGCTCGACACCGAGCGGGGGGCGCGGACGAGCGGCTCGCGCTTCGTGTACCTGCTGGGCGACATCGTGTACGTGCAGTTCGCGCTCGTCCGGCGCGCGCTGGACGTGCTCGTGGCCAGGGGCTTCACGCCGGTGATCCCTCCGGTGCTCGTTCGGGAGGAGGCCATGTACGGCACCGGCTTCCTCCCGACGGACGCGGTCAACATCTACGTCACGCGGGAGGAGTCGCCCGAGGACGAGCTGTATCTGGCCGGGACCTCCGAGGTTCCGCTCGCCGCGTACCGAATGGGCGAGATCATCGACGAGGGCGACCTCCCGCTGCGGTACGCCGGCTACTCGACCTGCTTCCGCCGCGAGGCGGGTACCTACGGCAAGGACATGGGCGGGATGTTCCGCGTGCACCAGTTCGACAAGGTCGAGATGTTCAGCTTCACCCGGCCGGAGGACTCCTGGGACGAGCACGAGTTCCTGGTCGGGAT
>JAJPHY010000063.1 GCA_021325015.1 Actinomycetota bacterium | reverse complement strand
GCAGACCTTCTACTACCTGATGGTGGTCCTCTGCGTCGCCGCCATCTACGTCTCGTGGCGACTCGCGGAGTCGCGGATCGGACGGGCCTGGAACGCCATGCGCGAGGACGAGCAGGTCGCCGAGGCGATGGGAATCAACACCGTCAGGTACAAGCTGCTCGCGTTCGCGCTCGGCGGCGCCATTGGGTCGCTCTCCGGCGCGCTGTTCGCGGTCCGGATCGGATCGCTCACCCCGACGAGCTTCGAGCTGCTGGTCTCGATCACCGCGCTCGCCGTCGTGATCCTCGGCGGGATGGGGAGCATCCCCGGGGTCGTCGTGGGAGCCCTCGCGCTGATCGGCCTCCCCGGGCTCCTGAGCGAGTTCGAGGACTACCGGCTCCTGATCTACGGGGCCGCACTGGTCGCGATCATGATCCTGCGGCCGCAGGGCCTGATTCCCAACGTGCGCACGGCGCGCGAGCTCAAGGAGGAGGAGATCCTCCAGGACGCCTGGTCGCGGATCTACGCCGGGCGCGAGCCCGCGCCTGCGGCGGTCGGCGAGGCCGGAAAGGAGCGCGGATGAGCCTGCTCGAGGTCCGCGGCCTCACCAAGCGGTTCGGGGGGCTGGCCGCGCTCGACGGGCTCGACCTCGAGGTGCGAGAGGGCGAGATCGTGAGCGTGATCGGCCCGAACGGCGCCGGCAAGACCACGCTGTTCAACACGATCACGGGGCTGTACGAGCCGGACGAGGGGGACGTCGTGTTCGACGGGCGCAGCATCGTCGGGCTCCGGCCGAACCAGATCACGCGCCTTGGCATCGCGCGCACGTTCCAGACCGTCCACCTGTTCCCGAACATGAGCGTGCTCGAGAACGCGATGGTCGGCCAGCACAGCCGGAGCCGGTCGGGCGTGTTCGCCACGGTCTTCCGCCTGCCGGGCCAGCGTCGCGAGGAGGAGCGAATCAGGGAGCGCGCCCGGGACGCGCTCGGGTTCTTCGGCACCCGGCTCTCCGGGTACCGGCACGACCAGCCCGCGTTCACGCTCTCGTACGCGAACCGCCCGCGCCTGGAGATCGCGCGCGCGCTCGCGACCGAGCCCAAGCTCCTCCTGCTCGACGAGCCGACCGCCGGCATGAACCCCAGGGAGACCCTCGAGGTGACCGAGCAGATCGGCCGGCTGCGGGACGAGCGCGGGCTGACGATCCTGGTGATCGAGCACGACATGCGGGTGGTCAAGGGCGTCTCCGACCGGGTCGTGGCCTGCGACTACGGACGCAAGATCGCGGAGGGCACCTATGAGGAGGTGGCCAACGACCCGCAGGTGATCGAGGCCTACCTCGGTAAGAAGGCGGTGGGATGAGCGAGGACTCCCTCGGGAGCCGGCCATCGACGATCTCGGCCTCGCCGGACGGCGACCGGCCGCGACCCGTCCTCGAGCTCCGGAACGTCAGCACGCACTACGGCCTGATTTCGGTGCTGCGCCACGTGAACGTCGAGATCTTCCCGGGTGAGATCGTCTGCCTGCTGGGCGGGAACGCGAGCGGCAAGACCACGACCCTCAAGACGATCCTGGGCATGGTGGTCCCCACCGAGGGAGAGGTCGTGCTGGACGGCGAGATCGTGAGCGGCCTGCCCACGACCGAGGTGGTTCGCCGCGGCATCTCGATGGTGCCCGAGAACCGCCGGCTCTTCCCCGATATGACGGTGCGGGAGAACCTCGAGCTGGGGGCCTACCAGCGGGCGGACCGCAAGGAGATCTCCGGCGACCTGGAGCGTATCCTCACGACGTTCCCGCGCCTTGGGGAGCGGCTCGGACAGAAGGCGGGCACGCTCTCGGGGGGCGCGCAGCAGATGGTCGCGATAGGCCGGGCGCTCATGGCCCGTCCCAAGGTGCTCTTGATGGACGAGCCCTCGATGGGGCTCGCGCCGGTCCTCGTCGACCAGGTCTTCTCGATCATCAAGGAGATCAACGAGCTCGGAACGACGATCTTCGTCGTCGAGCAGAACGCCAACATGGCGCTGTCGATCGCCGACCGCGGGTACGTGCTCCAGACCGGACAGGTCGTGCTCGCCGACACCGCGCCCGCGCTGCTCGCCAACCCCCTGATGCGGGAGGCCTACCTGGGGGAGCTGTGAGTTCCCTACCCGTGATCGATGCCGAACGGCTCGGCGCCCTGCTCCCCATGCGCGACGCGGTCGACGCCCTCGAAGGCGCCCTCGGCGGCGGGCGGGTGCCGACGGCGCCGCTCCGCTCCCACGTGGAGACGGAAGCGGGGACCCTGCTCACGATGCCGGCCACCGGGCCGCAGGGCTCGGGGGTCAAGCTCGTGACGGTCACCCCCTCGAACCCCGAACGCGGGCACCCGCTGGTCCACGGGCTGTACGTGCTGTTCGCGCCCGAGTCCCAGCGCCCCGAGGCCGTGATCGACGGCGCGGCCCTCACGGCCCTTCGGACGGGCGCCGTCTCGGCCCTCGCGACCCGATACCTGGCCTCGCCCGAGGCGTCGCGCCTGGTGCTGTTCGGGGCCGGGACCCAGGCTCGGGCCCACCTGCGGGCGATGCGCGCGGTGCGCCCGATCGAGCGGGTGGCGGTCGTCTCCCGCTCGGAGGGCAGGGCGCAGGAGCTCGTGGAGACGGCCCGCGCCCTCGGGCTCGACGCCCGGGTCGGGGGCCCGGAGGCGGTGGCCGACGCCGACCTCGTCTGCACGTGCACGACCAGCCCAACCCCGGTCCTCGACGGCGCGCGGCTTCCCGGGGGTGCGCACGTGAACGCCGTCGGAGCCTTCACGCCCGACACGCGGGAGCTCGACAACGAGACGATCCGCCGCGCCCGGGTGGTCGTCGAGAGCCGGGAGGCCGCCCTGGCGGAGGCGGGCGACCTGCTGATCCCGATGGCGGCGGGGGTGATCGCGCCCGACCACGTCGTTGCCGACCTCGCCGAGCTGGTCGGCGGGGCCGTCGTCCGGCGGGACCCTTCGGACCTCACCGTCTTCAAGTCGGTGGGCGTGGCGTTCGAGGACCTCGTGATCGCCCGGGCGGCCGTGGACCGGCTGTCGGCGTGACCGAGCCGGGAGGCTCCTTCCGGCGCCGGGAGGGCCGGTGAGCCGCACGGCCGACGTCGTGGTCGTGGGCGGCGGCGCCGTGGGAGCGAGCGCCGCCTACCACCTCGCGGCGGCGGGGATCGGGCGCGTGATCCTGCTCGAGCGGGAGACGTCGCTCGGAACCGGCTCCACCGGCGCGTGCGCCGGCGGGTTCCGCCACCAGTTCTCGAGCGAGGTCAACGTCCGGCTCTCGCTCGCGAGCGTTCCGATGATCCTCGGTTTCCAGAAGGAGCACGGGCTCCCGCTCGACGTCTCCCAGGACGGGTACCTGTTCGTCGTTCGGGATCCCGACTCGTGGAAGACGTTCGTGGCGGCGGCGGAGCTCCAGCGCTCCCTCGGTGTGGACGCGCGACTGCTCACGCCCGAGCAGGCGCTCGAGGTCGTTCCCGGGATCGACGTCGAGGGCGCCGCCGGCGCGACCTTCTGCCCCCACGACGGCATCGCCGACCCATCGGGGCTCACGCAGGGCTACGCGACGCTCGCGCGCCGGGCCGGCGCCGCGATCGAGACGGGCGTGGTGGTCACCGCGATCCGAACCGGCGGGGACCGCGTGACCGGCGTATCGACGGCGAACGGCGAGGTGTCGGCCCCCGTGGTCGTGAACGCGGCCGGTCCCTGGGCGGCCGGGCTGGCCGCGACGTGTGGGGTGGACCTCCCGGTCGAGCCGGTCCCGCGGCACGTGGTGGTGACGGGGCCGTTTCCGGGCATCCCCGTGCGGCGAACCCTCGTGATCGAGGCCGACACGAGCTTTTACTTCCACCGCGAGGGCGGCGGCGTCCTGATGGGGATGGGCTCCCGGAATGAGCGTCCGTCCTTCGATACCTCGGTGGACCGCCGCTTCGTGGAGGAAGAGCTGCTCCCGGCCGCCGTCCGCTTCTTCCCGCCGCTCGCGGCGGCGGGCATCGTGCGCTCGTGGGCCGGCCTGTACGAGATGACGCCGGATCGACATCCGATCCTCGGCCCGGTGGCGGGGCTCGAGGGCCTGCTGCTCGCCAACGGGTTCAGCGGTCACGGGTTCCAGCACGCGCCGATCGTCGGCAAGCTCCTCGCCGAGATCGTGACGCACGGGCGAGCGACGACCGTGGACGTGTCGAGCCTCGCGCTCGAGCGGTTCGCGAGGGGAGACCTCGTGCGCGAGGTCCACGTGGTCTGACTCGCTCCGTCGAGTGCCGGGGGCGGGACTCGAACCCGCACGCGCTCTCGCGCAGCGCCTTTTGAGGGCGCCAAGTCTGCCAGTTCCTTCACCCCGGCCGGCGCTCAGTGTAGTGCCGAGCCCGCCCTCCTCCGGTCAGCGCCGCTCCGCGTCCCGCAAGGAGGCGAGACCGAGAAGCCCGGGGGCGCTCACCCAGGATCCGGCCGGACACGATCTCCCCATCTCCTCTCTAGACTACGGAGCCCGACCGCCGCGAGAACTGCCCGGAGGCACCCCCTGAGACGCAACCGCCGGCCACGAGCGATCGTCGGCCTCCTTGTGATCGCGATCGCCGCCTCCGCCTGCACGGGCGAGGCCCCCGCGGTCCCCGGGCCCTCCTCTCCGAGCGCATCGTCGTCGGGCTCCGCGTCCCCGGCCGAGCTCAGGATCGCGTTCATCGAGGACCTCTCGCCAGACGGCGCGCCCGAGCGCACCGCGCCCGCCTTCCAGGGAGCCAAGCTCGCGATCGACGAGGCCTCCCTCTCCGGCGACCTGCCGGTGCCGGTCGAGCTGGTGGGGCTCGACACCGAGGGGAACCCGCAGACGGCCGCTGGGGTCGCCCGCCAGATCGCGGACGACCCCGCCTTCGTGGCCGCCATCGGCGCCCCCTTCCTCACCGGCCAGCTCACCGTCGGGCGGATCCTCGACGCCGCGGGGGTTCCGACCATCGCGCTGTCGGCTCTCGGCCCCCGCCTGGCCGCCAACGGTTGGACGACCTGGCGGCGGGCCGTCGCGAACCAGACCGAGCAAGGCAGGGCGCTCGCGGCGTACGTGGACGGGCTTCGTGCGGCCTCGAGGGGGGGTTGCCTGCTCGGCGACGGCACCGAGGAGTCGGCGGGCCTGCTCGGCGCGGTGAAGAGGGCGTTGCGCTCGCGCGTCGTGCTTCGACGGAAGGTGTCGGCGACCGCCGATGCCGCCTCGCCCGAGATCGCCGCCCTGGAGCGCGCGGGCTGCGGCGTGGTCGTGTGGGGCGGGTTCTCGAGCGCCGGCGCGCTCCTTCGGGGGCGCATGGTGCAGGCGGGCCTGAGGAGGGTGGCCTTCGTTGGCGGAGAGGGCCTGAAGGACGAGACCTACCTCTCCGTTGCGGGGCGCGCCGGCCTCGGCACCGTGGTTGCGTGCTCGTGCGCGGACCTCAGCACGGCGACCGACCTGCCGGCCCAGCGCTTCATCCAGGACTACCAGTCGGACTTCGGGCTCCCGCCGGGGGCCTACGCGGTCGAGGCCTACGACGCGGCCCGCCGGCTGCTGAACGCGATCGGGGCCGGGGCCCGGACGCGCACCGAGGTGCTGGAGTCCCTCCGGGCCGCGCCCGAGTTTCGGGGTCTCGGCAACTTCTACGCGTTCCGAGCCGACGGGGAGCTCGCCGGCACCTCGGCGAGCGTCCACCTCTACCGAGACGAGGGCGGCCGATGGCTCCCGGTCTCGTTACCGCTCGGCGCGAGCCTGCGCCTCGGGCGTCCCGGCCGACTCGTCGTCGCCTCCTGTGTGATGGGTCGCCCCCTCGTCTACCGGAGAGGCGGCCGGTGGACCGGGTTCGACGTCGATCTCGCGAGGTCGGTAGCCGCGCGCCTCGGGCTGGAGCTCGTCTGGCGCCACGCGCCGTGCCGCCGGACAGTCAGGGCCGTCCGGGAGGGGAGAGTCGACCTCGCCCTGGTCTCGTCGCGACAGGTCCGGCGGGCGCGCGCGCTGCGGGGCTCCGGCGTGGTCCTCAGCCTTCACCAGGCGCTCTCGGTGGACCCGAGCCGGACGCCGTTGATCACCGGGCCCGTTGACCTGTCGGCGGGCGAGGTGGTGGGGGTCGTGCGGGGGTCGGCCGGCGAGCGCTGGGCCTCGCGGCACCTGCCGAACGGGGTGCGGCTGCGCAGGTTCGGAACCGCCGCAGCCGCGTTCGACCGCCTGGCCGCCGGAGACCTCACGGCCGTGATCGCCGGGGAGGCGGAGTCCTGGGCGCTGATCGAGCACCGTCCCCCGCTCGCCGTGACGGCGAGCTTCGACGTCGGCGACCACCAGGTGCTGGCCGCCCGGCGCGACGCCACCGCGCTCCTGGAAGCTGCCCAGGAGGCGCTCGCCCGGATCGTCGGCTCCGGGGCCTACGAGCGGCTGTTCGCCCGATACTTCCCGGGGGCGGCCGTACCGCCCGAGACCCTCGCGGCCGCCTGACCGACGGTTAGCGGGAGTCCGCCGGCGCCCGCCGGGCGCCGATCGATTGCGTTGCCCGGCACGGGGCGCGACCCTATAGTCAGCCGTGGGCGCGGGCCCGCCGCGCGATGAACGGGGAGGAGAGGGAAATGCGCAAGTCCACCATGAAGCTGTGGCTCGTGCTGCTCGCGGCCTTCACGCTGGTGGCGGCGGCCTGTTCCAAGAGCGAGACCGCCGGGGGCGGAGGCGGCGGGGGCGGCGGAGCCACCGAAACCACACCGGCGGCGACCGGCGCGTGCGCGTCGGTCGATCCGAGCGGAACCGATCTGCTGGCGACCATCTGCAAGTCGGGAGTCCTCCGCGTCTCGACGGACCCGGCCTACCCGCCGCAGTCCTCCTACGACGAGGCGACGGGCACCTGGCAGGGATTCGACATCGACGTGGCCACGGAGATCGCGAAGCGCCTCGGCGTCCAGATCAAGTGGGTCACGCCCGCCTGGGACGTCATCACCGCCGGCCACTGGAACGGGCGATGGGACCTGTCCGTGGGCTCGATGACGATCACGGCGGAGCGGGCCCAGGTGCTGGACTTCTCCACGCCCTACTACTACACGCCGGCCGGGATCGCCGTTCAGAAGGGGAGCCCGATCACCTCGTTCGGCCAGCTCTCGGGCAAGTCGATCGGCGTCTGCGGGGCCTGCACCTACGAGTACTACCTCGAGCGCACGCTCGACATTCCCGGGTACACGCCGACGTACGTCATTCCCAAGGACGTGAACATCGTCACCTACGACACCGACTCGACGGCGATCCAGGACCTCTCCCTGGGGCGTCTGGACGCGGTGATGTCCGCGGTGCCGACGCTCCAGAGCGCGATCGACAAGGGCAAGCCGATCCAGCTCCTGGGCGACCCGGTCTTCTACGAGCCCCTCGCGGCGGCCGCCGACAAGAGCGCCCCCGAGGACCCGACGAGCTTCATCCAGACGGTGAGCGACATCATCACCCAGATGCACCAGGACGGGACGCTCACGCAGCTCTCGATGAAGTGGTACAAGACCGATCTGACCGTCAATCCGCTGGGCTAGCGTCGGAGGGGGCTCCGACCCGATGAGGACAGAGCCGATGGGGGCCGAGGCCGCTCGGCCCCCGGGCCTGGAGCCGCGACGCCATCCGTTCTGGGACCGCGTCGAGGCGATCAGCCTGAGGATCCCCTACACGGCCAAGCTGATCGCCGTCTGGGTCGCGCTCTTCCTCGTGCTCGCCCTCGCCTTCGCGACGGCGAGCTTCGACACGGCCTGGATGCGGGCCAACGCCTGGTTCATCATCCGCGGGGTCTGGGTCACGGTGTTCATCGCCGTGGTCTCGATCGTCTTCTCGATCGTCCTGGCCCTGCTCGGGGCCCTCGGCCGCCTCTCGAAGAACCCCGTGCCGTACGGGCTGGCCGGCTTCTACACGTCGTTCTTCCGCGGCACACCCCTCATCGTCCAGCTGTACCTGTGGTACCTGGGTCTCGCCCAGATCGGCGTAAACCTCGGGGGCGTGTGGAAGACCTACTTCGTCCTGTCCGCCGTGCAGGCGGGGATCCTCGGGCTCTCCCTCAACTACGGCGCCTACATGACGGAGATCTTCCGGGCCGGCATCCAGTCCGTCCCCCACGGGCAGTCGGAGGCCGCGGAGGCGCTCGGGATGACCTACCGCCAGCGCATGCGGCGGGTCGTCCTCCCCCAGGCCTTCCGGGTGATCATCCCGCCGACGGGCAACGAGTTCATCGCGATGATGAAGGACACCGCCCTCGTGTCCCTGCTCGGAACGTCGATCGCCTGGGCCGATCCGTTCCGTCGGGCCACCCTCCTCGGCCGGGCGGACTTCCGGAGCCTCGAGGCTCTGATCGTCGCGGCCGTCATGTACTGGGTGCTGACGGGCATCTTCTCGTTCTTCCAGCGCAAGCTGGAGAACCGTCTCGCCAAGGGCTACGTGAGGGCG
>JAJPHY010000004.1 GCA_021325015.1 Actinomycetota bacterium | reverse complement strand
ATGGCCGGGTGCGAGGTCACCGTGTTTCCGGGCAAGGGGATCATGGTGGCGATGAGCCACCGGCTCGTCGACACGGTGATCAACCGATGCGCCATGCCCTCGGACGGCGACATCATCGTGCCGGCTCGAGCGGTCTCGGTCATCGGGACCACCGACGTGAAGGTCGCCGACCCCGACCATTGGGAGATCACCCGCGAAGAGGTGCAGAAGATGCTCGACGCGGGCGAGAACCTGGTGCCCGGGTTCCGCTCGGCCCGGGCGCTGCGCGTGTGGGGCGGGGTCCGGCCTCTCTATCAGGAGAAGGCGGCGGGCGCCGACACGCGCGATGTGACGAGGGCCCACGCCCTGCTCAACCACCGAACGCGCGACGGGGTCGAGCGGTTCGTCACGATCACCGGCGGGAAGTTCTGCACGTTCCGCCTGATGGCGGAGGAGACGATGGACGCCGTCTGCGCGGAGCTCGGGATCGAGCGCCCGTGCCGCACCGCGGACGAGCCGTTGCCCGACTCGGAGAGCCGCCGGTACTACTGGCTCGGATCCCGGGTCGCTCAGCGAGAGGAGACGCTCCACACCGATCAGCTCATCTGCGAGTGCGAGTTCGTCACCCGGAGCGACCTCGAGACCGCCCTCCGGCGCCGGGGCACCACCAGCCTGGACGACATCCGGCGGATGGTGCGTCTCGGCATGGGCCCGTGCCAGGGCGGGTTCTGCATCTTCCGGGCGACGGGCATCATGCACGAGCTGCAGAAGACCCCGGTCCACGTCGCGAACCGCGCCCTCCTGGACTTCGTCCAGGAGCGGTGGAAGGGCGTCCAGCCGATCCTGTACGGCGACCAGCTCCGCCAGACCCGATTGGACGAGTGGATCTTCCAGGGGATCCTGGACGTTGGCCACCTGCCCGGCGACGAATCGCGAAGCGCCAAGCCAGAGAAGGTGACGACATGAAGAGCGACGCCGTGGTCGTGGGCGCCGGCCTGTCGGGGCTCGTGGCCGCCCTCCGCCTTGCCGAGGGCGGGCTGAAGACGACGCTCGTCGCCCAGGGTGTGGGATCCACTCACCTGTCTCCCGCAAGCATCGACGTCCTCGGGTACACCCCGGAGCTCGTCGAGAGCCCCGCCGGGGCGCTTCCGGCCTTCCGCACCGAGCACCCGGAGCATCCCTACGCCTGCCTGTCGCTCGAGCTCATCGAGGAGAGCGTGGCGTGGTTCCGCGAGCGGACCGAGATCCTCGGCTACACCGGCTCCCTCGAGGAGAACCTCCTCGTCCCAACCGCGGCCGGCGTGCCGGCCCCCACCGCCATCGTGCCGGCGTCGATGGCCGCCGGCGACCTTCGCTCCGGAGGACACTTCGCGTTCGTCGGCCTCCGGGCGATGAAGAGCTTCCACCCGGCGTACCTCGCGGAGAACCTCGTCCAGGCCAAGCTGCCCTCGGGCGCGGCCGTCGAGGCGCGCGCCGTCCTGGTCTCCGACCCGGGCGTCGAGCCCGACGTCGGGGCGCTCGACTACGCGCGCGCGTTCGAGGATCCCGCGTTCCGTCGGGCCGTGGCGAGCGAGCTCAAGGTGCACCTGCAGCCCGGCGAGTCGGTGGGGTTCCCGGCGGTGCTCGGCCTGGACCGGCACGCCGAGGTGCGTCGTGAGCTCGAGGACGCGCTCGAACGGCCGGTGTTCGAGGTCCCGGGGTTGCCGCCCTCGGTGCCCGGGATCCGGCTGTTCCGCGCCCTGCGCGCGGCCTTCCGGCGGGCCGGGGGGCGGTGGGTCATGGGCGCGATGGTCGTCGGCGCGAGCACGAGCGACGGGTCCGTGACCTCGCTCTCGGTCCGGGCGGCGGCGAGCCGGACGAGCGCGTACGAGGGCCGCTGGTTCGTGCTGGCGACGGGCGGCTTCGCCTCGGGGGCGCTCCACCTCGACTCCTATGGCGAGGTGCGCGAGACCGTGTTCGGCCTGCCGGTGTGGGGCGTGCCGCCGGTCGAGGAGCCGAGGTTCCTCCCGGGCGTGTTCGACGATCATCCGATGGCGAAGGCCGGGTTGGCGGTGGACGAACGGCTGCGACCCCTCGGCCCGGATGGAGCGGCCGCCTTCGACAACCTCTTCGCGGCCGGGGCCGTGCTCGCGGGCGCCGAGCCCTGGAGAGAACGCTCGGGCAACGGGCTGGCCCTTGCGACGGGCTTCGCGGCCGCGTCGCACATCCTGGAGGACGCGTCGTGATGCAGACCGTGGAGACAGGGCTCGCGGAGCTCGTGCGGGGGTCGCTCGACCACTGTGTGAAATGCACCATCTGCGAGACGTTCTGCCCGGTGTCGAACGTCACGCCGCTGTTTCCGGGCCCGAAGTACGCCGGCCCTCAGGCGGAGCGCTTCCGCACCGCCGACGCGACGTTCGACGCGTCGCTCGACTACTGCTCCGGGTGCGGGATCTGCACGACGGTGTGCCCGCAGGGAGTCAAGATCGCGGAGATCAACGCGAAGGCCCGCGCCCGCATGAAGGCGGAGCGCGGCATTCCCCTTCGCGATCGGATCATCGCCCGCTCGAGCCTCATGGGGAAGATCGGAACCCCGGTCGCTCCACTCGGCAACTGGTTCCTCCAGAACCGGGCGTTTCGCGCGCTGCTCGAGGGGGTGCTTCGGATCCACCGCGCCGCGCCGATGCCCCGGTTCGCCGGCCGGACCTTCCAGGCATGGGCCCGCAGGCACCCGGCTCCGGCAAGCGCGACTCGTGCCGTCGTCTACTTCCACGGGTGCAGCACGAACTACTACGAGCCCAGACTCGGGGAGATGACGGTGGCCGTCCTGGAGCACAACGGGTTCCGCGTGCTCGTCCCGCGCGGCCAGGACTGCTGCGGCCTCCCCCTGCAGTCGAACGGGTTGATGGACGACGCTCGGAGGTACGTCCGCAGGTTGGCGTCGACGCTCGCCCCGTACGCCCGCCGCGGGTACGACATCGTCGCCACGTCGACGAGCTGCGGCCTGATGCTCAAGCGCGAGGCGATCGAGATGCTGGACCTCGAGGACGACGAGGACCTGCGCGTCGTCTCTTCGCACGTCTACGACATCTGCGAGTACCTCGTCTGGCTGCACGAGCGCGGAGAGCTTCGGACGGACTTCCGACCCCTCCCGATCACGGTGCCTTACCACGCGCCCTGCCAGCAGGCGGGTCACTGGATGGGCAAGCCGGCCCTCGACCTGTTCGCGCTGATCCCCGAGCTCACCGTCGAGGAGAGCGATGCGGATTGCTGCGGCATCGCCGGCACCTACGGGCTGAAGGCCGAGAAGTACGACAGCGCGATGGCGGTCGGCGCCCGCCTGTTCGACCAGGTGCGCGCGGCGGGGTCCGAGCTCGCCTCGTGCGACAGCGAGACCTGTCGCTGGCAGATCGAAAAGGCCACCGGGGTCCCCTCGGTCCACCCGATCGAGGTGCTCTACCGGGCGTACGGTCTGTCCGGGTGAACGGGCGCCGGTCCGCGCCGGCGGACGGGTTCGGAAGGCGGTCCGCGTGATCGGCATTGTCCTGGTCTCGCACAGCGCCAAGCTCGCGGAAGGGGTGGCCGAGCTCGCCCGCCAGATGGGCGGTGAGGACGTGGCGCTCGAGCCCGTCGGCGGCCTGGACCTCCCCGACCGGCCGATCGGCACCGACGCCCTCCTCGTCTCGTCGGCCATCGAGCGGGCCTGGTCGGAGGAGGGCGTGCTCGTGCTGATGGACCTCGGCAGCGCCGTGCTCTCGGCCGAGATGGCCGTGGAGATGCTGCCGGAGGATCGACGCGGCCGCGTCCTGCTCTGCGAGGCGCCCTTCGTCGAGGGCGCGATCGCCGCGGCGGTCGCGGCCCGGCTCGGACGCTCGCTCGCCGAGGTCGCCGACGAGGCCCGAAACGGTCTGTCGCCGAAGGTCGCCCACCTCGGGGGGGCGCCGCCGGATGGTTCGAGCCAGCCGGCGGAGGCCGGCGTCGGCGCGGCGGCCGGTCCGGCGCGGACCGTGCGCCTGCTGGTCGAGAACCCGCTCGGCCTCCACGCCCGCCCGGCGGCGCGCCTGGTGCGCACCGCCGGGGCGTTCGACGCGGACGTGCGCGTCCGGAACCTGACGACGGGCCGCGGCCCCGCGAGCGCTCGGAGCCTGAACGCGATCGCGACGCTCGGCGTGCTCCAGGGCCACGAGATCGAGGTCTCGGCATCGGGCCCGCAGGCCGCCGACGCCCTCCGAGCCATCGAGGAGCTCGCGGCGGCGCGGTTCGGGGACGAGGTGAGCGGGGCAGGCGAGGTCCCGTCTCCGCTGCCGAGCGAGCCGCCCCCGGCCGCCCCGGAGGGCGCGTTCGCCGGCCACCCCGCCTCCCCCGGCCTCGTCGTGGCGCCTGCCCGACACGTTCGCGCCCCCGAGATCGAGATCCCGACCGGGCCCGCCGGCGAGCCCGCCCAGGAGTGGGCGGCGCTCACGGCGGCCCTGGCCGCCACCGTCCGGGAGATCCGGGCGACGCGCGCCCGGGCGGCCGCGCGCGCCGGGGAGCAGGCCGCGGCGATCTTCGACGCGCACGCCCTGCTGCTCGAGGACGAGGCGCTCCTGTCGCCGCTTGGCCGGGCGGTCCTCGAGGAACGGCGCGGAGCCGCCGCGGCCTGGGCCGAGACGATCGAGCGCGTCGCGGCATCGTGGGAGAGCCTGGAGGATCCGTACCTCCAGGCCCGGGCGGCCGACGTGCGAGCCGTTGGGCGTCAGGTCCTCGCCCACCTGGCGGGACGGGCGGCCGCGTCCCCCGTCGTGGTCGCGGAGGGGGTGGTTCTGGCCGAGGACCTCACGCCGGCCGACACCGCGGGGCTGGACCCGGCGAAGGTCCGCGGGATCGCGACCGCCCTCGGCGGGCCGACATCGCACTCGGCCGTCCTCGCCCGCTCCCTCGGGATCCCCGCCGTGGTTGGCCTCGGCAGGGACATCCTGGACATCCCCGAGGGCACGATCGTGCTCCTCGACGGAGACCGAGGGCTCCTCCGGCCCCGCCCGGACGACGACCTCGTGGCCGAGGCCGAGCGCCGAGCCGAGGCCTTCCGCGCCTCCGAAGAGGCAGCGCTGGCCGAGGCGGGTCGGCCCGCGAGCACCCGGGATGGCCTCCGGGTCGAGGTCCTCGCGAACATCGGCAAGCCCGAGGATGTGGGGCCCGCGTTGGCCGCAGGTGCGGAGGGGGTCGGGCTGCTCCGCACCGAGTTGCTGTTCCTCGGTCGTGAGACGATGCCCACCGAAGACGAGCAGGAGGCCGTCTACCGCGCGATCGCCGAGGGGCTCGGCGATCGCCCGCTCGTGCTTCGAACGCTCGACGTGGGCGGGGACAAGCCGCTCCCGTACATTCCCCTGGCCGCCGAGGCGAACCCCTTCCTCGGCCTGCGGGGCCTCCGGCTCGGCCTGTCCCGGCCCGACGTGCTCTTGCCGCAGCTTCGGGCCGCGATCCGGGTGGCCGCGGATCATCCCCTGCGCGTGATGTTCCCGATGGTGACGACCCTCCAGGAGGTCCGAGCGGCGCGCGAGCTCGTCGAACGCGCGCGCTCGGAGGTCGCGGCCGCCGGTCGGCGCGCGCCCGAGAGCCTGTCGGTCGGGATCATGGTCGAGGTGCCCTCGGCCGCTCTCACCGCAACGGCCCTCGCGCCCGACATCGATTTTTTCTCGATCGGGACGAACGACCTCGCGCAGTACACGCTCGCGGCGGAGCGCGGCAACGAGCAGGTCGCCGGCCTCGCCGACGCGCTGCACCCCTCGGTGCTCCGGCTGATCCGGATGACCGTCGAGGCGGCGGAACCGTTGGGGAAGCCCGTGGCCGTCTGCGGCGAGCTCGCGGCCGACGAGTCGGCGGTGCCGATCCTCGTCGGGCTGGGCGTCCGCGAGCTCTCGGCGAGCGCGCCGGCCATCCCCCGCGTGAAGCGCGCGATTCGGTCCCTCACGCTCGAGGACGCTCGGGCGGTGGCACAGAGCGCGCTGCGATGCCGGACCGCCGCCGAGGTCCGAGCGCTCGTCTCGAGCGGCTCGGTCCGCTGTTAGCATCGGGCCGAGCCCTCCGGGGGTCGCCGTGAAGGATCGGGAAGCCAAGGCCGCGTCCCTGCTGACCCGGATCACCGTCGTTCGCGTGGTCCTCGTCCCGGTCGTCATGTGGTTGCTGCTCGACGGCCACCACCTCGCGCACGCCTACGGCGTCGCCGCGGGACTGTTCGGGATCGCCGCCGCCACCGACTTCCTCGACGGGTTCCTCGCGCGGCGGTGGCGTGCGGCCACCACGCTCGGCAGCTTTCTCGACACGACGGCCGACAAGCTCCTCGTCTCCGGCGTGCTGGTGGCGCTCGTGGGCGCCGGGCGCGCCTCGCCGTGGATCGCGACGATCATCGTCGCTCGGGAGCTGCTGATCATGGGACTCCGTGGGGTGGTCGCGGTCGACGGCACGGTGATGCGGCCCTCCGTGTGGGGCAAGGCGAAGACGAACGTGCAGTTCTTGGCGATCCTCATGGCGATCTTGCGGACGCCGGACCCGCTCGGACCGCTCTTTCCCGACCAGTGGGCCATGCTGGCCGCCGCCGCCGTCACGGTCCTGTCGGCCGTCGAGTACCTCGCGAGGTTCTCGGGGAGCATCACCGGCTCGCCCCGCCGGTGAGCTCGGTGGCCGGGCGCGTCCTCGTCACCGGCGGATCGGGTCTCGTCGGAGCGGCCGTGCTCCGCCGGCTGGCGGTGGAGGGACGCGAGACGGTCGCCTTGGTGCGCTCCGAGCGGGCCTCGGAGTCCGTCGCGCGCCTGGGCGCCCGACCCGTTCGCGGCGACGTCCTCGACCGCGACGGGCTGGCCCGCGCCCTGCGCGGGTGCGACGCCGCGTTCCACTGCGCGGGAGTGGTCGGACTGTGCGAGACCGACACCGTGGCGATGGTTCGAACGAACGTCGAGGGCACTCGAAACGTCGTCGAAGCCGCCGCTCGGGCGGGCGTCCGCAGGATCGTGCTCACCTCCTCCGCCGCGACGATCGGCGAGGAACGCGGCGTGATCGCGCGGGAGGACACGCCCCATCGCGGCTGGTACCTGACGGCGTACGAGCGCTCCAAGCACGAGGCCGAGCGGGTGGCGTTCGAGCGCGGGAGCGAGCTCGGTCTCGAGGTGGTGGCCGTGAACCCCGCATCGGTGCAGGGGCCCGACCGGGTCTCCGGAACCGCCCGCCTGCTCCTCGCGCACCTGCGCGGGCGCCTCCCGGTCCTGGTGGACGTCCCGCTCGCGATCGTCGACGTGGACGACTGCGCCCGGGGACACCTCCTCGCGGAGGTCCATGGGGCTCCCGGACAGCGGTATCTGCTCTGCGGGGCGTCCCTCACCGTCCGCGAGGCCCTTCAGATCGTCGAGCACGCGACCGGAATCCGCAGACGAAGGTGGTTCGCGCCGGTCCGGGCCGCGACCGCGCTCGGAGGCCCCGTCGAGATCGCGTTCCGGGCGCTCCGTCGTCGCCCACCGCTTTGCCGGGAGGCGGCCAGAGCCCTCGCCCACGGGCGCGCCTGCGACGGCTCGCGCGCGTCGCGCGACCTCGGGCTCGTGTACACCCCGGTCGAGGACACGCTGCGACGGATCATCGACGCCTTCCGCCGGCAAGGGCTCCTCTGACCGCGCGGTCGAGGCTCCCGCCCGGGCGAGGACGTAGGATGACGCCGGCACATCACCGCGACCCCTGGAGGTGCTGCCCCATGGACGACCAGCGTCCCGATCGGAACCTCGCCCTGGACCTCGTACGCGTCACCGAGGCGGCCGCGCTCGCAGCCGGCCGGTGGATCGGCCGCGGGGACAAGGTCGCGGCCGACCAAGCGGCCGTGGACGCCATGCGGCTCATGATCGACAGCGTGCCCATGCACGGAACCGTCGTGATCGGAGAAGGCGAGAAGGACGAGGCGCCCATGCTCTTCAACGGCGAGGAGGTCGGCAACGGCACCGGCGCCGCCGTCGACGTCGCCGTCGATCCGATCGACGGCACCCGCCTGACCGCGATGGGGCAGCCGAACGCCCTCTCGGTCATCGCGCTGGCGGAGCGCGGCACGATGTTCTTCCCCGGTGCGGCCGTCTACATGGAGAAGGTGGCCACGGGCCCGGAGGCCGCTCAGGTCATCGACGTGACGGCGCCGCCCGAGGAGAACGTGCGCCTCGTCGCGAAGGCCAAGGAGAAGCGCCCGGAGGAGATCGCGGTCGTCATCCTCGACCGAGAGCGCCACCACGACCTCATCGCTCGCGTCCGGGAGACCGGCGCGCGGGTGTTCCTGATCACCGACGGCGACGTCGCCGGCGCCATCGCTGCGGCGACCACCCGACGGTCCGGGATCGACCTTCTGCTCGGCACCGGGGGAACGCCGGAGGGCGTCATCGCCGCCGCCGCGCTCAAGTGTCTCGGAGGCGCGATCCAGGGCCGGCTCGTTCCCCGCAACGACGAGGAGCGCGCGCGGCTGCTCGACGCCGGGTACGACGTCGAGCGCGTGTTGACCACCGAGGACCTCGTCTCGGGCAAGGACGTGTTCTTCGCCGCGACCGGCATCACGAACGGCTCCCTGCTCCGCGGCGTGAAGTACTGGCCCGACGGGGCCACCACCTGGTCGCTCGTGATGCGCTCCCGGTCGGGGACCGTGCGCTGGATCGAGGCCGAGCACCAGTTCGAGAAGCTCGAGACCTACTCCAAGATCACGTACCGCTGAGCGCGACGCGTCTTCCGGGTCGCCTCGCTCGCCCGGCGCGAGACCCCAGGGACACCGTCGGCTCAGGGAAGCCGGTACACGCCCGTCGCCTCCCGGACCACCGAGCCGTCGCGAACGGCCTCGGCGAGCGCCGCGAGGAGCCGTCGGCGGACGTTCGGCTCGGCGAAGGGATCCAGGTATCCACGCCGGAGCGCGAGGTCCTGGATCACGGTCCAGTGCAAGGGCTTCCCCTCCTCCCGGAGCACCGTCAAAGCGGCCTCCCGGGCGTCCACGGTCAGAGCGACCTCGCCCGGGGGACGACCGCGCTCGCGAGCAGATCGAGCATCGATGGGTCCGGCAGGGCGAACGGGAGCGGCGCCGGGGCCACGATCACCTCCTCCACACCCAGCTCCGCGAATCGCGCGAGGCGCTCGAGGAGCTGCTCGGGCGTGCCGGTCAGCGTATCGGCGGCGAACGCCTCCAACGGCTCCCGGTCGATCACGCCCGGCACCCACCGCTGCATCGCCGCGTACCGGGCGAGGAGGTCCGGTCGGTCCTCGCCGACGACCGTGTACAACCCGAGCGACAGCCGAAGCGTGGAGGGGTCCCGACCCTCCCGCTCGCACAGCTCCCGCGCCCGCCGCACTCGGTCGCCGTAGGCCTCGGGAGTCCAGCGCCAGACCGTGTTCCACCCGTCGGCGTGTCGGGCGGCGAGCCGAAGCGCGCGGTCGCCCCCCTTGGCGCCGACCCAGATCGGAGGCCTCGGACGCTGCGCCGGGACGGGGTGGTTGAACGCCCCCCGGAACCGCACCCAACGCCCCTCGAGGTCGACCGGTCCTCCGGGCAGCAGACCGTCCAGGGCCTCGACGGTCTCTTCGAACACACGGAACCGATCCCGGACGGGGTCGAACCGGTAGCCGAAGCGCCGGAACTCGTCCTCGTACCACCCGGCCCCGATCCCGAGATCCAGCCGGCCGCCCGAGAGCAGGTCGATGGCAGTAGCGGACTTGGCCAGGATCGCCGGGTGTCGGAACGGCGCACACAGCACCAGCGTCCCGAGCCGCACCCGCTCGGTGAGCGGGGCGAGCGCGGCCAGCGCGGTCATCGGCTCGAGCGACCCGTGGAGCCCCTCCGCCCCGCCGTACCGAGCCAGTGAGTACACGAAGTGGTCCGAGACCCACAGGGAGTCGAAGCCGAGGTGCTCGGCGCGGGTCGCCACCTCGGCCATCTGTTCGAACGAGATCGGCTCCCGCCCCAACAGGGAGAAGTCGTAGTGCGGCAGCGACAGGCCGATCCGCATCGCTACAGGTACCGCAGGACGTCCGCGGGACCCGTGACCTCGACCCCCGGCGGAACGGTGATGCCCTCCGGGAGCTTCAGCCGCGGGTAGACGGCCACGTGCTCGGACAGATGGACGCCCGGGTACACGATCACCTCGTCCCCGAGGGCCACGAAGTGCTCGATCGTGGTCGGGTTGTACGGCTCGGAACGCACCTCGGTCATCGACCCGATCACGGCCTCAACGACGCGAGCGGCGGCCCCGATGATGGCTCCGTCCCGCACCTGGGTGCGCTCGATCACGGCGTCCCGATGCACCTCGATGTCGTCGTCGAGGTTGGACTCGACGATCCGGACGCCCGGGTGGATCTCGCAGAAGCGACCGATGCGGACGGCCGGGCCGATCGACACCGAGCCGACGGCGAGCTTCTCGTACAGCGTCATCCCGCTCGTCGAGTCCCGCATCGACAGCGACTCGGGGGCGATCCACACGTGCGCGGCCGGATCGAACGGCGGCCCGAGCAGGCGGTCCACCGCCTCGAACTCGCCGCGCAGGACCGCGACCATCGTCTCCACGTAGTCCTCGACGTTGCCCAGGTCGCCGATCTGCCGAACCGGGTGCGCGAACACCGGGTAGCCGTGCCCGACGAGCCACGGCAGCAGGTCCTTACCGAAGTCCAGCCGCCTGGCCCGCAGCTCGCGGATCTCGGGCTCGTCGGCAAGTCCGCGGAGCGCTTCGGTGTCCACCAGGTAGAAGCCGGCGTTGGTCATCAGCGGGAGCTGGCGGAACTCCACGTCGCTTGCCGCATGGAAGTGCTCGCGGAGCTCACCCAGCGTCGGCTTCTCCACGAACTCGGTGACCCGCCCTTCGGGGTCGGTGAGCATCACGCCGTACTTCTCCGCGACCTCGTCCGGCTCGCGCGTCATCGCGGCGATCGTCGCGACGGCGCCGTGCCGAACGTGCGCCTCGAGCATCGGGCCGAGGTCGAAGTCGATGATCGAGTCGGTGGGAAACACGAGAGCCGGTTGCTGGATGTCCCAGTAGTCGAGCATGCGCAACGTCGAATCGGCGCTGCCGGTGGTGAGCGCGTCGTACTTCACCGGCGAGTACTTCACGTCGACGCCGAACCCCTCGCCGTACCCGATCATCACCTTGATCTGATACCGGTTCTCCTTGCCGTGGGCGATGATGTAGTAGTCCTTGATCCCTTCGCTCGAGAGGATCTGGATCACCCAGCGGATCAGCCGACGGCCCAGGAAGGACATCGCGGCCTTGGATCGCAGGTACCCGGGCGCCTTGAGGGTGAGGGGCCGGGCGCGGACGCCCTGACCACCGGCGAGCCCGATGCCGACGACGTCGGAGATGTCCGGCATGCGCCAGCATGATATCCGGGTTGGGTGAGGTGCCGCGCGAGACCTCGAGGCCGCGACCTTGCCGCGTTTCGCCCAGACCCTCGCCGCACAGGAAGGAGACCCGATGAAGCCTTGGAGCAGGGAGTTCGCAGGTCGGATCGACGAGCACGTGATCGAGAGCGACGCGCTGGTGGGCAACCCGCTCGGGGATCCCGCGGCGCGCCCCCTGTGGGTGTACACGCCGCCGGGCTACGAACGGGACGGCGGTCGCGCCTACCCGTGCGTCTACGTGATCCAGGGTCTCACCGGGCAGATCGACATGTGGCGGAACCGCGAGGCCTTCCGTCCCACCTACCTCGAGCTGGTCGACGAGCTCTTTGCCCGAGGCGACGTCCCGGCCGCGATCGTGGTGTTCGTCGACTGCTGGACCTCGCTCGGCGGCAGTCAGTTCCTGAACTCACCCGGCACCGGTCGCTACCTCGACTACCTGTGCGACGAGGTGGTGCCGTTCGTGGACGCCCGCTACCCGACCGATCCCCGGCGCGAGCGACGAGGCATCCAGGGCAAGTCGAGCGGCGGCTACGGCGCGATGGTCGTGCCGATGCTCCGCCCGGACGTGTTCGGGGCGCTCGCCTCGCACGCCGGCGACGCCCTGTTCGAGGCCTGCTACCTCCCGGAGTTCCGCGAGGTCGTGCGCGCGCTCCGCGACGAGTACGAGGGCTCCTACGAGCGCTTCTGGCGGGACGTCCGGTCCCGGCCGTTCGGGACCAAGAAGCACGACGGGGTCCTGCTGAACTGCTGGTGCATGGCCGCCTGCTACTCGGCCGACCCCGACGGGACCGTGCGACTCCCCTTCGATCCCCAGACCGGAGTCCTGATCGAGGAGGTGTGGGCCCGGTGGCTCGAGAAGGATCCCGTGCGCATGGTGCCCCGCCATGCCGAGGCGCTTCGCTCGATGCGGGCCGTCTACCTGGATGCCGGAACCCGCGACGAGTGGTACCTGGACGTCGGGGCCGTGGCCGTATCGAAGGCCCTCGACACCGTCGGGGTTCCCCACACGCTCGACCTGTTCGACGGGGGTCACCTGTCGATCGGCTACCGCTATCCGAGGAGTCTGGCGATGCTCGCCTCCGCGCTCGCCTGACTTATCACCGGCCGGGTTGGCGCCGATGGTGGTTCGAGCTGCCGCTCGACCTCACGATCGACCTGGGCAAGATGCTGAAGGCGCTCGGCGGACGCGGAGGGACCGGGGGCCGGAACCTCTCCTCGGCCACCATCGCGTACGGTGGCAAGGGGTCGTTCTCCATGACCGCGTGGCTCGACCCGGTCGGCGGGCGCCTCGTGAGGACGAGCACGACCGGCCGGTTCCACATGACGATGGAGATGTCGGGGGTGCCGAACGCGCCGGGAACCATCACGTTCGACGGCACCTTCCGCCAGGACCTCGAGCGGAGGTAGGCGCCGAGCTCGCCGGGGGGCGCTCAGGCCCCTTCCGCCCGACCGACCACGCCTCGAAGCACGACGCGCCCGGCCGCGTCCCGCACGAGCACGGTCGAGAAGCCGGCCAGGCTCCGGTTCTGGAACTGGCGGAAGGCCTGACCGCCGCCGTCGGCGTCCAGCGTCGCGATCTCGCCGGCGCGGATGACGTCGCCGGTTCCGTTTCGGAGCTCGATCCGGTACGGAAGGCGGCCGGGGCCCCTCGGCAGCCCGTTCACGATCACGATCACGAAGTCGATCCTGGTGGCCGACACGAGCTCGAGTACCGCCCCCCCGCCGACGCGACCTGCCGCCGTCGGCGCGAGCTGGCCGAGGTGGGTGTCGTCCTCCGGGAGCTGGGTGCCGAGCGGGAGCCCCACGAGCACCTTTCGGAACTGCTCGAGCGCCGCCTCCCGCCGCCGCTCGGCCTGCGCGGCGCGGTCCGCGAATCGCTCGGCCCGGCCGGCCATGACGGCTCCCCACCCCAGACCCGCGACGGCCACCATGGCCGCCACCACGGCGGCCGCAGCCGTCCGCAGGCGCCGGCGAGAGCCGGGAGCCCCCGCCGCCTGGCGAATTCGAGCGACGACGCGGTCGCCGAGACCACTCGGAACCGGTGCCGGCGCCAGGGCCAGCGCGAAGGTCGCCGCCGCCTGATCCAGCTCGCTCGCCTCCTTTCGACACCCGGCGCACCAGCGCAGGTGTCGTTCGACGGCCGGGCGCTCTTCCTCGGGCAGGACACCCACGGCGAGCTCGGCGAGGTGCTCCCGAACGGCCAGGCAGTTCACAGCCGCTCCTTCTCCTGGTTGGCGCGGCGCACCTTGATGAGCGCGGTGCGCAGCCTGGTCTTGACGGTGCCGAGCGGCACGCCGTCGGCCTCGGCGATCTCGCGGGCCGTGAGCCCGCCGAAGTAGGCGCGCGCGAGCAGGCGCCGCTCGGCCTCCGAGAGCGACTGCAGGGCCCGCACCGCAGCGTCCCGCTCGATCAGCGGGTCCTCCTCGCCCTGCGCCGCAACCTCCGGCACCTCGTCGACGAGCACGAGGGTCGGTCGGCTGACGCCGGTCTCGCGCCGGAGGCGGTCCACGGCCAGGTTGTGCGCGATCGTCATGAGCCAGGTGGACAATCGACCGCGGGCGGCGTCGAACCGCGCGGCCTTGCGCCACGCGGTGAGGAAGACGTCCTGGGTCAGCTCCTCCGCGGCCTCCGCGCTCCCGAGCAGCCGGATACCCAGCGTGTAGACGGGTCGAGCGAAGCGCGCGTACAGCGCTCGCACGGCGTCCTCGTTGCCGGCAAGGAGCCCTTCCACCAGCTGCTGTTCCTCTCGCGCGAGAAGCGGTCCATCGGGCCGACCGTTCACACGGTCTCTCCCTTCAGGGTATACGGGCCGGTCGCCGGTCGAAGCTTGCCGTCGCCCCGTTCGTCCATCATGCCACGCGACCCGCGACGACGGGCGACGGCGCCGCCATGGGTTCACCCGCGGCCGCCATCGAGCGGGCGCACGACCGGTGCGCGCCGCCGGCGAACGGTGCGATGATGCCGGCATGCGCAACGTCCTGCGGGCGGCGCGGATCACGGCGCTCGTCGCCGTCCTCGTGGTGCCGGCGGCGAGCGCTCGGGCGCAGACCGCGGTCCCCACCGTCACGCAGCTTCGGCTGACCGGCGTGGTGGATCCGTTCACCGCCGATTACGTGCGGGCGGGGATCGACGCGGCGAACGCGCAGGGCGACGCTGCCGTGCTTCTCACGATCGACACGCCCGGCGGGCTGGACTCCTCGATGCGCGAGATCGTCCAGGCGATCCTGGGCTCGCGGGTACCCGTGATCTGCTTCGTGGCGCCCGAGGGCGCCCGCGCGGCGTCGGCGGGGACGTTCATCATGATGGCCTGCCCCGTGGCCGCCATGGCCCCCGGGACCAACATCGGTGCGGCGCACCCCGTGGGCGTTGCCGGGGCGATCGAGGAGCAGAAGGTGACCAACGACGCCGCCGCGTACATCCAGGATCTGGCCCACCGGAACGGGCGCAACGAGACCTGGGCGAGGGACGCCGTCGTGAACTCGGTCAGCATTCCGTCGAGCGAGGCGCTGCGGATCGTGGTGATCGACCTCGTCGAGCCGAGCCAGAGCGCGCTGCTCCGGGCGCTCGACGGCCGGACGGTGCAGGTGGCGGGCGGCCGGAAGGTGACGCTCCACCTCGCCGGCGCCCAGATCCGCACGCGCGGCATGGGGCTCGGCGCGGCGATCCTGCACGCGCTGCTGTCTCCGGACTTCGCCTTCATCTTCTTCTACCTCGGGCTCGGGCTGATCGTGATCGAGCTGCTCCACCCCGGGCTCTCGATCCCGGGCATCCTCGGCGCCGTGTCGCTCGTGGCGGCCTTCGTCACGTTCGGGCTGCTCCCGGTCCAGATCATCGGGGTCGTCCTGCTGCTCGCCTCCGCGCTGTTCTTCTTGCTGGAGCTGAAGCACCCCGGCCTCGGGCTCGCGACGGTCGGCGGCGTCGCGTGCCTGATCCTGGGCGGAATCACCCTGTTCAACCCCTCGGTTCCGAACGCGCGGGTCTCAATCTGGGTGATCCTGCCGGTGGCCGGATTCCTGGTTCTGTTCTTCGGCACCGTCGTGAACGCCGCTCTCAGGGCACGCCGCCTCCCGCGGGCGGTGGGCGCCGAGCGCCTCGTGGGACGGGAGGGCGTCGTCGAACGCGAGCTCGCGCCGGACGGGGTGGTCCGGGTGGCCTCCGAGGAGTGGTCGGCTCGCTCCACCGCCGGCGTCCTGCCGGCCGGCAGCCGGGTACGGGTCGTGCGCGTCGACCGTCTTCGCCTGGACGTGGCACCGATTCAAGACGTGACACCGACCGAACAGGAGACCCCGGCGTCGCCGGGGCCGGAGAGGGGGAACTCGTGATCGGAGTCTTGATCGGCCTGGCGATCGTGCTCGCCCTGCTCATCCTCATCCTCCCGAACTCGATCCGGATCGTTCGCGAGTACCAGCGCCTAGTCGTCTTCCGGCTCGGTCGGTGCATCGGGACGAAGGGGCCGGGCTTCGTCCTGCTGATCCCGGTCGTGGACCGGGCCGTCTGGGTCGACCTGCGCGAGCTCTACCTCGAGATCCCGCACCAGACGGCGATCACGGAGGACAACGCGCCGATCTCGATCGACTTCATCGTGTTCTACAAGGTCATGGACGCCCAGCAGTCCGTCCTCGCGGTCGGCAACTTCGCCGGCGCTGCGCAGAACATCGCGGCGACGACGCTTCGATCGGTGGTGGGCGACATGGCCCTGGACGACTGCCTGGCAAAGCGAGAGGAGATGAACGAGATCCTGCGTGTGAAGCTCGACGAGGTCACCGAACGCTGGGGCGTGAAGGTCACCAACGTCGAGATCCGCGAGATCATCCCGCCCCCCCAGGTCCAGGAGGCCATGACCCGGCAGATGTCGGCGGAGCGCACGCGGCGCGCGGTGGTGACCGAGGCGGAGGGCTCGAAGCAGGCCGCGATCACGGTGGCGGAGGGCAACAAGCAGGCCGCGATCCTGAACGCCGAGGGCGACCGACAGGCGGCGATCCTGCGCGCCGAGGGGTTCGCGCTCGCGCTCACGAAGATCTACGAGTCCGCACAGGCCGTCGACGCCAAGACCATGAGCCTGCAGTACCTGGACGCCCTCAAGCAGATCGGCGCCTCCCCGTCGACCAAGTTCGTGATCCCGATGGAGCTGTCCTCGCTCCTGTCGGGCATCAGCGGCTTCGCCGGCCGCGTCTTCGGCGACGGGGGCGATGGCGAGCGGGCCGGCCCCGCCTCCTCCCCGTAGCCCTCGCGGGCGGGAACCGCCCGCGTCCGCCCGGTGTATCGATCGACGGACGACGACGTGGAGGGCCGGCCACTGGAGGACGCCGAGCTCATCGAGCTCGCGAAGGATGGCGATGTCCGGGCGTACGGCGAGCTCGTGGTCCGCTACCAGGACCCGGCCTTCCGGATGGCCGTGCTCGTCACCCAGAGCGCGGCGGAGGCCGAGGACGCGGTTCAGGAGGCCTTCGTGAAGGCCTACTACGCCCTCGCGCGCTTTCGGAGCCCCGCCCCGTTTCGGCCGTGGATCCTCCGCATCGTCTCGAACGAGGCGAGGAACCGCCGGCGGTCGGCTGATCCTCGCCCTGGCCGGGCTGCTGGTCGGGGCCGCGGGTTCCCGACTCGCGGGTCGTCTTGGCAGGTCGGCGGAGCGCGAGAAGGGTCTCGCCGCGGCTCACACGAACGACGCGTAGCGGTCGGCGGGCTCCTCGGGAGGCGGGGGAACCTCCGCGGAGCTCCTCCACAGCCCCGCCTGCTGGAGGAGGAGCTGGAAGTCGTGCGGCGCGGAGGAGGCCTCCATGGCCTTCTCGATCGAGACGCGACCCGAGCGAACCAGCTCCAACAGGGACTGGTCGAACGTCGTCATGCCGTAGAACTGCCCCTCCGCGACGATCTCGTGGATCTCGGCGGTCTTGTCTGGATCGGCGATGCGCTCGGCGATCCGTCCGGTGTTCACGAGCACCTCGAGCCCGGGGACGAGACCCCCGTCGACGGTCGGCACCAGCCGCTGACAGACGATCCCCCGAAGCGCTCCGGCGAGGGTCCACCGGATCTGACCCTGCTGGTGCGGCGGGAAGAAGTCGACCACCCGGTTGACGGTCTCGGTCGCGTTCACCGTGTGCAGCGTCGAGAGCACGAGGTGGCCGGTCTCGGCCGCCTGCAGCGCCGCGCGGACCGTCTCGGTGTCCCGCATCTCGCCGATCAGGATCACGTCCGGGTCCTGCCGCAGGGCCGCCCGGAGGGCCGAGAGGAAGCTCTCGGTGTCGTTGCCGACCTCGCGCTGGTTGATCGAGGCCTGGTCGTCCTTGAACAGCACCTCGATCGGGTCCTCGATCGTGACGATGTGGACCTGCTTGGTGTGGTTGAT
>JAJPHY010000159.1 GCA_021325015.1 Actinomycetota bacterium | reverse complement strand
TGGTCGGCGGTGTTCCGGGCCTCGGCGGCCTCGCGGCGCTTGTGGTCCTCGGCGGCGAAGCGCTCCGCGTCCTTGATCATGCGGTCGATCTCCTCCTTGGAGAGCGCCGTGCCGCCGGTGATCGTCATCTGCTGCTCCTTGCCGGTGGCGAGGTCCTTCGCCGAAACCTGGACGATGCCGTTGGCATCGATGTCGAACGCGACCTCGATCTGCGGCATGCCGCGAGGAGCCGGGGGGATGCCCATCAGGTGGAACTTGCCCAGCGAGCGAACGCCCGGCGAGAAGACCGTTTCCGCCTCACCCTGCAGAACGTGGATCTCCACCGTGGTCTGGTTGTCGTCGGCGGTCGTGAAGATCTCGCTCTTGCGGGTCGGGATCGTGGTGTTGCGCTCGATGAGCTTGGTGAAGATCCCGCCCTTGGTCTCGACGCCCAGGGTGAGGGGGGTGACGTCGAGGAGCAGGATGTCCTTGACGTCGCCCTTCAGCACCCCGGCCTGGATGGCGGCGCCGACCGCCACCACCTCGTCGGGGTTCACCCCCTTGTGGGGCTCCTTGCCCCCGGTGAGCTTGCGGACGAGCTCCTGGATCATCGGCATGCGCGTCGCGCCGCCGACCAGGATGACGTGGTCGATCGCCGAGACGTCCTTGCCCCAGTCCCTGACGACCTGGTCGAAGGGGCCGCGGCAGCGCTCGACGAGGTCCTCGGTCATCCGCTCGAACTCGGCCCGCGTGAGCTTCATCTCCAGGTGCAGCGGACCCTCGGCGGTCGCCGTGATGAACGGCAGGTTGATCGTGGTCTCGCTAACCTGCGAGAGCTCGATCTTGGCCTTCTCGGCGGCCTCCTTGAGCCGCTGGAGGGCCATCCGGTCGTTCGAGAGGTCGACGCCGTGAGCGTTCTTGAACTCCCTGACCATCCAGTCGATGACGCGCTGGTCCCAGTCGTCGCCGCCCAGATGCGTGTCACCGTGCGTGGCCTTGACCTCGAAGACGCCCTCCCCGATCTCGAGCAGCGACACGTCGAACGTGCCGCCGCCGAGGTCGAACACGAGGATGGTCTGGTCGTGCTGCTTGTCCAGCCCGTAGGCGAGCGCCGCGGCCGTCGGCTCGTTGATGATGCGAAGGACCTCGAGCCCCGCGATCTGGCCGGCCTCCTTGGTCGCCTGCCGCTGCGAGTCGTCGAAGTAGGCGGGGACCGTGATCACGGCCTGCGTCACGGTGTCGCCGAGGTAGGCCTCCACGTCCCGCTTGAGCTTGGAAAGGATCTGAGCGGAGACCTCCTGCGGGGTCCACCGCTTCCCGTCGATGTCGACGTGCCAGTCCCGCTCGCCCATGTGCCGCTTCACCGAGCGGACGGTCCGATCGGGGTTGGTGATGGCTTGGCGCTTGGCGACCTCGCCCACCAGGATCTCTCCGTTCTTGGAGAACCCCACCACGGACGGGGTGGTCCGGGAGCCCTCCGAGTTCGGAATCACGACCGGCTCGCCGGCCTCCAGGACCGACACGACCGAGTTGGTGGTCCCCAGGTCGATTCCCACGGCTCGCGGCATCGAATCCTCCTTGAACGGCTCTTGAGCTCGTCAGCAGAATAGAACTTGAGTGTCTAAGTGTCAACTTTCGGCCCACGTTGTGCGGGAGGGGCCCCCGCCCTAGACTTCGGGGCGATGGCGGTTCGAGCCGTGGCCCTCCTCCTTGCCGCGGGGATCGCGGGCGGGCTGTTCGTTCGGCGGGCCCGGCTCCTCACCCGCCTGGTTCGGCTCGGGCGCCCCGTCGACCGCTCCGGGGACCTCGGGGTCCGCGTCGCGCGCGAGGGGACCAGGGTCCTTGCCCAGCGCAAGCTGTTCCAGCGCCCGCTCCCGGGGCTCATGCACGCGCTGATCTTCTGGGGGTTCCTGGTGCTCCTCACCACGATCGTCGAGGTCGGCGGCCAGTTCGTCCGGCCGGCGTTCGAGATCCCGCTCGCCGGCGGGACGCGCGGGCTGGGTCTGGTCCAGGACCTGTTCGCGGCCGGGGTGCTCGTCGGGCTCGCCATCGCCCTTGAGATCCGCCTCGTCCAGCGTCCCGAGCGCCTGGTGGGCAGCCATCGAACGGACGCCTACCGGATCCTCGGGCTGATCTTCTGGATCATCGTGACGCTCTTCGGGGCTCGCGGAGCCCGCATCGCGCTCGGGTATGCCCCCCGCACGTGGTGGACGCCGGTCTCGACCTCCGCCTCGTACCTGTTCTCGTGGATGAGCCCGGGCTGGCAGCGCGCGTGGATGTGGGCTCTGCTGTCGGCCCATCTCTCGCTGATCCTGGGCTTCCTCGTGTACCTGGGCTACTCCAAGCACCTGCACATCGTCACGAGCTCGATCAACGTGTTCTTCGGCAGCACCCGACCCCGGGGCCGGCTGACGCCGCTTCGGATCGACCTCGAGGCGGACGCCGAGGACGTCCGCCTGGGCGCCGGGAGCCTCCGCGACCTCACGTGGAAGGAGATGCTCGACCTCTACGCGTGCACCGAGTGCGGCCGGTGCCAGAGCGTCTGTCCCGCGTGGAACACCGGCAAGCCCCTGTCGCCGAAGCTCCTCGTCATGAACCTCCGCGACCACCTCCTGGAGGAGGGGCCGAGGGCGCTCGAGGCCGAGCGGACTGGCGCCGCCCCCGAGCCCGTCCCGCTCGTGCCGGACGTCGTCGACGACGAGGTCCTGTGGTCGTGCACGACGTGCGCCGCGTGCATGCGAGAGTGCCCGGTGGACATCGAGCACATCGACCACATCGTGGACCTGCGCCGCTACCTGGTGATGGCCGAGTCCCGGTTCCCCTCGGAGGCGGGAGCGCTCCTGCGCAACCTGGAGAACGCCTCCAACCCGTGGGGGCGACCCCAGGCCGAGCGCGCGGAGTGGGCGGCGGGCCTCGACGTTCGCGTCGTCCGAGAGGGCGAGATGGCCCCCGAGTACCTGTACTGGGTGGGCTGCGCAGGCGCGTTCGACGACCGCGCGAAGCCGGTCTCGCGGGCCGTGGCCGGCCTGCTCCGCCGCGCCGGCGTCTCCTTCGCGATCCTCGGGCCGCGCGAGGCCTGCACGGGCGACCCGGCTCGGCGGCTCGGACACGAGTATCTCTTCCAGACGCTGGCGGAGCGAAACGTCGGCACGCTGACGGACGCGGGCGTGCAGAGGATCGTCGCCAACTGCCCCCACTGCTTCAACACGCTTCGCAACGAGTACCCGGACTACGGCGGGCGCTTCGAGGTGGTCCACCACACCGAGCTCCTGAGCCGGCTCGTCGCCCAGGGTCGCCTACGCCCGACGCGGCCCGTTCGCGCCCTGCTCGCCTACCACGACCCCTGCTACCTGGGTCGCCACAACGGCGTGTACCGGCCACCGCGCCGGCTCCTCGAGTCGGTGCCGGACCTGCGCACGGTCGAGATGCCGCGCCACGCCGAACGGGGTCTGTGCTGCGGCGCCGGCGGCGCTCGGATGTGGATGGAGGAGCGGATCGGAAAGCGCATCAACGACGAGCGGATGGACGAAGCGGCCTCTACGGGCGCCGACACGGTCGGCGTGGCCTGCCCCTACTGTCTGGTCATGCTCGACGACGGGGCGAGAGCCCGGGGAGACGGAAGGACCGTCCTCGACGTCGCCCAGATCCTGGCTCGTTCGGTCGGGACCGAACCCCCGTCGGTTCCGGCGGCCGTCCCGGCTCGGGACGAGCGCTCCTAGGTCGATCGGCCTCCCCCGGGGCGCGCGCCGCCCGCCGGTCCGTGGGGACGCGCACCCGCTCCTCAACGACCATCTCTCCACGTGAGGAGCCCCGCGGGCGTCCGCGAGGTTCAAGCGACCGCCGAACGCAACCGAAGGAAGAACTAGACCGAACGGCGCGGGGTGGCCCAACGGCCGACCCCGCGCGACGCCAACGGCGACCGTGCCGGTGCGCCGCCGGCGGCAACCGGCGGCGGGAAGGAACGAGGTGGAAACGACCGAGGACCGCGTGGCGGCCGAGTCCGAGGAATGCCGCAGGCTCGCCGGGCTGTTGCACCTGGACGCCGTCGGCGTGCTCCGACGCGCCGAGAGAGGGCGACGCGTGACGTGGTGGGCCGCGCCGGGCTCCGCCCCCTTCCCGCTCGACCTGGCCGACGTCCTCGAGGGTCGTGCCGAAGGGTGGATCGCGGCCGAGCGCGGCGGCGACCTGGTGTTCGGGCGCCTCGGCCCCGACTCCGCGGTTCGGTCCGTCTCCGCCCTCCGGGCCATCCTGGCCGCTCGGCCGGGCGCGGGTGAGCCCGGCCGGGGGGAGGCGGATGCGGCCGGCGGCGAAGAGCTCGCGAGCGAGCGAGCCAGGTGGGCCTATGCGATCCACGACGGCCTCACGCAGGTGGTGACGGCCTGCGTGCTCGACCTCGAGTGGCTCGCTCGGCGCATAGAGCTCCACCCCGAGCAGGCGGTCGCCGCCCTCGGCGAGGCGGCCTCGGAGCTTCGCGCCGCGCTCGAGGAGATCCGACGAATCCTCGCGGCGCTGACTCCCGAGGAGCCCGAGACCCGCGAGACGCGCGAGTCGCTCGAGCGGCTCGTGCGCGGCGTGGCCGAGCGATGGCGGATCCCCGCCTCCTGGACGTTCGAGGGCGACCTCGACGCGGTGCCCCGCTCCGTCCTGGAGGCGGCGTCCTCGGTCATCCGAGAAGGCGTCGCGAACGCCGCCAAGCACTCCGCTTCGGACGAGGTGGCGATTTGCGTGCAGGCGTCGAACACCGGCATGGAGGTCCGGGTGGAGGATCGCGGTCGGGGGTTCGACCCGACCGAGCGGCGCGCCGCGGGCGGGCACCTCGGACTGGAGATGATGCGTCGCCGGGTGGCCGAGGTTCGAGGCACCCTCGACATCGAATCGACACCGGGACGCGGAACGCGGGTGGTCGCGAGGCTGCCCGTCGATGACCAAGGAGAGACGCCGTGAGGATCATGATCGTCGATGATCACGCGCTGGTGCGTCGAGGCATGGCGCACGTCGTGCGTGAGTGCTTCAGCGAGGCCGAGGTCACGGAGGCGAGCGACGCGGACGAGGCGATCCGCGTGATGGAGGCCGAGCGGATCGACATCGCGCTGGTGGACGTCCGTCTCCCCGACGTCGACGGTCTCGACCTCCTCCACGAGCTCCGGACGAGGTGGCCCGATACCCCCGTCATCATGCTCACCACGTTCGACCACGCGCAGTACGTCAGGCGGGCCCTGGCGGAGGGGGCTGCCGGCTACCTGCTCAAGGACGCCACGCCGGAGGACCTCCAGCAGGCGATCAAGGTGGCCCTGTCGGGCGGGGGCAACGTCCTGTCGCCGCGGGTCATTCAGAACCTGTTCGAGACCATGGACGTTCCCGGCGACCAGGGGGAGCCCCGCCCCCGGACCTCGACCAACCTCACCCAGCGCGAGACCGACATCCTCGCGCTGCTGTCCGAGGGCCGGAGCAACCGAGACATCTCGCGCGCGCTCTTCTTGTCCGAGAAGACGGTGAAGGCGCATCTGGCCGCCGTGTTCCGCAAGCTCGGCGTGAGCAATCGAACCCAGGCCGCGATGGCGGCCGTCTCGATGGGCATCGGCCCGCGAGCGGCGCGGCCGGCCGGAGGAGAGCGCCCGGAGGCACCTGCGACGAAGAGCTCGATGGTGAAGAACCGGTGAGGGTTGGAGGGCGCGAGCTCCACTCCGGAACACGGCCGCACGGGGCGTCGATGAGCGGAAGACGGAGCCGAGCGAGGAAGGATGGCTGAGAGAAGGCAGGGCCTGTTCGGGGGGCTGCTCCGTCAGGCGTCGGGGGAGGACGCCCGGTCCCGGACGCCCGAGCCGGACGACCGGCCCGAGCCCTCGGGTCCCGTCGAGGCCTACGAGGAGGATTGGTACCGGAGCCTGAAGGCGCTCGCCGCCCAACGCCAGCTCCTCGCCGAGGATGCGGAGGAGGAGTCGGAGGACCGGGCGGAGCAAGCGGCCGAGGCGACCGGCCCCGAGACGCGAGGCGAGGTCGGCGGAGCCAGGAGACTGCGGGAGCCCGATGGGCGCGCCGGCGAGGAGCCGTCCGCTCGAGGCGTCGAGGGCGAGCGCGTTGCCGGGACCGAGGGAACCGCGCCGGGCCCCGCTCCCGCTGCCGAGGCTCGCCCCACCCTCCCGGCGGACACCGCCGGCCCACCGGTCGTGGCTCCCGACGCGGCGCATCCGCCCGTCACGTCTCCCGGGCCCGCGCCGGCTCCGGCCACCGCCGAGGTCGCCGAGCCCGCGCCGGCTCCGGCCACCGCCGAGGTCGCCGAGCCCGCGCCGGCTCCGGCCACCGCCGAGGTCGCCGAGCCCGTCGGGGCACCCGAGGTATCCTCCGGCCCCTCGCTCTGGTCGCACGATCCGGGCGAGCGCCGGCGGGCCCTCGAGGCGCTCGCCGGCTCCGAGCTATCGGATGAGGCCCTCGAGCAGGTGGTGGGGCTCGCCCTCGATCCCGACCCCGAGGTACGCCGAGGCGCGTTCGAGCTCCTCTCCCAGCGGGCCGGCGCCCTCGAGGAAGAGCTCGTCCGGCGCGCGCTGCACGATCCGGCCGACGAGGTGCGGGCCGCCGTGGTGCGGCTGGCCGCGATGCGGGGCCCGCAGGAGCTTCGCCACCTGGCTCCGCTGATCGAAGCCCGCCGGTGGCCCCAGACCCAGCAACAGGTCCTCGAGGTGCTTCCCGACCTGGTGGCGCAGGCCTCCCCGCTGGCCGACGAGGACCTCGACACCATTCTCGCCGCCGTCGGCGGGCTCGAGTCGGCGGCGCAGGAGTGGGAACGGGGCCCCTTCGCCCGGCTGGCCGCGGCGATCGGAGTGCCCAGACTGGTGGAGGCCCTCGGCCTGCCGGACGTCCGCAGGTTGGGTGCGGTTCGCCTGCTGGAAGGCGACCGATCCCCCGTGGTGCTGCGGGCGATCGCGTCGAGGCTGGCCGATCCCCTCGAGGAGATGCGGGCCGCGGCCGCGGCCGCCTCGCGGTCCCTCGCCGAGATCGAGCCGGGTCCGCCGGGCACCCTCGAGCCGGCGTCCCCCGAGAGCGGGGAGCGCCGCATCGGGCTGTTGTTCGAGGCGCTGCGGGACCCCGACCCCGCCGTGCGCGAGGGCGCGAGAGCCGGCCTGGCCAACGTGGATCGCGCGACCCTCCTGGCCCGGGTCGAGGACATGATCCGCGAGGGGGACGCGGACTCGGCCGACCTCGCGATCGGAGTGGCGCACGCCCTGGGCCTGACCGAGGCGGCCGGCGCCATCATGGCTCGCGCGGTGGCGATCGACGCGGGACATCGCGCGCCGCTGGTCGAGGCGCTCCGCGCGCTCGGCCTGGAGGTCGACCATCTCGTCGGCCTCGTATCGAGCGTGGACGAGGCGCACCGAGCCGAGGCCATCCACATCGTGTGGGAGGTGGGCGGAGCTCCCACCCTGCCGCACCTTCAGGCGTATCTGGACGACCCGTCCGCGGCCTCGCGGATGGCGGTGCTCGAGGTCATGGCCGACGGTTCCTTCGCGGGCGCGGGAGAGGTGGCCCGGCGCATCCTCGAGACCGACCTGTCGCCCGCCGTTCGCTCGGCCGCCGTCCGGATGATCGGCCGCCACGGCGGCGAGGCCTGGACGCCCACGATCCGCCGGGCGTTGCAGGATCCCGACGCCGGCGTGCGCATGACGGCTATCGAATGGCTCCCCGGCGGGGCCGAGGGCGAGACCACCACGCTGCTCCTCCAAGCCCTCTCCGACGGAGACGAGCGCGTTCGAAAGGCGGCCGTCGCGCGGCTCGCCTCGCGCTCCGAGGGAGATCGATCGCTCATGTGGAAGACGCTCCGGGGCGCCAGCGCGAAGGAGCGCGGCCAGCTCACCGCGGCGGTCGAGCGCATCAACCCGGGCGTGCTCACCGAGCTCGCGTTCGAGAGCCTCCGTTCGCTCGACGAGGAGGAGCGGATCCTCGCCGTCGAGGTGCTCGGATGGGGCACCACGCAGGCGTGCGTCGAGGCGGCGATCCAGGCGCTCCAGGACCCGTCCGCGGCCGTTCGTCGGACCGCCACCGTCTCGCTCGCCCGCCTCCGCGACCCCTCGGCCGCGGGCGCGCTCGGCAAGGCTCTGGGCGACCCCGACCCCGAGGTTCGGATGGGGGTCGTCCGAGCCCTTGGGGTGATCGACGACGAGTCGGTGCTGGGGCTGCTCGTGACGGCGCTGAACGACCCCGACGAGCGGGTGCGCGGGGTGACCAGCGAGGTGCTCACCGAGTGGAGCTCGCCGGCGGTCGCCAAGCGACTGGCCGGCGTGCTCGCGATCCCGGCGCTCCGCGAGTCGGCCGCCGACCTGCTGCTGCGGATGGGGCCCTCCGCCGTCGAGCTCCTGATCGACGTCCTGCTGCAGGGGCACGCGGAGGTCACCTCCACCGTCGGCGAGCTCTTGGGACGCATCGTCGGCGCCGACGGCTTCCTCGCGCAGGCAGGCGACGTCGACCCGGACCGGCGGCTTCGGGCGATCGAGGCGCTTGCCGCGATCGGGGGCCCGGGCGTTCTCGAGACGCTGCTCGCGAGGCTCTCCGACCCGGACGAGCGGGTCCGGATCCGCGCCGCCCAACTCCTGGGACGCCTCGGCGATCCACGCGCCCGCGAGGGGCTCTCGCTCGCGGCGACCTCCGACCCGGTGCCGGAGGTGGCCACGGCCGCCCGCGAGGCCCTCGCCACGCTCGAGGGGCAGACCACGGCCGTCTGACCCCGACCCGGTTCGACCGGCGCCCACCCGTCCGACTGACCGGGTCGGAGCCCCCACCGGTCCGATGGACCGGTCGAGCGGAGCCCGGAGCCCCACGTTCCGCGCCGGTAACTAGTCTGTAATAACGGACTAGTTGGACGGGCCGACCCCGGGCGGGCGGTCGGAGACGAACTCCTCGAAGAACCGGCTCGCCGTCGGACCCCGCTGCCCCTGGTACTTGCTCCGCGCTCCCCGCGAGCCGTACGGACGCTCGGCCGGGGTCGACAGGCGGAAGAACGAGATCTGCCCGATCTTCATCCCGGGGTAGATCGTGATCGGCAGGTTGGCGACGTTGGACAGCTCCAGCGTGAGGAAGCCGTCCCACCCGGGATCCACGTAGCCCGCGGTCGAGTGGATCAGCAGCCCGAGGCGCCCGAGCGAGGACTTTCCCTCGAGGCGGGCGACCGTGTCGTTCGGGATCGCCACCCGCTCGACGGTGGACCCGAGGACGAACTCCCCCGGGTGCAGGATGAACGGCTCGCCGTCCGCGACCTGCACGAGCTCCGTGAGCTCGGGCATCTCGCGCTTCACGTCGATGTACGCGTAGCGGGAGTTCGCGAACACTCGAAACTGGGAGTCCACGTGGAGGTCGACCGACGATGGCTGGACGCACGCGGGGTCGAACGGGTCGATCACGATGCGCCCGGCCTGGATCTCCTCGCGGATGGTTCGGTCGGAAAGGATCATCGCGGGGCCGATGCTACCCGCTCCTCGACGGACCGTTTCGATGAGCGGCCGGCCGCGAGGGCGGCTCCGGGCCCGGGCCTCGCGCGGCTTCCCCCTCCCGGGCCGGGCCTCGCGCGGACTTACCCCTCCCGGCCCCGAGCCGCGGCCCGGGAGACGGCGACCCAGCGCTCGAGGGTCGCCGCAGCCGCCCCCGAGTCGATCGCCTCGGCCGCCAGGGCCACGCCGTCGGCCAGCGTCGGGGCCCGCCCCGCGACCTCGAGGGCAGCCGCGGCATTCAGCAGGACGACGTCGCGGTGCGGCCCGGGCTCTCCGGACAGCACCTCGTGGGCGATGCGGGCGTTGGTCTCGGCGTCCCCACCGCGCAGGTCCCCGGGGCTCGCGGGAGCGAGCCCGAGCTCCGTCGGGTCGAGGACGCCCTCGTGCGTCGCGCCGTCCCGGGCCTCCACCACCGTCGAGGGACCGGTCGTCGTGAGCTCGTCCAGCCCGTCGGCTCCACGGACCACCTTGGCCCGGACGCCTCGACGCGCAAGCACCTCGGCCACCAGGGGAAGCATCTTTGGATCCGAGACGCCGACCACCTGCGCGCTCGGGCGTGCCGGGTTCGTGAGCGGGCCGAGGAAGTTGAAGACCGGCGGGACGCGCAGCTCCCGACGGATGCCCGCCGCGTACGCGGCCGCGGGGTGGAACACGGGAGCGAACATGAACCCGATCCCGGCCTCCGCGATGCACCGCTCGACGCCGGATGGATCGAGGTCGATTCGCACGCCGAGCGCCTCGAGCAGGTCGGCGGACCCGCACAGCGAGGACGCGGCCCGGTTCCCGTGCTTGGCCACGGCCACCCCGCACGCCGCGACGACGATCGCCCCGAGCGTCGAGATGTTGAAGGTGCCCGACCGATCCCCGCCGGTGCCGCACGTGTCGACGACCGGAACGGACACGCGGACCGGGCGGGCCATGTCCAGCGCCGCGCGGGAAAAGCCGTCGATCTCGGCGGCCGTCTCCCCCTTGGCGCGCAGGGCCATCAGGAACCCGGCCACCTGCACGGGGGTGGCCTCCTCGCGCATGATCGCCAGCATGGCGTCGGCGCTGTCGTCTGCGTTCAGCGACTCCCCCGAGACGAGCCGGGAGAGCACCGTCGGCCAGAAACTCGGGTCCTGCATGGGAGCGGAACGCTAGCAGGTCGGACGCGCGCCGTGGAGGTCGCTAGACTGAGGGCGCCCGGGGGCGATCCCGGGCGAGGCCTGCGGGTGTGGTTCAATGGCAGAACGCAAGCTTCCCAAGCTTGAAACGGGGGTTCGATTCCCCTCACCCGCTCCAGATACGGTCGGCTGAGGCTCATCGGCCGGCGGCGGCGGACCGTTGGGCGCTCGCGCGATCGAGCACGACGGTTGCCGTCGGACACAGGTCCGCGAGCGGACAGACCTCGCAGCGGGGACGCCCCGCCTTGCAGACCTCGCGGCCGAGGGTGATCAACCCCACGTGGAGGTCCACGCGCAGCTCCGGGGGGGTCAGCTCGTCCAGGACCCGATGCGCCCGCTCGGCCGAGGTGCGCGAAGAGACGAGGCCGAGCCGTCGCGCCGTCCGGTGCACGTGCGTGTCGACGGGGATCGTCAACCGGTCCAGGGAGAAGGCCATCACGACGGCGGCGGTCTTCGGCCCGACGCCGGGGAGCGACGTCAGGTAGCGGCGAACCTCCGCGTCAGGTCGCGTCCCCAGGAACGAGAGCGTGTACCCTCCCTCGCGCTCCCGGATCGCCCGCAGGATCGCCTGGATGCGCGGGGCCTTCACGTTGGCCAGGCCCCCGGAACGGATCGCCTCGGCGACGGCGGAGGTGCGGGCACGGGCAACCGCGTCCCAGGTCGGGAACCCAGCCCGCAGGCTGCGGAACGAGCGGTCCGCGTTCGCGTCGCTCGTGTGCTGGGAGAGCACCGTGAGGATGAGCTCGTCGAGCGGGTCGGTTCGGCGGGGAGCCCGGAGGGGCCCGAACCGCCGCACCAGGCGCCGGTGGATCGCTCGGATCGGTCGCCGATTGGCCGCCACGGTCCCGAAGCCTACGGCGCCGGCGCTCACGCGGTGGCCGGCGCGTAGTTGCGGAACTGCGTGAGGTGCGGCAGGAAGGTGAGGGGCACCGTGTCGGTCGGCCCGTTGCGATGCTTGGCGACGATCAGGTCGGCCAGGCCCTTCTTGGCCGGATCGCTGTCGTCCCGATGGATGAACATCACGACGTCGCTGTCCTGCTCGATCGCGCCGCTCTCGCGAAGGTCGGAGAGCTGGGGCCGCTTGTCCTGACGGCGCTCGGGGTCGCGGTTGAGCTGCGACACGGCGATGACCGGGATGTCGAGCTCCTTGGCCAGGAGCTTCAGCCCGCGGCTGATCTCCGCGATCTCTTGCTGGCGGTTGTCGACGCGCCGGTGGTGGGACATCAGCTGCAGGTAGTCCACGATGATGAGGCCCAGGCCGGACCGTCGCGTGCTGAGGCGCCGGGCCTTGGCCCGGATGTCGACCAGGGTCACGTTGCCCGAGTCGACGATCGACAGCGGCGCGTCGTGGAGCACCTCGGCCGCCTGGACGATTCGCGACCAGTCGTCCGCCCCCACGCGCTTGTTGCGGATCGAGTCCCAGGGCACGCGGGCCTCGGCACAGAGCAGGCGCATCCCGATCTCCCATCTCGACATCTCGAGCGAGAACATCGCGACGGGCACCCGGCTCTCGACGGCGACGTTGCGCGCGAGGTTGGTCACGAACGAGGACTTGCCGACGCCCGGCCTGGCCGCGACCACGATCAGGTTGCCCGCCTGAAGCCCCGAGAGCAGGGTGTCGAGGTCTCGGAACCCGGTCGGTAGCCCCGCGAACGCCGACTCCCGGTTCTGGATCCTCTCGAGATCGGTCATCGCCTGGTCGACGAGCTCGTGCAGCGAGGCGACCTGCTCCTTGTCGTCGTGACGGGCGACCTCGTAGATGCGCTGCTTGGCCTCGTCGGCCGCCTTCTCCGGATCCTCGGGGTCCGAGTAGCCGAGCTCCATGATCTGGGCCGCGGCCTGGATGAGCCGCCGCAGCAGTGCGTGCTGGGCCACGATCTTCGCGTAGCTTCCCGCCGCCGACGGGGTCGGCACCTGCTCGACCAGCTCGTGGATGTAGAGGTGGCCACCGACCTCCTCGAGGATGCCCCGGCGACGGAGCTCCTCGACCGCGGTGATCGCATCGACTGGGTCGCCACGCGCGTAGAGCTGGCGGAGGGTGTCGAAGATCTTGCCGTTGGCCGAGCGGTAGAAGTCGTCGGGGCGAACGACCTCCACCACGTCGGCGATGGCCTCGGGGGAGAGCATCATCGAGCCGAGGACCGACTCCTCCGCCTCGAGGTTGTGTGGAGGAACCCGGTCGGGGCGGAGCCGCCGAACCTCATCAGCCGCGCGTGCCACGCACGTTCCCCCTTCTCCGACGAAGCGGGGTCACCCTATCCTCGGGGGGAAAATCCCCCTACGGGACAGCGACTGGAAAAGGGTGTGCACGCGCGTTGGCCGACGTCGCGCCCTCAGAAACCTTGTCGCTCCCTTTCTCACCTGCACCTTCCTCCTGTGGATGGCTTGTGGACGAATGTAGAAAGGGGCACCGACACGCCGCTGAGCAGGCATTTCATGCCGTGGGAAGGGCGCGCGCAACCGGTCCGGGCGGGCACATCCCGGCGCGAACCCTGGGGCCGCCCGGAGCGGACCTGGCCGACGTCTGGACTGGTCAGCTCTCGGTGGACTGGACCTCGACGGTGAGGACCGGGTCGACCTCGGCGAACAGGTGGACCCGGACCTCGTGGGTCCCGAGGCTCCGGATGGGCTCGTCCAGGTGGACGTCGTGCCGGTCGATCCGCACGCCGCACTGGCGCTCGATCTCCTCGGCGATGTCGCTCGCCGTCACGCTGCCGAAGAGCTTGCCCTCCTCCCCGGCGTGGGCGCGGATCGTGATCGGCGTGGCCATCAACCGTTGCGCCACTGCCTCGGCCTCGACCTTGGCCCGGTTCATGCGGACGGCGTGGGCGCGCTTGAGGCTCTCGACGTGCCGGACCGCACCCTTGGAGGCCTTCACGGCCAGACCCCGCGGCATCAGGAAGTTGCGCGCGTAGCCGTCGGCCACCTCGACGACGTCGCCGGGGTTCCCGAGCTTGTCGACCGTCTTCTGGAGGATGACCTTCATCGAGTCGAATACGGTAGCAGGGCCATCTCGCGGGCGTTCTTGATGGCCGCGGCGACGTCGCGCTGGTGCTGGGCGCAGTTCCCGGTCACCCGGCGGGCCCGGATCTTCCCCCGCTCCGACACGAACTTGCGCAGCGTCGCGACGTCCTTGAAGTCCACGTACTCGATGCGGTCCTTGCAGAAGACGCAGACCTTCTTCTTCTGTTTCTTCTGCCAGGCCTTGTCGTCCTTCTCCTTCTTCGCCGAGCGCTTCTTGGACTTAGTCGGCATCCAGCGGTGTCTCCTCGTCTGTCGTCGGGCCGGCGCCAACCGTCGCGGGAGCCGACCAGTCGCCGCCCGCGCGGCCCTGGCGCTCGACCTTGGCCGTGGCCCACCGGAGGCTCGGCCCGATCTCGTCGGCCTCGATCTCGACCACCGTGCGCCGGTCCCCGTCCTGCGTCTCCCACGACCGCATCTGAAGCCGACCGGCCACGAGGACGCGGGTCCCGCGCGTGAGGGACTCCGCGACGTTCTCGGCCAGGGTCCGCCACGCGTTCACGGTGAAGTACGAGGTGTCCCCATCCTTCCAGTTGCCCGCCTCGTCCCGGTAGCGGCGGTTGACCGCCACGCGGAACTTCACGACGGCCGCCCCGTTCGGCGTGTAGCGGAGCTCGGGGTCGTCGGTCAGGTTGCCGACGATGATGATCTGGTTGTCGCTGGCCATCTCCATCACCTTCCTGTTCCCGTTCCGCTCCCCGAGGGATGGCGCCCCGGGGAGGGGGAAGTCACCCAGGCGACCGGCGACCGCGCTCACGCAGCCGGCCGGACCACCACCTTGAACCGCACGACCTCGTCGGCCAGGTGCAGGGCACGCTCGAGCTCGGCGATCACGGCCGGCTCGGCGGTGAACTCCACGACGACGTAGTAGCCCTCCGTCTGCCGAGCGATCTCGTAGGCGAGCCGCCTGCGACCCCACCGGTCGATCTTGCCGACCTCGCCTCCGCCTTCGGAGACGATCCGGGCGATGCGGTCGACCGCCGTGCCGACGACCGACTCGTCGGCGTCGGCGGGCAGGATGAGCATGACCTCGTAGCGCCTCAGTTCCCCACCTCCTCTGGTCTGGGCGGCCCCCACCGGGGGAGCAGGATTGGGTAGGCCCCCAGAGTGTAGCGAGTTCCGGTCGAGGCGACCCTAGCAGGTGCCACCGACACGCACGACCGGGGGCACCGGTTCCTTCCACCCCGGACGGCTACACTGCTCGGAACGAGCCGTGCACTCACGAGAGGAGGCGCGAGCCATGAGCGTGACCGTTCACGACCTTCGGGCGTGGAAGGCGGCGGGAAGGCGATTTGCCATGCTGACCGCCTACGATTTCCCCACCGCCCGGATCCTCGACCGGGCCGAGATCCCGGTCCTGCTGGTCGGCGACTCGGTCGGACGCAACGTCCTCGGGTACGCGAACGAGCTGCCGGTGACCATGGAGGAGATGCTCCACCACGTGCGCGCCGTCTCGCGCGGGGTGACGAACGCGCTCGTCGTCGGCGACATGCCCTTCATGTCGTTCCAGGCCTCCACCGAGGAGGGGGTCCGCAACGCGGGCCGCCTGCTGAAGGAGGGCGGCGCTCACGCCGTCAAGATCGAGGGCCCCCAGCTCGACCTGGTCCATCGTCTGGTCGAGATCGGGATCCCGGTGATGGCCCACGTCGGCCTCACCCCTCAGTCGGTGAACGGGATCGGCGGCTACCGCGTGCAGGGCCGGGGGGAGGCGGCCTCGCTGATCCTCGATCAGGCCCAGGCCCTCGAGAAGGCCGGAGCCTTCTCGATCGTGCTCGAGGCGATGCCGGCCGAGCTCGCCGCCGAGATCACCCGCACCCTCCAGATCCCCACGATCGGCATCGGGGCGGGCCCGCACTGCGACGCCCAGGTGCTCGTGATCCACGACCTGCTCGGCATCACCGACCGACCGCCCAAGTTCGCCAAGGCCTACGCCGACCTCCGAGCCGAGACCGAGCGGGCGGCCCGCGCGTTCGCGCGGGAGGTGGCGGAGGGGACGTTCCCCGACGAGGAGCACTCGTACCACTAGGGAGCCGGGCGCGAAGGCCAGGTCGAGCCCCGCTCGCCTGCCCGGGGCGGGCGGAGCTCGGCGGGGCGGGGGCCGTCCGAGCTCCGCTTGCGGGACCGGGGTCTCGAGGCGGCCTAGACTCGGCCCGTGATCGGATGGGCGGCAGGATTCGCGCTTGGTGCCGCTCTCGGCGCCGTCGGTGCCTGGCTCCTCGTGCGCCGCGGAGCCCGGACCGCCCCAACCGGCCCGGCCGCCGGGCGGGCAGAGATCGCGTCCAAGGTGGCCCACGAGCTCAAGAACCCGATCATGTCGGTCAAGGGGCTCGCCGCCACGGGATCGCGGCTCTACGAGTCGATGAGCGACGAGGAGCGCCTCGAGTTCTTCCAGCTCATCGACTCGGAGGCCGAACGCCTGCGGATCATCGCCGAGGAGGCCTCCACCGCCATGAAGATCGACGCGGGGCGTCTCGAGTACGTGAAGCGCCCCGAGGACCTTGGCAAGCTCGTCGAGGAGATCGCCTGGCATACCCCCGTCGGCGACCATCCCATGGTGGTCGAGACCGAGCCCGACCTCTCCATTCCCATCGACCGGACCCGGATCGCCGAGGTCGTCGCCCACCTGATCGACAACGCGGCCAAGTTCTCCCCGGCCGGGTCGCCCATCGAGGTCCGGGTGAGCCGGGCCGGCGACGGCTCCGCGGTCATCGAGGTGCGCGACCGGGGGCCGGGCATTCCCGAGGAGCAGCGAGAGGCCGTCATGGCCAGGTTCTCCGCGTACCGTCCCCCCGGGTACGAGGAGGCGCCGGGAGCCGGACTCGGTCTGTTCATCTGCCGGGCTCATGTCCTGGCCCATGGAGGCCGATTGGACATCGAGGGGCAGCCCGGGAGCGGTACGATGCTGCGGGTCACGTTGCCCGCTAGGTGAACGAGGGGTATCCGGTGGAGGTCCGAGGGCCCGTCACGCTGCTCATCTGCGATGACCACAAGATCCTCACGGACGCCCTCGCGATGGTCGTGGAGCGCGATCAGGGGTTCCGGATGATCTCCCCTCCCGTCCATACCGCGGAGGAGTCGATCGAGCTTTGCCGCGAGCACCAACCGGACGTCGTCCTGATGGACATCGTCTTCAAGGGCGGCATGGACGGGATCGAGGCGACCCGCCGGATCAAGGAGATCTCCCCGGCCACCAAGGTCGTGATCATGACGGCCCACGACGACGAGCGCCTCCTCGTCGAAGCGGTGGAGGCCGGCGCCTCGGGGTTCCTCGGCAAGGACGAGGCCGCCGACGAGGTGCTCGCGGCGGCCAAGGCCGCCGCGGAGGGGGAGGTCCTGATCGATCCCCTCACCCTGACCCGCCTCCTCCACCAGGTCGCCAAGGAGCGTGAGGCCCGCAGGGACGCCCTCGCGCTCTTCGAGGAGCTCACGGACCGGGAGCGGGAGATCCTCCAGCTCCTGGCGGAGGGGATGCGCAACGACGGCATCGCGCAGAAGCTGTTCATCAGCCCCCAGACGGTCCAGACCCACGTTCGGAACCTGCTCGCGAAGCTGGGGGTCCACTCGAAGCTGGAGGCCGTGGCGTTCGCCGTGAAGCACGGCGCGATCTCGGTTTGACGGGCGATCCCGCCACCTCCCTGTTGGGGGGACACCTCTACCCGATCGCCGGTACCCGAAATTCCCTACGCCCGGGAATCGTCGTGGGCACGGTTGGTGCCGAAGCCAAGGGTGACGCCGATGTGGAATCAGGAACGGAGGAGGAGGGCGATGGCGGAGAAGACCCGCGCGAAGAGGGGCCGCAAGGTCCTGCTCACGTTGCTCGTCGTGGGCGTGGTCGGAAGCCTTGCCGGGTTCGGGACGTTCTCTGCGTTCTCGAGCACGACGAGCAACGACAACAACTACTTCCAGGCCGGAACGGTGTACATCACCGACAACGACAGCAACGCCGCGATGTACAACCTCACGAACGCCAAGCCGGGCGACACGGCTACGTCGTGCATCACCGTGACCTACCTGGGGACGCTCGACGCCGTGGTGCACCTGTACGCGACCGGGGTGACCGGTCCGCTCGCCCCGTACGTGGACCTGACGGTCGACCAGGGCACGAGCTCGAGCCCGTTCGGCGACTGCAGCACCTTCAGCGGCTCGAACATCTACACCGGCACGCTCGCCGGGTTCCCGTCCGACTACGCGAGCGGCCTGGTCACCAACCCGGGAGCTGGCTTCTGGGCGACGAACGATTCCGTCACGTACCGCTTCACCGTGACGCTCCAGGACAACAACGCCGCGAACGGGCAGGGGGCCGGCCCACTCGACACCGGCCTGCACTCGTTCGTGTGGGAGGCGCAGAACACCTAGGTGGAGGCTGCGCACTCGGGTGAACGCGGGGCCGCCTCCCCCTCGGCGGCCCCGCTTCACTGACGAGGGGA
>JAJPHY010000102.1 GCA_021325015.1 Actinomycetota bacterium | reverse complement strand
TCGTCCTCATCCCCGCCGCCATCGGCATGCGCGGCAACATCTTCGGGGCGCTGGGCTCGCGGCTCGGCACCGGCATCCACTCCGGGCAGTTCGAGGTCTCGCGCGAGCCGGACAGCTTCCTCGGTCAAAACGCGCTCGCCGCGACGTTCCTCACGCTCTCGACCTCGCTCTTCCTGGGAGGCGCCGCCCGCGTCATCTCCTTCGCGTTCGGTCTGACCTCGATCTCGGTCTGGGACTACCTGGTGATCTCGATCGTCGGCGGCGCGCTCGGTTCGGTGGTCGTGGGCGGGGCGACGGTCGGCATCGCCGTATGGTCGCATCGACGGGCCTGGGACCTCGACTCCGTCTCGGCGCCGCTCGTCACGGCCATCGGCGACATCGCCACCCTCCCCGCGCTCTGGGCGGCCTCGTACCTCGCCGAGATCCGCATCGTCACGGTGACCGTTGCGATCGTGGTCGGAGTCCTGAGCCTGTTCGTGACCTGGCGGGGACTGGTCACCTCGCTGCCCATCGCGCGCCGCGTCGTCCGCGAGTCCGTCCCGATCCTGTTCCTCGCGGGCCTCGTGGACCTGCTCGCGGGCACCGTGGTGGAGGGGCGGATCGAGCGGTTCATCGCGTTCCCCGCGCTCCTGATCCTCATCCCCCCGTTCCTCGAGGACACGAACGCGCTCGCCGGCATCCTGTCCTCCCGTCTCGGCTCGAAGCTCCACCTTGGTGCCATCGACCCCACGCCGTTCCCCCAGCCGCTCGCGTGGGTCGACATCTCGATCAACTTCCTGTTCGCGGTCTCGGTGTTCTTCATGGTGGGACTCTCCGCGGAGGTCGTGAGCGACCTCACGGGCAAGGCGAGCCCGGGGCTGCCCACGATGCTCGGGGTGAGCCTGACCGCCGGGTTCCTGGCCACGATCGTCTCGTCGGCCGTCGCCTACTACAGCGCCGTGGCCGCGTACCGGTTCGGCTTCGACCCCGACAACCACGGGATCCCGATCGGCTCCGCGGTGATGGACCTCGCCGGCACGGTCTGCCTGATCGCCGCTATCCTTCTGTTCGGCGTGGGCGCACATGGCTGACGACGAACCCCGGAACGTCAAGGAGCTCCTGGTCGAGGCCAAGGACGCCTCCGAGCTCCTGATCGACATGGCCTACGCCGCGGTCCTGTTCGACGAGGAGGACCTGGCCGACGAGGTCGAGGCGCTCGAGGAGCGCATGGGCGGCTACCTTCGGCGCCTCCGCACCCTCGCGATCCTCGCGGCCCGCAGCCCGGAAGACGCCGAGGCGATCGAGAGCGTGCTCTGGATCGCGACGGCGATCGACAAGATCGGCGACGCGGCCTCGGACATCGCGCGCGTGGTCGAGGTCAAGCTCGGCATCCCCGAGCAGCTGCGCACCGACCTCCGACACGCGGACGAGGTCTCCGGGCGCGTGAAGGTGCGGGAGGGTGCCCCGGCCGTCGGCTGCTCGCTCCGCGACCTCTCGCTCCCGACCGAGACCGGGATGTGGCTCCTCGCGATCCGGCGCGGGCGCGACTGGGAGTTCGACCCCGGCCCCGACAGCGTGGTCTCCGAGGGCGACGTGCTCGTCTATCAGGGCCCGGAGGAGGGCGTGAACCTGATCCGATCGGTGGCCGGCGCGCCGCCGCTCCCGCCGGCCCCCGAAACCGAGGGACCCCCGCTGTCCGAGCTCGACCGGGCCGTCGACATCCTCGTCGAGATGAAGAACTCGGCCGAGGTCGCCGTCGGGCTCGCGTACTCGTCCCTGCTGTTCAACGACCGGGCCCTGGCCGCCGAGGTCGAGACGCTCGAGGCAAGGAGCGACTTCCTCCACGACGAGCTCGAGTCGTGGGTGCTGCGGGCCGCGCCCGAGGCCCGCAACCCCGACGACCTGCGGGGCCTGCTCCGGATCGCCGCGGCGAGCGAGGCGATCTGCGATGCCGCCCGCGACATGACCTGGTACGTGGAGCACGGCGAGGAGCTCCACCCGATCGTGCAGATGGCCCTGGAGGAGACCGAGGAGATCGGCTCGGAGGTCCTCGTGGAGGGCGGCTCGGAGGCGGAGGGTCGTTCGCTCGCCGAGCTCCGGCTCGAGACCGAGACCGGTATGTTCGTCCTCGCCGTGCAACGAGGGCGGCGATGGGTCTACCGTCCGCGGGGACGGTTCGTCCTCCGGGCCGGCGACCGCATCATCGCGATCGGCCCGGAGGAGGGCGCGGACGAGCTCGCCTCGCTCTGCCGGGTTCCGGCTCCCGCGCCCCAGAGCGGCCACTGAGCGTCCTTGCCCCGGCCCCGTTCCTCACCTAGCCTGCGAGTGTGGACGCGTACGTCTACCTCCGGGTGGCGCCGGGGAAGGTGGAGGACGTGGTCATCGCCCTTCGGGGACGCCACGGGGTCCGCCGCGCCGCCGCCGTCGTGGGCGAGTGGGACGTGATGGCGGCCGTCGAGGGAGCGGACTTCCAGGCGATCGCCGGGACGGTCCTGCGGCAGGTTCAGTCGGTCGATGGAGTCCTGCAGACCACCACGACTCCCGTCGTGCCGCTCGACATGCTGGGGATCCACGGCGGGGGCTGGGCCCTGCCCACCATCCCCATGCACCGCGAGGGCGACGCCTGCTACGTGCACGTGCGGGCGGCCGCCGGCTCCGTGGCCGCCATCGTCGAGGCGCTCGCGCAGCTCGAGCCGGTCACCGGCGTGGCCGTCGTGGCCGGCGAATACGACGTCCTCGCGGAGATCGCGCTCCCGTGGGAGCGCGCGGCGCCGGTCATCCTCGAGCAGATCCACGCGATTCCCGGCGTCATGGCCACGAGCACGTCGGTCTCCCTGATGGAGATCCCGGGAGACGAGGTCGAGGGAGACCAGTTCTCCACCTGGGCCTGACCGCGCTCCGGCTCCGAGCGACCGGATCCGGCCGGCCGCTGCGGCTCAGACGCGAACGTTGGAGAAGCGGAGGTGCTCCTCCGTTAGGCGCACCTCCTGGACCTCGGTCGCCCCGAGGTCGGCCAGGAACGCGAGCATCCGCTCGACCAGGCGCTCGGGCGCCGAGGCCCCCGAGGTGAGGCCCACCACCCGCGCGTCCCGGATCCAGCCCGGGTCGACCTCGCTCTCGTCGTCGACCAGGTACGCCGGAGTCCCTTGCTGCCGCGCGACCTCCGCCAGCCGGTTGGAGTTGGAGGAGTTATCGGAGCCGATCACGAGCACGACGTCGGAGCGGGCCGCGACCGCCTTCACCGCGTCCTGCCGGTTCTGGGTCGCGTAGCAGATGTCCTCTCTGGGCGGGCCCTGGATCCCGGGGAACCGCTCGCGAAGCACCGCCACGATCTCCTCGGTCTCGTCGACCGACAGCGT
>JAJPHY010000107.1 GCA_021325015.1 Actinomycetota bacterium | reverse complement strand
GGGCCGCGGCCTGGAGGACCTGTCCGCTGAGGAGCTGCGGCTGGTCAAGCGCCTCGGGCTCTCGGACGGGCGCATCGGGGCGCTGACCGGGGCGGACGAGCGGCGGGTGCGCGCTCGCCGCGCGGAGCTCGGCGTGGTCCCGGTCTTCAAGACGGTCGACACGTGCGCGGGCGAGTTTCCCGCGCGGACGCCCTACCACTACTCCACCTACGAGGAGGAGAGCGAGGTGCGTCCGTCGGACCGGCCGAGGGTCGTGATCCTCGGGGCCGGCCCCAACCGGATCGGCCAGGGGATCGAGTTCGACTACGCCTGCGTGCACGCCGCGTACGCGCTCCGCGACGCCGGCTACGAGGCGGTGATGGTGAACAGCAACCCCGAAACCGTCTCGACGGACTACGACACGAGCGGGCGGCTGTACTTCGAGCCGGTTTCGGTCGAGGACGTGCTGGCCGTGTGCGAGGCCGAACGGCCCATCGGCGTCATCGTGCAGCTGGGCGGGCAGACGCCGCTCAAGCTCGCCCACGAGCTCGAGGCCGCGGGGTACCCGGTGCTCGGGACCCGCCCGGAGGCGATCGACCTCGCGGAGGACCGGGGCAAGTTCGCCGCGGTCTGCGCCGAGCTCGGGATCCCGGCGCCTCCGCACGGCGAGGCGCGGACCCTCGAGGAGGCGAGGGAGATCGCGACCAGGATCGGCTACCCGGTCGTCGTGCGGCCCTCCTACGTCCTGGGGGGCCGGGCGATGGAGATCGTGTACGGCGAGGACGAGCTCGAACGGTTCGTGCGCTCGGCGGCGGAGGCCAGCCCCGATCACCCGGTGCTGATCGACCGGTTCCTCGAGGGCGCGATCGAGATCGACGTGGACGCCGTGAGCGACGGAGCGTCGGTGTTCGTCGGCGCCGTCATGGAGCACATCGAGGAGGCGGGCGTGCACTCGGGCGACTCCTCGTGCGCGATCCCCCCCTCGACCCTGTCGGACGAGGAGCTCGACGAGATCGAGCGGATCACGCGCGCGCTCGCCTCACGGCTGCAGGTCCGCGGGCTGATGAACCTGCAGCTCGCGGTGAAGGACGAACGGATCTGGGTCCTCGAGGCGAACCCGCGCGCCTCGAGGACCGTTCCGTTCGTCTCGAAGGCGACCGGCGTGCCGCTCGCGAAGGTCGCCGCCCTCGTGATGGTCGGTCGAACCCTCTCCGAGCTCGCCGACGAGGGGCTGGTGCCCGCAGAGCCCGCCCACTACCGCCACCTGCCTCACACGGCCGTGAAGGCCGCCGTCCTGCCGTTCGGCCGGTTCCCCGGGGTGGACACCGTCCTCGGACCGGAGATGCGCTCGACCGGGGAGGTCATGGGGATCGACGCCGATCCGGGTGCGGCGCTCGCCAAGGCGCTGGTCGCGAGCGGCGCCGGGCTGCCCCGTGAAGGGACCGTGTTCGTCTCGGTGGCGAACCGCGACAAGCGAGCGATCCTCCTGCCGGCCAGGCGCCTGTCGGACCTGGGGTTCCGTTTGCTCGCGACCAGGGGAACCGCGGGGGTGCTCGAGCGCGCCGGAGTCCCGGTGACGCGGGTCGGCAAGGTCTCCGAAGGCACCCCCAACGTGGCCGACCTCATCCGCGCGGGGGAGGTCGACCTCGTGATCAACACCCCGTTCGGCCGTGGAGCGCGGACCGACGGCTACTACATCCGCACGGCGGCGGCTCTGGCCGGCGTGCCGTGCGTCACCACGCTCCCCGGCGTCATGGCCGCCCTGCGGGGGATCGAGGCCCTGCGCGAGGGACTCGGCGAGCCCAGATCGCTCCAGGAGCACCACGCGCTCGCCCGGTCCGCCGCCGTCGCGGGGCGGTAGGGTACCGTCGATGAGACGGGTCAGGGCCGAGATCCTGAACACGCGAAAGCTCGGCGCCTATCACTCGCTCACGTTGGTGGCGCCCGAGATCGCCGAGCGCGCGAGGCCGGGTCAGTTCGTCTCGGTGGCGATGCCGGCGGATCGTCGGTTCGTGCTTCGGCGGCACTTCTCGATCCATCAGGCCTCGCGGCGCGGCGGCTGGGCCGGCACGCTCGAGTTCGTGTTCGATCCGCGCGGGCCGGGAACGGATTGGCTCGCGGAGTCCAAGGCGCACCAGTTCCTCGACGTCATCGGCCCGCTCGGCAAGGCGTTCGCCTATCCGCGTCGTCTGGGCAACTGCCTGCTCGTCTCCGAGGAGCACGGCTCGGCGCCGATCTACTTCCTCGCGCAGGAGCTGCGCGCCCGCGGCAAGCGGGTCGACCTGATCGTCGGCGCGTCGAGCGAGGACCACGTGTTCAACCCCATCGAGGCCAAACGTCTCTCGCAGCAGATCGCGATCGTGACGGCGGACGGCAGCCTCGGGGAGCGGGGCCGAGTCGAGGACGTGCTGGTCGGGATGCTCGACGCGACCGGCGCCGAGGTCGTGTACGCGGCCGGATCCAGACGAATGCTCCGGGCGGTCGCGGAGCTTTGCATCGAGCGGCGCCTGCCCGCGCAGGTGGCCGTCGAGGAGCAGATGGCGTGCGGGCTCGGAATCTGTCAGACCTGCGTGATCCCGGTGATCCGCAAGGACGGCTCGGGGTACGACAACCTACGCGTGTGCGCCGACGGCCCGGTGTTCAACCCGGCCCGGATCTTCTGGGACCGGTGGATGGGCGACGAGCCTCGGACGCTCTCGACGCCGCCCGAGGGGTTCCCGGTGGTGAGCGCGTGGCCGCGGTGAGGCACAGCCTGGCGGTCGACCTCGAGGGAGTGCGGTTCCCGCTTCCGGTCCTGGCGGCCTCCGGATGCTTCCCCGCGGGGCGCGAGCATGCCGGGCTGATCGACGTCCACCGCCTCGGGGGCGTGGTCACGCGGAGCCTCACCTACGGCCCGAGCAAGGGCGCACCGACCCCGCGGGTGGCGGAGACGCCCTCGGGCATCGTCACCTCGGTGGGGGCGCAGAACGCCGGTGTTCGCGAGTTCCTGGTCGAGGAGCTTCCGCGCCTTGCGAAGACCGGCGTTCCGGTCGTGGCCTCGATCGCCGGATCGACCATGGAGGAGTACCTGCGCGTGGCGAGCGCGCTCCAGAGCGAGCCGGGGATCGTCGCCCTCGAGGTCTACCTGTCGGCGCGAGATCGCGAGCACGACGACCTCCCCTTCTACGCCAGGCGCGACGTCATGGCCGACGTGGTCGGGTCGGTCTCCAGGCTGTCGTCCTATCCGGTGTTCGCGAAGCTGCCGGCCTTCGTCCCGGACGTCGTCGAGGCGGCCCGGGCCTGCGTTCGCGCGGGCGCGCACGGGCTCACGCTGATCGACGCGGTCCCCGCGATGGCGATCGACACCCGGACGCTCCGCCCCCGTCTGGGCTCGGCCCTCGGCGGGCTCTCCGGACCGGCCATCAAGCCGATCGCCGTCGGGGCGGTGTTCCGGGTGGCGCGGGCCCTTCCGGACGTGCCGATCATGGGCGTCGGAGGCATCTCGACCGCCGAGGACGCGGTGGAGTTCCTCCTCGCGGGCGCCTGGGCGGTTCAGGTGGGGACGGCGGCGCTCGTCGACCCCTCGGCGCCGGCGGCGATCGCTCAGGGGGTCCTCGGCTACCTGAAGGAGAGGGGATTCGCCTCGCCCGCCGACCTGCGCCACCGGCTGCGGCTGGACCCCGAGGCCCTCGCGTGATCCCGAGGCCCGAGAATCCGCTCGTCGTCGCGCTGGATCTGTCCGACGCCGACCGGGCCGTGCGGCTCGCGCGCGCCCTCGCCCCCCACGTCGGGATGCTCAAGGTCGGGCTCGAGCTCCTGGCGGCGCACGGCCCCGCGATCGTCGAGCGCCTCCGCTCCATCGCCCCCGTCTTCCTCGACCCGAAGCTCCACGACATCCCGACCACGGTCGAACGGGCCGCGCGGAACTACGCGCGGTTGGGGATCGCCATGCTCACCGTCCACGCTCTGGGCGGCGAGGCGATGGTGGCGGCCGCGGTGCGAGGAGCTGGGCAGGGGGCGGCCGAGGCCGGCCACGCGACGCCGCTCATCGCGGCGGTGACGGTGCTCTCCAGCCTCGGCGGCGAGGGCCTGGCGTCTCCGGCCTCGCTCGCGTTCGAGGCCGGGGCGGCCGGGGCGGCCGCTGCGGTGGTGTCGGGGGAGGACGTCCGGGAGGTTCGCGAGGTCATGGGTGAGGAGTTCTGCCTCGTGGTGCCCGGCATCCGCCCTCCCGGGTCGAACGGCCACGATCAGGTGCGGGTGCTGACGCCGCGCGAGGCGATCGAGGCGGGCGCCGACTACCTCGTCGTGGGCCGCCCGGTGACGGGCTCCTCCGATCCGGCGGCCGTCGCCCGTGGGATCGTCGCGTCCGTTCGGTGAGCTGCCCCGGACGCGCCTCGACCCTCACTCGAAGGTTGAGGGACGGCGCCGAAACCGCTGGTCGCGGGCGCAACGCCGCGTTGCTGCGCGCGGGGGGCCGTGACTATACTCGCGTGGCTCTCACCCTGACCGTCAAGCCGAGAGAAGGAGCGCGTCATGCCTCTACCCGTCCTGACCG
>JAJPHY010000059.1 GCA_021325015.1 Actinomycetota bacterium | reverse complement strand
GCGGCGGCGCGGGGGGCCACAATCGTCGCCTTCACCGACCCCTGGCTCTCGCCGGTCGCCCAGGTCGCCCACCACGTCCTGACGGCCTACCCGGACGCGCCGTCGCCGTTCGACTCGATGCTCGGGGCGTTCGCCCTGACCGAGGCGGTACTGGCCGGCGTGGTGAGCGCGCTCGGCGAGCGGGGGCGTCGTCGGGTCGCGGAGCTCGAGGCGGCGCGGGAGAAGGCGGCAGACGACCGGGCAGCTTCCGGAGGAATCGACGGCAGGGACGGGAGAAGGAGAGCACGTGAACGCGGAGCTTGAGGCCCGCGCCGCGAGCGCGCGGGAGCGGATGGGGGAACTGGCCGACGCCGGGGTGGAGGCGGTCGCCTGCGGGTTCGTCGACCCCGCCGGCATCGTCCGGACCAAGTGCATCCCGTTGCGCCGACTGGTGGAGGCGACGAGGAGCGGCATCGGGCTCTCGACGGTGTTCGCCCTGGCTCTCTCGAACGACGAGTTCACCTCGGCACCGGGTTACGTTGAGGGTCCGTCGGGCGACCTTCGCCTGGTTCCGGATCCAGGGGGAATCGTGCCCGTCGAGCCCATGCCCGGCTGGGCCTGGGCGCCGGTGGACCAGTTCACCCAGGAGGGCGAGCGCTGGGCTGGATGCCCGCGCAGCTTCCTCCGGCGCGTGGTCGACGACCTTGCGGCGCGGGGCCTCACGGTTCGGGCGGCGTTCGAGTTCGAGTTCTCCTTCGGGCGCGACATGCCCGACGGAAGCGTCGAGCCGGCCCACCGGGGCCCCGGCTACAGTGACATCGCCCTGGTCCAGCACCACGATCTGGCGCTCGATCTGATTCGGGCGTTCGAGCGCGAGGGGCTCGAGGTCCAGCAATTCCACCCCGAGTACACGGACGGCCAGTTCGAGGTCTCGATCGCACCACGGGATCCGATCGCGATGGCCGACACGGTCCTCGTGCTCAAGCAAACCGTCCGTGCGGTGGGGCGCAAGTACGGGTGGCGGGCCTCGTTCTCTCCTCGAACGTTCGGCCCGGTGGGGAACGGAATGCACCTGCATCTGAGCCTGTGGCGCGATGGACTCAACGAATTCTCGGGAGGCGATGGGCCGGCGGGTCTGAGGCGAGAGGGGGAGGCGTTCATCGCGGGGCTCCACCGCGACCTGCCGGCCGTCGTCGCGGTCACGTGCCCCAACACGCTGAGCTACTCCAGGCTGCAGCCGCACCACTGGTCGGGCGCGATGCTCTGCTGGGGACAGGAGAACCGGGAGGCCGCCCTCCGGTTCATCCAAGGGATGGCAGGCACTCGCAGTCAGTCTGCCAACATCGAGGTCAAGCCGATCGACGGCACATCGAACCCCTACCTGGCGATGGGCGCCGTGCTCGCGGCGGGCGCGGCGGGGGTCGCCGATGGCCTCGAGCTGCCCGATCCGACCACTGAGGACCCCTCGTCCCTTCCGGAGGAAGAGCGCACGCACAGGGGGATCCGGCAACTTCCCAGCTCGCTCGCCGAGGCGGTCGAGGAGCTGGCAGCGTCCTCGACCCTTCGCGCGGCGATGGGCGATCTGCTCTTCGAGACCTTCCTCGCCACGCGTCGTGCCGACGAGGCTCAGTACGCGGGAATGGAGGAGGAAGAGCTCACCCGGCAGTTCCGGTGGCGCTACTGAGCGCTGTGGCGATGAGGAGGGAGCCCGTGAAGATCGACCTGTCGGACGCCGACGTCGTGGACGCGCACTGCCATCCCTACCGGGTCGAGGACCTGCTCGCGCGCGACCCCGCGGCGTTCGAGACCCGCTGCATGTTCCTCGGGACCGCGCTCCTGTCCTCCGACCATGCGGCACACGACCTCGCCGCGTTCGTCGAGGAGCTCACGGAGACGACGGCGTTTGGGCTTGCCCTCCGCCGCTGGCTCGCGGCGTTCCTGGGTTGTGAACCCACGAAGGAGGCCGTCGTGCGAGCCCGCGACGCGGCGTTGCGCGCCGACGCAGTCGCCTACGCCAGGCGGTTGCTCGACAACGAGCGCGTACGGGCCGTCATCGCCGACGAAGGGTACCCACAGCCGACGATCCCAAGGGAGGAGTTCGAGAGGGCCCTCGGAGGCGTTCGGGTACACCGGGTCGGTCGGATCGAGCCATGGATCCTCGAGGCCCGCGAGGCCGGCTCGTTCGACGGTACGGTCGGGCGCTTCGAGCAGTTAGTGGAGGAGGCAGCCGCCGACCCGAGTCTCATCGCGTTCAAGACGATCATCGCCTACCGGACGGGGCTGGATATCACGGATCCGCCGAGCAGTGAGGCGAAGGCCGCCTACGAACGGTGGCGAGCCGACGGGTGGAACGAGACGCGGGAGCATGCGAAGCCCGTCCGTGACTTCTTGTTCCGCCGGGCGATCGAGCTCGCCAAGCGACACGAGCGGGTCTTCCACGTGCACGTTGGTGGTGGAGATCCGGACATCAATCTGGCCCACGCCAAGCCCCGCGACGTGTTCCCCCTGCTGGTCGAGCATCAGGATCTCCCGATCGTGCTGATCCACGCGGGCTATCCATGGCTGGCCGAGGCTGCGTACGTCGCGTCAGTGTTGCCCAACGTGTACCTCGAGATCTCGGAGCTCGTCCCGTGGGGATGGGGGCAGATCGATCGGGGTCTTGAGCTCATCCTCGGTGCTGTCCCGGGCGCCAAGGTGTTCCATGGATCCGACGAGGCCTCAGAACCCGAGATGTTCTGGGCATCGGCCCGATTGGTGCGGGCGTCCCTCGAGCGAGTTCTTGGAAGCTTCGTCGAGCGCGATTGGCTGACCAAAGCGGAGGCAGAGCGGATCGGGCGCGGTGTGCTGGGCGACAACGCTCGCGCGCTCCATGGAGTCTGACATGGCGCTGGATCTTCATCGCATCGAGCGTGAGATCCGCGACGACCTGCCCGTGTACGTCGAGGCCCTGAGGCAACTCGTTGCCATCGACTCGGGCTCGTCCTCGCCGGAAGGAGTGGCCATAAGCCATGAACGGAAGGTGTGGGATCTGTCGGCCTGCACGGCGCCTGCGCGCACAGAGTGGCCGCTGCCTCCGGTGAGGGGTTCTACCCTCCTCAGGCAAGGCTCTACCGGCCGGCAGCCTACGTGTTAGGGGCCGTCGTCGCGGAAGCACCGTGGGTAGTTGGTGACGTGTTCCCCGTAGCGGGGGCTGCGGCGCCGAGTTCTGGCGGTCCGTCGGGACGGAGAAACGGGCAAGCGGATAAGGAGCGCGTCGGCGAAGAACACCCCCAAGACAAGGCACGCAGCGACCAAGCCGGTTATCGCGGGCGCGACGGCGAATAGGGCCCCCAGCGCTCCGAGCCCTACGAGCACCCAGCCCCTGCGCTTCAACCAACGAAGCCATCGGGGAGGTGGCGGGGGTGGTAGGAGGATCTCGACCGGCTCCGAGCGTGATGCGGGATGTGGGCGGCCGGGGACAGGCCCGGAACCGCGGCTCGCGGTGGGCGGACCCACCGATGAGCAGGCCTGTCAGGACGCAGCGCTATCCTCGCCACCGAGATGCAGATCGCCGACGAACGCACGCATCGGCTGCTCGCCTATGTCGCCCTGGCGACAGGTGCTGGCTACCCGCTGACGCTGCGGGAGTTGTATGCGTACGACCTCCGCCCTCAACCGGAGCCGCGGGGGCTGCAAGCGGTCGTGGCGGCGTTGGCGGTGCGCCCCGTCAACCCGGAGAGTCTGGTGAGTTGGATGGTTCGTGCCGGGTGGCTGACCGGAAGGGACGACGTGGTTCGGCTAACGGACCTCGGGCGGATCCTCCTCGAGCACCTGGATCGGCGGGACGTCGAAGCCGAGGCCCCGATCCAGGTAGCCCTGAGCCCCGACGACCCGGTGGCCTACGCTCGCGTCATCGAGCGGATCGCCCGCCGCGGGCAGGCGTTGCTCGTCGATCCCTACTTCCGCTTGGACCATCTGCTTCACATCGTCCAGCACAGCTCGGTGACCCGCCTCCTGACGAGCCGGAGGGGCGGGGACGGAGAGGCGAGGGTATCGGCCCTCGCCGTTGCTCTTTCCCGCCTTAACCTGGAGCGGTCCTTCGAGGTCCGCATCACCGGGGAGATCCACGACCGTTTCGTGATCCCTCCCTCGGGCCCCGTCGACATGCTGGGCACGTCCCTGAGCGGGGTCGGGAAAGCACTGTCGCTCCTCATCGAGATCGGGGAGCCTGCCGCCGGGGAGATCCGCCGGGCCCACGAGCGCATCTGGGCTGCAGCCACGCGTTTGGAAGAACCCCCCGCTGCGAAGGACTTCGAGCCTCCCGCGGCCGGAGGCGAGAGCGCCGCACCGCAAGGCCAGTCCGAGGACTCTGCCGAGGGACCAGGGTCGCCCGCCTAGGCCCGATGAGGCCTTGACTGCGCAGGAGCCCCAAGACGGTGTCGGCGATCGCCGAGAGCATCCGGCTGTCAGGGGGGCGCGGTAGATTGCAGCCCAGCATGATCCCTGTAGCCACCCGGCGAGCCCAACCGACCCTCCCTCCGACCGGGCCCTGAGACGCGATGGCCCGCCTCCCCCTCCCCGACCAGCAGCCCTTCACCCCGAGGCTCTCGGGTGCCGGCTCTCTCCGGCGGGAGCTCGAGGCGCTCCTGGCCGTGGCGCCCCCGGGCGCCGACCGCAGAACCTTCCGCCGCCTCACGCTCGAGGCGAACGCGGCGGGCAAGGGAAGCGCCTCCATGCGCGCCTGGGCCTGGAAGCGGCTCAGCCTGCGCTACCTCCTGGATCCCGCTCTCCCGGAGTTCCGAACCTTCGAGGCGGCCATGCGGGGAACGGAGAGCCCCACCGAGCGGGGCCTCATCTGCTTCCTCATGCTCTCCAGGACCGACCGGCTCTTTCGGGAGGTGACCCTTGAGCTGGTGAGCCCGAAGATCCCGAGCCCCGGCGCGCTCATCGATCCCGCGGAGGTGGAGGACGCCGTCCGGGAGATCCGACAGCGGCGGCGGTCCCCGTGGTCCGACCAGACCGTGGCCGGTGAGCGGAGCCACCTCCTCTCCGCCCTGAAGGACTTCGGCGTCCTCTGCGGAGCCCGGGAGAAGCGCACCTGCTGCCCTGCTCCCGGCGCCGCCACCGCCGTCTTCGCCGCCCACCTGGCGAGGCTCGAGGGGCTCCCGGACCGCCAGGTCCTGGGCTCCCGCTGGTTCCGCCTCCTCGGGCTCGCCGAAGCCGCGGTCGTCGACCTCCTCTACGCGGCCACCCGTGAGCGAGCCCTGGACTTCCGGATACAGGCCGACGTCGTGGAGCTGTCCCTCCCGGAGGTGGCGAGCGCATGAGGCGCACCCTGGAACAGGCCCTGGACGCCCTGGAACGGCAGATCCGGAGTTGGACAAGGAGGGCCGAGCCCGAGATCCGGGTCTTCGTCTACCCCGCCGAGTGGGAGCCTGTGATGCTCCAGCGGCTCCAGCATCTTATGGGGCGCCTCGCCGAGGAGGGGCACCTGATCGAGGTGGAAGACGTGGGCCTCGGGTTCCTGGTGGCCCTCGAGCGCAGGTCTCCCCTCGTGGAGCGGCTCCTGGAGCGGGAGGCCGGGGACGAGCGAGGGGTTGTCCACGACCTCGGCGTCCTCGCCTCTCGCTACCTCGACGAGCTGTTCAGGCGTCCCTCACCCGAGGGCGCCGTGTGCCGGCTCCTCGTGAACACCGGGAGCCTTGCCACCATCGTGTCGTACTCGGCCATCATGAACGGGCTCTACGGGGCCCGCGGGGACGGGGGGCCGGGGGCGCCCACCATCGTGGCCTTCCCCGGGGAGGCCGACGACCGCTCCCTGAGCCTCCTGGGCCTTCGGAACGACACCAACTACCGTACGGCGAGGATCTGAGGAGCGGGGCGGGAAGGAAGGCCACGGTGAAGGTACGGGAAGCCATCGACAGGGACCTCCGGGACGAGCCCCAGGGGGTCGTCCGCGTCTACGAGACCGGCAAGCTCGCCACGGACCTCCGGGAGTACGTGCTGGCCGACCCCCTCCCCCGGGAGTTCGCGAAGGTCCTCGAGCCGGTGGTGGAGCCGGCGAGACCCGCCGCCGGGCCGACGGAGAGGGTGGGCATCTGGGTCTCGGGCTTCTTCGGCACCGGCAAGTCCCACTTCGCGAAGGTCGCCGGCCACCTCCTCGCCGACACGCCTGTGGGCGGGGACACCGCCCGGGGGCTCTTCGCCCAGCTCCTCCACGCCGGCAAGCCTGACGACGAACGGGTCCGGGAGCTGGTCCAGGAGGCCGCCACGTACAAGCTCAAGGCCCACCTCGTGGCCTTCGACATCCAGGCCCAACACGTGGCGGGCCCCGATGGGGGGAGCGCGGCCGTCACCTTCCTCCGGGCCTTCTACTCCTCCCTCGGTCTCTCCACGGTGCTCGCCTTCGCCGAGCGGGAACTCGAGCTGCAGGCCGCTGGGGCCTACGACCGCTTCCTCGCGCTCTACGAGGAACGGTCCGGGGTCCCCTGGGCCGACGACAAGGACCTCACAGCCTCGAGCCCCCTCTTCGCCGAGTGCCTCGCCGAGCTCCTTCCCGACCGCTACCGCTCCCCCGAGCTCGCCCACGAGAGCCTCGAGCTCGCCCTGAACGAACTCCTCGCCCCGAACGTGGAAGGGGTGGTCGACCGCATGCTCCGCTGGCTCGACGCCCGGGAGAAGGCCGAAGGGGCACCCCAGCGCCTCGTGTTCGTGGCCGACGAGGTGGGGGCCTGGGCGGGGAGGGACATGCAGCGCATCGAGCAGCTCCGGGCCCTTGTGGAGACCGTGGCGACCAGGGGTCGAGGCAAGATCTGGCTCCTCGTGACCTCCCAGGAGCGACTCTCGGCGGTCGTGCAGAACGCACCCTTCGGAGACGCCGGGACCGCCCAGCAGTACCAGCAGCGCCTCGAGGCCCGGTTCCCGGTGAACGTCCACCTCGAGTCCTCGGGGATCGGCACGGTCATCGAGGACCGGGTCCTCCGCAAGCGGCCGAAGGCCCGCCCCGAGCTCGAGCGGCTCTGGGCCGCCCACGAGGGGCAGCTCGCCGACATCGCGGAGCCGCCGGGGCTCGAGATGGGCGGGAGCTACCCCCGCCCCGACCGGGAGCGGTTCGTCGCCGACTACCCCTTCCTCCCCTACCAGCTCCCCGCTGCCGCCGACATCTTCAGCGGCATCCGCGGGGTGAAGGTGAGCTCGGGGGCCCGCTCGATGATCCGGGTGGCCTTCGACGCCCTGAGGGACCTCGCCGAACGCGACCTGGGCGCGGTGGTGAGCTGGGACCTCATCTTCGACGCCGCCAACCGGGACAACGAGTTCGCCGACGAGGCCTACCTTGGCAGCCAGGGCCTTGAGTACATCGGGAGCGCCGACCGCGACGCGGCGGGCACCCCCGTCACCCCGTCCCGGCTCCTGAAGGCCCTCTGGCTCCTCCAACAGAGCCCCCGGATCCCCCGGACCCCCCGCAACCTCGCCCGGCTCCTCGTGGACGCCCTCGACGTGGACGTGCTCGAGCTGGAGGGCAGGGTGCGGCAGACCCTGGAGGCCCTGGAGCAGCGGCACTTCGTCCGCCGGGAGGTGGGGACCGAGGAGTGGCGGTTCCTCACCCAAGAGCAGGTGACCGTCGAGCGGATCGTGGATCGGATCGAGGTCCGGGCCAAGGAGGTCCGCGACGAGGTCGGCCTCCTGTTCCAGCAGCGGCTGCAGCACCTGTTCCCAGGGAAGCTCACGCTGGGGCGGACGAATACCGCCTTCTCCTACGGGGTCTTCTGGGCCGAGACGCCCCTCAAGCACGAGGAGGCGCCCGTCCGCCTCGTCGCCTGCCTCGAGGAGAGCGCCACCGCGAAGCTGGCGGCCGAGACGAACAGCGCGAACCTGGAGGCGCCGGTCGTCTGGTGGGTGGTTCGCCGGCCCGCGGCCCTGGAGGAGAAGCTCCGGCGGGCCCTTGCCATCGGCCGCCTCCGTCACGACGAGGAGTTCCGCCGGGTCGCGACCCGCCGGCTGGAGGAGGAGGCCAAGCGCCTGGAGGAGGAGGCCGCGGAGCTGCACAGGGGCGCCGGGCGCCTTGTGGCCGAGGCCCTCGATGACGGGAAGCTCCTCGTGGGGGGCGCCGAGGAGGACGTCGCAGCCGACGCGAACGGCGCCAGCCCCCGGACCAGGATCGAGGACGCCATCCGGGACCGGATCGGCCTCAAGTACCACCGCTTCGCCGATGCCGATCGACCCTTCGACGCCCGCAACGTGGACAGGCTCCTGACCGTGCCCCCGGCTGAGCGCGCCGACCTCGACCCCGAGCTCGGCCTCTTCGGGCCCGACGGCCACGTGCGGGGAAGTGACCCCATCGTCGAGGAGCTCACGAAGCACCTGGCGAGCACCGCGAGGACCGCCGGCAAGGAGGTGGTCGAGCACTTCTCCCGCCCGCCCTTCGGCTGGCCGGCGGACCTCGTCCGCTACGCGGCGGCGGCGATGTTCGCCGACGGGAGGATCGCCGTCGCCGACCGCACCGGCAGGCGCTTGGACGACCCCAAGGCGAAGGAGGCCCGGGCCCTCTTCGGAACCCAGGCCTTCAAGGACATCAGGCTCGAGGTCGAGGAGGAGGCCCTGACCCCCGACGAGGCAACCGCGGCGCACAAGCTCCTCACGGACCTGGGGCGGAAGCCCGAGGACCCGAGCGAGGTGGCCCTGAGGGACGCCTGCCTGCATGTGAAGACCGACCTCGCCTCACGCCTCGGGGTCATCGACCGAGCCCGGGGCGCCGGCCTCCCCCTCCCCGACGCGTACGACGCGACCCCGGGGCTGCTCGAGTCCCTGGAGACGACCGGGCCGAGGACGAGGACGATCCGGGCCTTCCTTGAGCACGCCGATGCCCTCCGCGGGGCGCGGGCGGCCCTCGAGCGGCTGGAGGACTTCGAGCGCCACCACGGCCTCGACCAGTTCCGCCGGACCGTGCAGCTGCTCGGGGCGGCCGTCGCGGCCGGCCTGCCCGAGGATCCGGAGGTCGGAGCCAAGGTGAGCGAGATCCGCGAGGGCATCGAGGCAATCCTCGAGCAGCGGCGGGTGCTGGACGAGTGGGACCAGGCCTTCCAGCGCTACCGGATCGCCCTCGTCGAGGTCTTCCGCTCCGTGTACGAGCCCCTGCGGCGAAAGGCCCACGAGCGGATCGCCGAGGCCCGCCGCCGGATCGAGGAGATGCCGGAGTACCAGGCCCTGAGCGCGAGCGACCGGGCGAAGGTCCGGGCCGAGTTCCTGGCCGAGGGCAGGCCCCTCGCCGAGGTCTCCCTCCCCGAGCTCAAGAACGACCAGCAGCTCGTCGCCGCCAACGCCGCCTACAGCCTGAGCCACCTCCGCTCGCTCCTCTCGGCCCTCGACGGCGAGGCGGCCAAGGCCAGGGCCCGGGTCCTCGAACTGGCGGCGGAGGCGGGGCAGGAGCCGCGAGTGGTCCTGTGGGACCCCGCCCGTGCCCTCGGCAACCGCCGGTTCCAGACCGAGGCCGAGGTGGACGAGGCCCTCGACACCGAGGAGGAGCGGCTGAAGGGCTGGATCCGAGAGGGCAAGGTGGTGGAGGTCCCCTGATGCCGAAGGCGGGCACCCGGGACGTGGCCGCGACGTGGGGGATCTTCCCGCAGGTGCGGGGCACCCTCCGGCGGACGGTGCTCGAGCTGCGGAGCGTCCTCGAGGAGGACTTCCGCCTCCAGCTCACCGCCCTCGGGATCACGGGGGAGGGCAAGCCGGCAGGTCGACCCGGCACCGAGGCGGGCGCCCGGACCCGCGAGGCCGTGACCGCCGCCATCGAAGGAGGTGTGAAGGCCGGGCTGGGGCGTCCCGAGGCCCTCCGTGCCTTCGTCCGGGAGGCGGCGTTCACGTTCCTCGACCGGGCCGTGGCTCTCCGCTGCCTCGAGGCGCGGGGCCTGCTCACCGTCGAGGGGATCGCCGAGACCCTGATGGCGCCCGTCGAGGATCTGAAGGCCTCGTCCCTCTACTGGCGGGTCAGGAACGACCTGGGGGGGAGCATCCCTCCCCGTGAGGTGTGGCGGGAGGCCTTCGGCCGGGCCTCCCGGGCCCTCGCCGAGCGGATCCCGGGGCTCTTCGACCCCGAGGCTCCGCGGGCCGCCCTCTTCCCCCTCCAGCAGACCATCCAGCGCCTGGTGGAGGCCCTGGGGCCGGCGGAGATCCCCCCGGAGATCTGGGAGAGCGACGAGGTCCTCGGCTGGGTCTACCAGTACTGGAACGCCGAGGAGAAGGATGCCGCCTACGCGAAGCTCAGGAACAAGGGCAAGCTCGCCCGTCCCGAAGAGCTCGCCGCCGCGACCTGCCTCTACACCGAGCGGTACATGGTGGACTTCCTCGTCCAGAACACCCTCGGGGCCCTCTGGCACGAGATGCATCCGGAAAGCAGCCTCCCGAAGCAGTGGCCGTACTTCGTGCCCAGGCCAGCTGATGCCCCCACACCTGCGCGCGAGCCCAAGCGGGTCCGGGATATCACCATCCTCGACCCGGCCTGCGGCAGCGGCCACTTCCTGCTCCGGGCCTTCGACCTGTTCATGGAGATGTACGCCGAGGAGGGCCTGGAGGACCCCGCTGAGGTGCCCGCGCTCATCCTGGAGCGGAACCTCTACGGCACCGACATCGATGCCCGAGCGGTCCAGATCGCGGCCCTCGCCCTCTATCTGAAGGGATGCGCCGTGGCGGGTCCCGAGTTCCGCCCCCGGCGGCTCAACCTCGTCGCGGCCGACGTTCGCCTGCCCAAAGGGCCTCCGCCGCCTGAGCTCCTGGACCCCTTCAGGAACGACCGCGAGGCTACGGAGGTCCTGAAGGGCATCTGGCAGGAGCTCCGGCAGGCGCCCCTCCTCGGCTCCCTCCTTCACCCGGAACGGGCACTGGAGCAGGCCCTCGCCTACCGGCGGACGCGGACCCAGGAGAGCCTCCTGGAGCCGGGCGGGGAGGCATACCGGAGGGAGCTCCTGGAAAGCCTGCGGGAGCAGTTCGAGCGCCTGTCGGGGGATGAGGACGTCGGGCGGCGCCTGTTCGGGGAGGAGCTCGCCAAGGGAGTGTCCCTCGTGGAGCTCCTCGCCCGCCGCTACGACGTGGTGGTGACGAACCCGCCCTACGCCGGGAGCAAGAACCTCGACGAGCCCGTCAAGGGATTCATCGAGCGCGAGTACAAGGAGGGCAAGCGCGACCTGTACGCCGCCTTCATCCTCCGCTGCCTGGACTTCGCCCGTGAGGGCGGGTATCTCGGGATGGTCACCCAACAGTCGTGGCTGTTCCTCCGGTCCTTCGCCAAGCTCCGGCAGCGGGTGCTCGCCCGGACGGCCGTGACGACGCTGGCGCACCTCGGGCCGCGGGCTTTCGAAGAGATCGTGGGCGAGGTAGTGAACGTCGCCCTGTTCACGCTCCGGACGGGCAGCCCCGCGCCAGAGCATCGGATAACCGCCTTCCGCCTGGTCGGGCCCAAGTCGCCGGCGGCGAAGCACCGCCTGCTACTGGAGGCGATCGAGTCCCTTCAGCGAGACGCCTGGAACCGTGGCGAGACCGCGGCGGCCATCGCCAGCGGCGGGATGGTCGGGCCGCCACGGACTGGAGGGGGGAGCCAAGCATGAGCGACGCCGCGCTTCCGCCCGATCCGCTCCTCCGCGAGATCGTCGACCGGCTCCTCGCCGAGCTGCGGCCGTGCCGGATCTACCTCTTCGGCTCCCGGGCGCGCGGCGACTCCGGTGCCGAGAGCGACTACGACCTGCTCCTCCTCGTGGAGCACCCGGCTGAACCGACCTACCGCCTCTCCCAGCGGGCCTACCGGGTGCTCCGGGGGATCCCGGCGGCGGTGGACGTGCTCGTCTGGGAGCGGGAGGCCTTCGACTCCCGGCTTCACCTCCCCGCCTCCTTCCCGGCGACGGTCGTGCGCGAAGGGAGGCTTCTCCATGCCGCATGATCCGGGGAGGGTCGCCGAGTGCCGGGCCTGGCTCCGGCGGGCCTGGGTCGACCTGGACTCCGCCGCCATCCTGCTGCGCTCCTCCGAGCCCCGGCCCGAGAGCGCCGTCTTCCACTGCCAGCAAGCGGTGGAGAAGGCGTGGAAGGCGTTCCTCGCCTGGCACGACATCCCCTTCCGCAAGACCCACGACCTCCGCGAGCTCGGCGAGGCCTGCGTGGCCCTGGACGGATCGCTGGAGGCGATCGCCGAGCGGGCGGAGCAGCTGACGCCGTTCGCCTGGGTCTTCCGGTACCCGGGAGAGCCCCAGGAACCGTCGCCGGAGGAAGCGGAGGAAGCCCTCGCCATCGCGACGCAAGCGTACGAGGCGGTCCTCGCCCGCCTGCCGGAGGAGGTGCGTCCATGAGCCAGCCCGTGGACGTCAAGGAGTGGCGCCTGATCGCGCAAACCGATCTTTGGACCGGCGACGTGGACGGGAAAGGGGAACGGGTCATTCCCACCGGTCTGCTCGGCTCCATCCGCTGGTGGTGTGAAGTGCTCGTGCGAGGGCTCGGCGGAGCGGCCTGCGACCCGACCGACGGGGACAGCCGATGCCCGAAGGACGTCCAGCGCTGCCCGGTCTGCGAGCTCTTCGGCTGCACCGGCTGGGCGCGCAAGTTCCGCTTCGAGGTGGCAGATACCGACGGCAAGGTCTTGGGCCAGAAGATCAGCAAGGACAGACACTTCGTCCTGCGGTTCACGGTCCTCCGCCGCATCGCACGGGAGGAGTGGGCCCTGCTCGATCTCACGCTTCGGCTCATCGCCGGATACGGAGCCATGGGCGGCAAGACCGTTCTCAAGCCCTCCGACGACGGGCGCCGGGCAACCCTGCCGCACCACCGCGACTACGGACTCGTGGATATCGAGCGCCGCCCCGTCATCGAGCCCGTTTCCCGCAGCCAGCTTGCGTCCTACGTTCGCGACCAGCGCTGGCGAAGGCCCCCGGAGGGTGGGTTCGCTTGGGCGTCCCTCACCAACTTCTGGTGCGTGAACGGCAAGTCACTGGCACGGCAGGACGCAGCTCGGAGCACCTTCAACAGGGTCCTCGGGCGAGGAGAGCCGAAGGATCGGGCGCAGCAGTTGGAGGCCGCCGATCGAGCCGTGAACAGCTGGCTGGCCGGGGGGCGAGGGACAAGCAAGAAGGTCTTCAGCTTCAAGGATCCGGCACGGACCTTCGGGTTCGTCGATCCGGACCGCATCACCGTCGCGCAGATGCAACGGCGCCTCGAGGACGCATGGTCCACCCCGGGGCCTGACGAGTTCATGACGGGGGAGTCGATCCTCGAGGACTTGCTGCAACAGGGAGACACCGCCACGTGAGGTTCGACCTGTACGCCGAGCTCGCCTCACAAACAGCCTGTCCGACCGACGGCCGGCTTCCGGCCGGGCTCGCTTCCGGCTTCGTCGACGGGTGCACATCGTGGTCCGCGCGAGGGTCGCAGGAGCGCAACGACGCTCGTGACCGCTACCGCCGGCGGGCAGCCTCGGCGTCGCTCGCCCTACCGGACTGGCTCCGACTGGAGCCGTCGTTCGAAAGCCTCCCCCACGATGACTGGCTGGGCCTTGAGGTCGATTTCACTCTGGAAAGCCCGTGGTACTCGAAGGACGACCGCCCGTTCCACGTCTTGGACAACCCGGTGCGCAAGGACCGGGTCTTCGGGGTGCCCTACATGAGCGCCGCCAGCTGGAAGGGACTGCTCCGCTGGTCGTGCCGCATGCATTGGGATGAGCCGGCGTGGATCCTCCACCTGTTCGGCAACGAGAGGGGCGAGGGAGAAGACTTCCAGCGCGGGGCGCTCGCCTTCTTTCCCACTTGGTTCTCGAAGATCGGCTTCGAGGTCATCAATCCCCACAGCCGCAAGACCCGAGCCGGGACGCAGCCCATCCTGTACGAGGTTGTGCCTGCCGGTACCCAAGGGACATTGCACCTGCTCTACGCGCCCCTGCCGGGGGCGGGCGCGCGAGACCGGGTCCGGCCCGAGCAGGCGATCGATCGGCTGCTCGATGCGATCGGGGCGCTGCTCACACGGTACGGGATCTCCGCGAAGCGCACCGCCGGCTGGGGCGCGGCACGGGTGGACGAGTGCAGGGCGCACCGGAAGGGCCGCGAGCCGCTGCGAGAGAGCACCCCGGTCGCCCTCAAGAGGGCGCTGAGGTCCTGGAGCGAGCCAGGGGAGTCGGTGAATGGCTGACTTCGGCCCGGCCCAAACGCTCCGCACGCACCGGCCGCTCCTCCTGGCCATCGAAGCGGTGGGCTGGCTTCACATGACGGGTAAGGCGCGCGCCGAGTTCCTCCAGGCTCAAGGCGGACAGGACACGGGCTACGACGACCTTCGCTGGCACGAACAGGAGAGTCCGCCCTTCTCGTGGGACGAGCTGCTCGGCTGGACGCGATCGCGCTTCCCTTCCGTGAACGGCGCCCCGATACCGTGGCCCGCGACCCTGGCGGACTTCGTCAGCGAGCACCGGGGGCGTGACGGTACGGGCTTGCTCGGCCTCCTCCAGGCGGCCCACGGGATCGTCTCGGGCATCGAGAAGAACCTCCCGCCGAGAACTTCGAAGTATCTCGGGCAAGATGCGACGCAGATGTGGCTCGCGTCGGCCTTCGGCGAGCCACGGCGCAACCTCCTGGCCGATCCACCTGAGCTGCTCACGACGGCCGGCTGGCGCCGCCTGCTCGACGAGGTCCGGCGCATCCTCCACGAGCTCGAAGAGCTCGGCGTGGGGGACACGGCGGATGTCGGCGCATGGCACAGGTGGCGCGACTCGGCCATCGGTCCCGCCAGCCTTCTCCGTGCTGCCTTCTCCTCCACCATCGCCGAGACGAGGCTCCCGAACAACGAGGTGACCCTCTGGGACCAGTCCTACGTCGCCGCGGCCCTCTTCAAGAGCGCAGTTGCGGGGGCCGTCCTCGAAGGAAGCCCATTCCCATGGACCTCGACCGAGCTGAAGCAGACGACGCGCTGGCGGCTGCTGACGGTCGGGGTCGGCACCGATCACTACGAAGGCCGCGCCGTGCGCATCGGCGACTGGATGGGTGCGTGGGCAGCGATCCGGACGTTCTTCGGCCGCGTCCGCAAGCTGGTCGAGGTCGACCTCGCCATCGGCTCGCTCCTCTACGGCCACCCGAGCGTGGACGTGTTCTCGTTCCCCGGCGAGCGATCCAGCGTAGATGGCGACCTCAAGGTGTCTGACTGGAAGGACTGGCTGCAGGTCGAGGTGGAGCGGATCGCGTCGGAGCTGGAGCTGGAGACGCCACCGCTCTGCCGGATCAGCGGGCCGACCCGCAGCCTGATCGCCATCGTCCGGGAGGCGCGGGAGGCCCGGTCATCGCTCGCCGTGCCGGTCCACAGGAGCTGGCGTGTCGAGACTGATCGGAACGACGGACACGTGTGTCCCGTCTGCCTGGTGCGTCTGAACGGCCGACCCGATGACAAAGGCCGTCTCTGCGGCGTCTGCGAAGAGCGCCGGAAGGGCCGCCTCGATGCCTGGCTGCGCGGCGAGCTGGGAACGGACACGATCTGGGTGAACGAGGTGGCCGACGCCAACGGCCGCGTCGCGCTCCTCACCCTCAGCCTCGACCTCGAACCCTGGCTCGAAGGTCGGCGCCTGGACAGCCTGCGGACCCAGGCGATCAGCGAATGGCGGAGGTTCAACCCGACTTTGGGTGGCACCGCCAACCCCATCGACCCCGCACAGCCGTTCGAGAGCCTCGCCGACTACGTGCGTCGCAAGCTGGGCGCCTACGACGGGCAAGATCCGGTACTCACGAGTCTCCAAGAAGGCTATCGCCACGACAGCGACTGGCCGAGCTTCTTCGCCAAGATCGTCGAGGACCGCGCGGACTCGCCGAGCTGGCAACAGTTAGACGAGACTGCCCGCGCCCGCTGGCTGGCCCACCAGCTCTTCGCGAAGCTCCCCTCCCCGGGGCGCGTCTACCGCTTCTGGCGGCAGGCCGAGGAGTTCTTCGCCGACCTCGCCCGAGAGTTCCGGCAGCTCGCCGCCAGGAGCCCCAACCGCTGGCGGGTCCGCCGCCTCGTGCTCGTCCCCGAGGAGGCCTCGACCGCCGCGGGCTGGAAGGACGGCGAGCTCTACGAAGGGCACGTGGACGGCGCGCTGGTGGATGTCCTCTACCGGCAGAGCGACGGGCGGTTCTTGACGACGTCCAACCTGGCGCGGCTGCTCGCGGCCCAGGCGACTAGTGCCGAGCTCAAGGGGCGAGAGGTCTCGCTGCGGGGGGACGATCGCGTCGCGCGCACCTTGCGTATCGCGGAGGTGAAGGAGCCGGGCCTGCTCGGGACCTACCATCCCATCGTCCTCCTGGAGCTGAGCCCGCTCCGCTTCCGCGTCCTCGTCCCCCTGGAAGCCGCGTCCGCCTGCCTCGACCGTGCCATCGAGATGTGGAACGACCATTTCGCCCGCGTCTGGGATCGCCTGCCGCTGCGTGCCGGCATCGTCGGGTTCCCACAGAAGCTCCCCTTCCAGGCGGTTCTCGAGGCCGTGCGCACCATCGAACACGAGCTCGATGGCGCGCAGCCCGAGACGTGGCGGGCGCGCCACCGTGACGAGCGAGAGGGAGTCGTCGCTCTCGCCTTGCTTCGTCGCGACGGTGGTAGCGAGCTCCGGACCATTCCGGTCTCGCTGCCCGATGGCCGCCTCGACGTCTTCTACCCGTACCTCGCCGTGGCGGACGATGCGCTTAGCTTCCCGCTCGATTTCCGCCATCCTGACGGGCACGTCTACCGTCACGCCCTGGATCTCCGGCCCGGTGACTCAGTCCAGGTACAGCCGGCGCGGGTGGCGACGCTGTTCCTGGACAGCACGGGACGGCGCTTCGAACCGGTCGACGTCAGACCGCTCGGTGCCTGGGGCGAGATGCGCGCGACCTGGCAGCTGGTCCGCCGGACGGCACCCAGCATGGCCGCTCTGCATGCCGTTCGGGAAGAACTCATGAGCCGCCGCGAGGCCTGGCATGGCCCCGACGGCCGGTGGGCTGCAGACGCCAAGGAGGCCTGGGCGAGCCTGGCGGAGGCGGTGCTGGCCGACCGGCTCGGGGCGGAAGGGGCAGTCCTCCGAGCCTTGGTCGAGGCTACGCGGGACGGCACCCTGGAATGGGCCCTGGACTGGCACCTTTCGGTGCTTAAAGAAACGGTGGGTGAGGTGAGCGATGGCTGAGAGCTTCCGAACCTTTCGACACGTGGGGATGGCGCTCGACCCGATCCATGTCGGGACCGGCGGGGCCCGGCTGGGCAGGGTCGATCTGACGATCGCTCGCGACCCTGTCACGGGCATCCCCAAGATTCCAGGGTCGAGCCTGGCGGGCGTTTACCGCAGCTACGCTGCGATGGTCAGGAACCGCTTCCCCCGTTGCGCCGGCGTCGGACAGCCGCGTCCGGATGGCTCAGGTGGCCACTGCGGGAAGCCAACGTGCCCGATTTGCACCGTCTTCGGCTTCGCTCGCGGCCAGGACAGCTCGGGAGGCTTCGCAGGCCTCGCCGCCTTCAGCGACGCCCACCTCCTCCTCTTCCCCGTGGCGACGCGGGAGGGACCGCTGTGGGTCACCTGCCCGATGGCCCTTGAAACGGCTGAGGTGATTTCCCTGGGCGTCACCGACGACGCCGTCTACCGCGGCCAGGATGGAGGGGGCCCGCTCAACCTGGGCTGGCTCCTCCTGCCGGTCAGGTCCCTTTCGGGCTGGCAGCAGGTACAGACCGGCCTCACGAGCCTCGGCGTGCCCGACGAGATCTCTCGGCGCCTAGGGGTCCTGCCCGACAAGCTCTTCGCCCATGTGGTGAACAGCAACCTGGAAGTGCGGACGTCCGTGGCGATCGACCCGGCGACCGGCGCAGCGGAGGAAGGCGCGCTGTTCTCCTATGAAGCCCTCCCTCGCACCACCGTGCTCTGCTGGCAGGTCACCTGCAAGAACCCGGCCCACTTCCGGGTTGGATCGTCGGAAGTGGCGTTCGCGGGCGCCGGTCAGCAGGTGACCATCGAGGACGTCCACGGCGTGGTCGCGGATGCCCACCCGTACCTCGAGCATCTGGGGATCGGCGGGATGGGGACGCGCGGGATGGGGAGGCTGCGGGTTCTCCGCCCGCAGCAGGGCCCGTCCCCCGGACCGGCGGAGGCGGAGTGATGGTTGAGAACCTGGACCTAGAGTGCGCGAAGCTCGGTCAGCAACTGGCCGAAGAGGATGGAGTCGACGAGAAGCTCCTGAACGACGCGTTGGCCGTCCTCGAGGAGCAGGGGGTGTACGCGTTCTTCCTCTACCTGAAGGCCCGGGGAGGACAAGGGGCCGATCCCGTAAGCGCCACGTGCGCGGAGTTCCTGCGCGGGGTGCCGCAGGGATCGCCTCTCCTCGATGGCGGCGACGTGTTCGCCTCCCTGCAAAGGCTGAGCCAGAACCTCGACCATCTCCTCTTCGCCCGCGACCTTCTGCGACAGGCCCTCGTCTACGGGCGCTACCACGTCAAGGCCCGCGAGCGCGGGGGAGGGCATCCGTGAGCTGGGCGCTGCAGCGCTCCGTCTGGCAGCTCGAAGCGCCCCTCCACGTTGGCATGCCGCCGTCGGGGAGCCTCAATCGCTGCCGCCTCTACGTGCCGGCACGCGCCCTCTGGGGCGCTCTCACCGCCGAGGTGGCCCGACGCAAGGGCATGGGCTTCCCCTCCTACGAGGACGTCGGGATGGCGATTCGGCGGGATGTGCGACTCACGTACCTCTACCCGGCCGAGCAGGCCGGGGGCGACTGGTACGCGTGGCTCCCGCGGTACGAGCCCGGCCAGGGTCTCGTCTGGGAGCGGGAGGGCGACCCCGGCGGCGATGGTCTCGTTCCCGACGCAGGAATGCGACCGCGGTTGCTCGTGGCGCGCCCCGGCACCGCCGTCGACCCGGGCTCGGACGCAGCCGCGGAGGGCACGCTCCGCGAGACCGAGTGCATCGGCGAGTGCTGGCGAAGACCGACGGGCGACGCCAAACCGGTCGGCCTTGTCGGCTACCTGTTCGTGCGGGATGGCTCCGCGATCCAAGAGGCGCTGGAGGAAGTCCAGGAGCTCTTCCTCGGCGGCGACACGCGCTACGGCCTCGGTCGGGTACGCCCCGTGGCATGGGAGCCGGCGTCCCAGGTGTTCGGTATCGATCCGGACCTCGACGGAGCTGACCCTTGCGTGATCACGGAGCGGGTCCTCGCCCACGCCAGCGTCCCCGAGGAAGCGGCGACACTCAGCGGGGATCTGGAGGCGCTGGCATGGTGGGATGACGGGCAGCTCCGGACCGCCCCCGGCGCTCAGCCATATTGGCAGCCCGGATCGGCGGCGCCCAAGCCGGTCCGCTGGAGGATCGAAGAGTCAGGACTCTGGGCCATGCACGTCGCTGGTGAGCCGGCCGAGATCGCGGCGGAGGGCGTTGGATGAGTCACCCGATCGTCTCCACCCCGCGACAGGCCGACCTCCTCGCCATCCCCGAGACGCCGTTCGTCTACTGGCTGCGCCCGCGCTTCTTCGAGCTGCTCCGGAGCGAACGCCGCCTCTCCGACGTCGCCGAGGTCCGGCAGGGGCTGGCGACGGCCGACAACGACCGGTTCGTCCGCTGCTTCTGGGAGGTGTCGGAGATCGGCGTCGTCGAGGACGGGAGGCCCGTTCGCGGCCGCTGGTTCTGGTACGCGAAGGGCGGTCGCTACCAGAAGTGGGCCGGCCTGGAATGGCTAGTCTTGAACTGGGCGAACGACGGAGAAGAGATCAAGGGGTTCGTCGGCGCCAACGGCCGGATAGCGTCACGGCCCCAGAACACCGACTACTACTTCCGGCCGGGCCTCACGTACACGCAGATGAGCCGCGGCAGCATGGGAACGCGGCTGATGATCGACAGCGTGTTCGACGTGAAGGGCATGTCCGTCTTCGCAGAGCCGGTTCAGCTGCCACGACTCGCGGCGCTGCTATCCAGTCGCGCAAGCAGCTATCTCTTGAGGGTGACGACGCAAAACCTTGAGTTCCACGCTGGTTATGTCGAGAACCTACCCCTCCCGGCAGTCAACACTGCTGTCCTTGGGGCGATCGGTCGACTATCCATAGGGTTGAAGCGGTCGCTGGTCCGGCTCGATGCGGTCGAGCGGGCCTTCGATCCCCGGCTCTTCCTGCAACCCAATGGTGACGGCGAGCGAACGCGGCTTTCGACGGTTGTCGCCACCCTGGCCCGCGCCGAGGCGATTGCCGCCCTGCTCCACACCCTGGAGGGTTGGAACGAGAGGCTCGTCTTCGACGCCTACGAGCTCCACGAGGATGATGTGCGGGCCGTCCTCGACGAAACGGGAACCCCTGCGGGTTGGTACCCGCTGATCGCTGGCTACGACCGCCTCCCAGACCCGCCCGAGGGTGTCGAGTTGCCCGACGGGTTCGCCGAGTACTTCGCCGGGCTCGAGCGCCGGGAGCTCTCGCCCGAGGAGCTGACGGCGCTGAAGACCCGCCTGCGGAAGCTCTACGAGGCGGGGCCGGGAGGTAAGATCGACGAAGACGAGGAGGCGCCCACCGGGGATGACGAGGAGGACGAAGCGGTCCTGGGGGCTCGCATCCCGATCCCGACCGAGACGTTCCTCGAGGAGCTGTCCCAGAAGCTCGAAGTGCACCCGGTTTCCGTCTACCGGCTGCTGGAGGAGCTGCGCTCGGAGGGGGTGTTCTCGCCGCCCGAGGTGAGGCGGGCGATGGAGCAGTGGGTCGAGGTGGCAACCTTACTCATGCTGGGCTACCGCTGGCCCGAGCAGGACCAGCAGGACGCCGAGCACGGCCCGGCCATCGATCCCGACCTCGTGGACGAGGACGGGGTCATCCCCCTCGTACGGTGCGGCAACCACCCGACGGCGGCCCAGCGCATCCGGACGCTCCTGGAGCGTCTCTTCGGGGAGGAGGGGGCATCTCGTGCCGAGGAGGAGTTTCGGCGCTGGGTCGGGATGACCCGGGACGACTGGTTCCGCCGCCGGTTCTTCGAGGAGCACACCCGCCGGTTCAAGCAGCGGCCCATCGCCTGGCACCTCACCTCACGGGAAGGGCGCTTCCAGGCGCTCGTCCTCTACCACCGGCTCTCCCGGGACCTCGTCCAGCGGCTCCGGGCAACCTACGCCGGTTCGCTGATCTCGGAACTCCAGGCCGAGCGGGAGAAGGCGAAGGGCGACCAGGCGAAGGTCTCGGATCTCACCGCTGGGATCGAGGACGTCGAGGAGTTCCGCCGCACCCTGGAGCGCATCGAGCGGGGTGACGAGCCCCGCTACCGGATCCGCTGCCGCTGGAAGGGGGAGGACCCCGACGGCCGCCCCGGCCCCTACGCCCCCGATCTGGACGACGGGGTCAAGGTGAACATCCGCCCCTTCCAGGAGGCAGGCATCCTGGCGCGGCCGGTGATCAAGAAGTGGTGACCGGGAGCTCACGCACGCGCCTCTGTCGGACGTTCGTCGATCGGGCCGTCCAGACGTGGCGGTACGTTGACATCGGCGCTCGGAACCGGCTCATCCCGGGGGAGGAGACGCTCACTGACATCAACCTCCTGGAGATCCAGGGCCGACACCCGGGCGCGGTGAGAATCTGGCGGTTCTCGAAGTGGAAGGAAGGCCGGGCCACGGGAGCGGATTGGGAGTGGTGGATCGGAGGGTCTGGGTGGTGGGTAGGGATGCGCGTCCAGGCGAAGAATTGGAGGCCCGGCACGACCCCTAAGCACTTAGCCGCCAGGCTCAACTATCGACGCGGGCAGCAGCTCCAGCTTCTATTGTCGAGTAGCGCGCAGGATGGCCTGTTTCCGCTCTACTGCCTGTACAACGGGCGGAGACGGTGGCCATGGCTGACGTGTCCGACGTGCCAACCCTCACCTCAGGCCTTCGGGTGTACCATCGTTCCCGCGACGTGCGTGGCGTCAGCGCTTCACAGCGGAAGCGGCGCACATATCCTGTCATGTTGTCGGCCCTGGTCGTGCCTGGTCTGCGGTCAGTGCCTTGGGTTCCCTACGGGCGCCCTCGCTCACCAGATATATGACAGCCTGCTGCCCGCGTTCGAGACACTGCAGTTCCGCATGAGCCCGCTGCGAGAACAGCTCCCTCAATACATCCTGGCTCTTCGCGAGGGAGCGCCTCCGGAGCGACTCCCCGACGTTGCTCGACTCCTCCTGATCGAGGAGGGCGGGGAGTGAGCGCGAGCGGTGGGGTGCGTAGCGTCTCAGGTTTGATTCAGTCGTTGGCGGGCGACCTGCTTGCGTGGATGGATGTCCGTCCAGACGGCGTGCCACGCCGAGCGCTGCTCTGGCTCGACCCCGACGGCGCGTTCGCAAGGCTCGTACCCCACCTGGCGCCCGCCCTGGCAGAGCAAGGCGTGCGCCTGCTTCGCTACGCCCCCGAGGAAGGGACGGGGCACCTCCGGTTGAAGCTGGAGCTGCTGCGCCTGGAAGCTGAGCCCGAGGCGCGGGCGGTCCTCTACCTCAAGGGCTTCGCCCCAACCGACCTCGAGCCCAGGCCAGACGGCGGTCTCCCGCGACTCTGGTCGGTCTTCGAGTACCGGTACAAGGGCTCCGTCTGGGGCCGAGGGAAGGCCCCTGAGCCGGGCGCCGTTCCGCAGCCCCATACCCTCGCCACCTGGCTCCGGACCCATGGCGTGAGCTTCGCTGACGAGAAGACCCGGCGGGCTCTCACGAGGGACGGCCCCGATTCGCTCCTGACCCGCTACGCCGAGCGGATGCGGGAGTCGAGCCCCGACTCCTGGCCCAGTCCGCTGCGGCTGTCCGACGTCCTGGAAGCCCTCGGTGGGGATCCCAGGCAGCGCCTCCGGGCCCTCCTCGCGGCGCCCGGGAACGAGCTCCGCCGCTGGGAGCAGGCGCAGGAGACCGACCTGATCCTCGCACGCCTCAAAGAGGAGTTCGGTCTCTCCCCGCCGGAGGGGGCATGGGACGGGGAGGAGCTGGCCGACGCCTTCGCCATCCAGCTCGCCCTCACGGAGGCCTTCGAGGCCTTCGGCGAGCCGCAGGACTTCCCCTACCAGCCCCGGCTTCCGACAAGCCCCGAGCAGCGACAGCGAGCGGCCAGTTTCCTGCGCCAGGACGTCTTCGCTCACATGGAGCTCGGGCCCCGCTTCCGCCGCAGGGTCCGCCGGCTGGAGAGGGACTACCCGCTCGCCGACTGGGCCGAGGCCAGGGACGGCCAGCCCCTGGGTCTTCCGCTCCTCGGCGTGGAACGCTGGAGACGCTTCCTCCGCCGCCTGGAGGAACGGGCCGCCGACGGCTGGCGAGCGGCTGCCGACCTGCTGGACGCGGAGCGAGGAGCACTGGAGGCCGCTGGCGAGCTGCCCGACGAAGGCGAGGCGGGGTGGGCCGTGGCCCGTGACCTGGCCGAGCTCCTGGCGGAGGTGTGGCGCCTGGAGGAGCCTGTGCGGAGCTCGAAGCGGGCGGCGGACCTCGTCCGCCTTCACGAGGAAGAGGGCTGGCGGATCGACCTGTTGCACCTTGAGGTCCTCGCCGCCTGCGTGCGCTCCCACGGCCCGGCGGTGGTACGACGCCTCGCGGATGCCGCCTACGTCGAGCACGTGTCGCTGGCAGCCGAACGGCTCTGGGAGATGGTCGAAGGAGAGGGGGCCTGGCCACCCGCAGGCCTGCCCGATGTGACAGCTCTGCGAGCGGGTCTGTGGGAAAGGCCCCGCGCCCACAAGGCGGTGATCGTGACCGACGGCCTCCGCATCGACCTCGCCTGCCTCCTCCGGGACCGGCTCGAGGGGACCACCGAGCTGGAAGCCGTCCTGGCCACCCTCCCCACGAACACCCCCTTCGGGATGGCGGCCCTCCTGCCAGCGCCCGAGGAGGGGTTCCGGGTCGATCTGTCCTCGGGGAAGCCCTCCATCGCCGCAGGCGGGGTCTCCCGGATCGAGGCCAGGGACGGCAGGAAGGACCTGCTCCTCGCCGCGGTCGGGGCGGGGAAGAAGAGGCCGGGGATCGGCTTCGCCGATCTGGAGGCCCTGCTGAAGGGCGAACCCACCCCCGAAGCGCCCTTCCTCGTGGTCTTCGACAACACGATCGACGAGCTGGGCCACAAGGGCACGGAGCAGTTCCCCCTGCTCGTCGACAAGTTCGCGGCCGACCTCCGGCGGGCCATCCTGTTGCTCCACGAGGCCGGCGTGGCCGAGGTCCACGTCGTGACCGACCACGGCTTCCTGCTCCTCCCGCCGGAGGCGGTGGACGGGCAGGGGAGACCCGAACTGCCCGCTGCCCAGGTCCTCCACAAGGACCTCCGCTGGGCCGCCCTCAAGCCAGAGGTGGCCGTGGACGGCCTGCTCAAGCTCCCCCTGCCCCTTGACCCCGACGCGGCCGTCCTTGGGTTCCCCCGGGGGGTTCGCTCCCTGAAGAAGGCCGAGGGCTACATGCACGGCGGCATCTCCCTCCAGGAGTGCGTGGTGCCCCACCTCGTCTCACGAGCCGAGGTGGCGGAGCCCCGGCTCGAGGTGGACGTGGGGGTGGCGACGGACCGCCTGTCGGCTGGGGTCGTGCCCGTGGTGCTGAGACCCCGGGTCGAGGGTCGGCTGTTCTCCACCCAGGTCCGCACGGTGACGGTCCGTGTGTGGGCCGAGACCCTCCCCCCCACCGGCGAGGAGCCGCGGCCGGTGACCGAGCCCATCGACGTCCCGGTCCGCTCCGATGCCACCGAACTCCGCCCGCCCCTCTACCTGCTGGAGGGGCTCGGCCTGCCCGCCGGACAGCAGCTCGTGCTCCGGGCCATCGATCGCGACACGGGGCGGGACCTTGGTACGGTACCCCTGACGCTCATCGTGGAGTGGGAGTGAGGCGGCGATGGCGCTCGAGACCCTCGCCCTGGACGCCCTCGACGAGAAGGCCAACGAGCACTTCCCCGGCCTGCTCGTCCGGAAGGACCTCCTCCGGCGCCTACGCTCCGCCTACAGCGTCCCGACCTTCGTGATCGAGTTCCTCCTCGGCAAGTACTGCGCCTCCACCGACGCCACCGTGATCGAGCAGGGCCTCGAGTTCGTCCGGCGGAACCTCTCGGAGAAGTTCGTGAAGCCCGACGAGCGGGAGATCGTGAAGGCCAGGATCCAGCAGCTCGGCGAGTACCAGGTCATCGACAAGGTCTCCGCGGCCCTTCACGAGCACGACAACAAGTACTGGGCGGCCCTCCACAACATCAGCTTGGACTACGTCAACATCGACGAGGAGACGATCCGGGAGCACGACCGCCTCCTCATGGGGGGCATCTGGGCTGAGATCACCCTCCGCTACGACAGCACCTTCCGGTTCCGGGGGGCGACCTTCCCCTTCTTCATCGAGCGGCTGAAGCCCATCCAGCTCTCGACACGGAGCATGACCCCGGTCCAGGAGCACCGGGCGGCCTTCACGACCGAGGAGTGGCTCGACCTCCTGGTCCGCTCCCTCGGGCTCGAGCCGACCCACCCCTACTTCAGCCGGCGTCGCAAGCTGCTCCACGTGGCCCGGCTGATCCCCCTCGTGGAGAAGAACTACAACCTGGTGGAGCTGGGGCCCAGGGGGACGGGCAAGAGCTTCGTCTACCAGCAGATCAGCCCCTACTCCCACCTGGTCTCCGGCGGGCAGACCACGGTCGCGCAGATGTTCGTGAACCTGGCCACGGGCCAGCGGGGCCTGGTCGCGCTCTGGGACGTGGTCGCCTTCGACGAGGCCGCCGGGGTCCGCTTCGCCGACAAGGGCGGCATCCAGATCATGAAGAACTACATGGAGGACGGGACCTTCAGCCGGGGACGCGAGGTGATCAGCGCCGAGGGCTCGGTGGTCCTCGTCGGCAACCTCGACGGGGACGTGCGGACGATCCTCCGGACCTCGAACCTCTTCTACCCCATGCCCAAGGAGATGGACACGGCCTTCTACGACCGGCTCCATGCCTACCTCCCCGGATGGGAGTTCGAGAAGACCCGGGACGAGCTGTACACCTCCCACTTCGGCTTCGTCTCCGACTACCTGGCCGAGGTCTTCCACCAGCTCCGCAAGACGAGCTACGTGGACCTCGCCGAGCGGCACTTCGAGTTCGGGCCCCACGTCGGGGGCCGGGACGCGAAGGCGGTCCGGAAGACGGTGAGCGGGCTGATCAAGCTGCTCCACCCCGACGGCAACGTCACCAAGGACGAGCTCCAGGAGTACGTGGAGTTCGCCTTGGAGATGCGCCGACGCGTGAAGGAGCAGCTCAAGAAGATGGGCGGGCTCGAGTACTGGGACGTGAGCTTCATCTACATCGACCGGGACAGCCGCGCCGAGAGATACATCGTGCTCCCCGAGAGCGGTGGTGGGCTCATCATCACCGGGGAGTCGCTTCCGCCCGGCTCCGTCTACACGGTCGGCACCGACCCCAGCGAGCGGAAGCTCGCCCTGTTCCTGATCCAGACCCAGGTGAACCCGGGGAGCGGCAGGATCATCCCCCTGGGCCACCTCTCGCCGGTCATGAAGGAGGCCCTCAGGGCTGCGGACGCGTACCTGAAGGCCCACATCCACGACCTCGGGATCGACCGGGACCCCCGCCAGTCCGACTTCACCGTTCAGGCGGTCAACCTGAACCAGGCCAAGGAGGGCGCCGAGACGGCGATCGCCTTCTTCATCTCGCTCGTCTCGGCGATCCTCGAGAAGCCGGTGGATCCCTCCACGGTCATCGTGGGGGAGATGAGCGTGAAGGGGCTGCTCCAGCGGGTCGACGCGCTCCCCGAGCGGCTGGAGCTCGCCCGGGAGGCCGGGGGGAAGCGGATCCTGGTCCCCAGCGAGAACAAGCGGGACCTGGCGGACATCCCCGACGAGCTGCTGAACAAGCTCGAGCCGGTCCTCTACACGGACCCCATCAACGCCGCCATCCGCGCCATGCGGCTCGAGTAGGGCTGGGATCCCTCACCCCGGAGGAGGGGGTCCGGGCAGGGCCATGGCCTCCGAGAACAGGCCCACGAGCGTCTCAGGGGCGAGCCGCTGGTTGATCGAGATGCTCCAGACGTGCATGGGCCGGGAGAGCATGTATCCCCTTTTTGGAGCGGGTCGCGGAAGTATGACTCTGCCAGCCCGTGATCCCGGTCTCTCGGGCCGTACTCGTACGTCCGAGCCAGCCCGCTTGCGCGGAACCTGAAGAGCCGCCAGCGCAGTTGTCCCGCTTCTTCCTCGAAGACCACGTTGGCGAGCCGCGCAGGGTTGCGAATCCGGCGGTTCTTCCGAGGATCTCCCCGGCGGCGACAGCGGAATCACCTTCGACCGGGGACACGCAGCCCTGCCACAGGCGGTGTCCGGTGATCGCCGTCAGGAGCGCTTGACCTCCATCCAGTTCGACTCGATCGAGACGTACTGCTGCCACGCCGCCCGCCAGCCGTCGTCGTTGCGCGGGTACCGGTACTTGGGCGTGGCGGGCGCCTGCCGGTCCCAGATCCCGAAGTAGTCCCGCCCGTACCCGAGCAGGTAGCGCTCGCCCGAGTGCGTGAACTCCACCTGATCCTGCGGCGCCGGCGCGGAAGGCTGGCCGGCGGCCGGCTCGGCCGGGCTCGCGGCCACCCCGGCGCCGACGGGGGCGATCACCTGTGTGGGCTCGGCGCTCGCCGGAGCGCTCGCGGACACCTCCGCGGGAGCGCTCACCGCCGGCGCCGTCGAGGGTGCCGTGACCCGGGCCGGCGGCGTCACCGCGGCCGCCGGGATCTCCTCCACCAGCCAGCTCTGGCAGTACCGGCACTTGATCGCCTCGTCCTTGATCTCCTCCGCGCAGTACGGGCACTTCTTCAT
>JAJPHY010000113.1 GCA_021325015.1 Actinomycetota bacterium | reverse complement strand
TCGCTTCAATGGGGCCGCGACCATCTGGTCGCGGAAACAGCGTACCGCGTCTGCCCAGGTCAGGGGCTACGAAATGGTACGCGACGCGAGCGGTCGGTTCGCCCGACGGGTTCTCCGGAGGCCGGTGAGCCAAGGGCGATGCCGAAACCCCGCATCACCTCCGAGTTTCGTCGTTCGAGCGCGGGTGCTGAAGAGCCGCACCACCGAGCTGCTCGCATGACGCTCGTTCACTCTTCGATTCTCAAGGAACAACAGCGCACTGAAAATCCTAAACCACGGTGAGCCGTTCCCGCTCGGGCACGCGTCCCTTGCCCAGGGCGCGAATCCGTGCTCGGGCCACCCCGGACGCCGGCCCGAGATCGATGATCAACACCGAGTCCTCCTCCAGAGCGGCCACCCGTCTCAGCGCCTCCTCCATCAGGATCCGCTCCGAGCTGGACAGCTCGCAGACGAAGACCGAGTACTGGAGCGGATCCCCGAAGCCGAGCATCGTGTCGTGCGTCCGGCGGAGTCGGGTCGGTTCCCTGACGTCGTAGCAGACCACGTATCGGTGGCGGCTCATCGCGTCGTGAACGGACGGTAGGCGGGGATCTCGCCGGCGATCGCTCGTGCGAGCAGCCTGGCTTGCACCTCGATCACCCGCCGGTAGCTCACCTGGTAGCCGAAGATCGGGTGGCGGATCAGCGTGTCCATGCGCGCTTCATACGCCCGGATCACCTGTCGCCGAGCCGTCTGCGTGAGGGCACATGCGCGACCTCTCCGGATGAAGTCCGAACGCGTGATGGCGCGGTTGTTCACCAGCGCCAGGACCGTGGAGTCCGCGACGAGCGGTCTGAACTCCTCGACCAGATCCAGCGCCAGCGAAGGCCGCCCGTACCGGAGACGGTGATACAGACCACGGTAGGGATCCAGCCCGACCGCGACGAGCGCGTGCACCGCGTCCTTCACGAGGAGCCCGTACAGGAACGAGAGCAGCGCGTTCACCGGGTCGGGAGGCGGGCGGCGTTCGCGGCCCGACAGCTCGAACCCCATCGCATCCCGAAGCAGCTCCGGGAAGTGAGCGAAGTAGGCGCGGGCTCCGATCCCCTCGAGACCGAGCAGGCGATCGCGGGAGGGCGCCTCCTGAACCAGACGGGCCATCCGCGTGAGCTCGGCGAGGGTCCCTCGGGGAGACGAGGGCGAGTTCCGGCGAAGGAGCGTGCGCTGATTCCTGAGCTTCCCGAGGACGAACGCACGGGCGAACGGAAGCGCCCGTGCCTCCTCGTCGGCCACCCGGTACTGCTCCACGCGGAGCTCGACGTTGCGGGAGTGGATGCCCGTGGTGACCGCCGCGAGCCACCCGCCGTAGGTGTGATGAAAGACGGGGATCTCGCGTTCGGCGAGGCTTCGGATGGCCTGCGCGGTCACCTGCACGTTCCCGTACACGGACACCTGGGAGACGTCGAGGAGCCGAACCGGCACGTCATCCGCATCCCGTCGGCGAACGACGAGACGCTCTCCCGACTTCCCCACCGTCGCGCCCTGCTCCTGGACGTACAGCGGCGTGGCGTCGTCGCGCGCGGGGACGAGACGACGCACCTCCTCGAGCGGCGCGCCCCGCAGAAGCGAGACCTCGTCCGGCAAGCAGATCCCGACGAGCGAGCAGCGGGGACACTTGGGGCTGTCGACCAGCGGGGGCGGAGGGATCGGTGCCTCGACCGAGTCGCGAAGCCGGACGAGGTACTCCTTGGTCCGTTCGACGAGCGGGTCATCGAAGACAACCGCGAACCGCTTCCGGGGCGCCGCATAGTACAGGACGCCCTCGTCGCACCGGTACCCGTTCTCACGCAGGACGAGCCCCTGGGCACAGAGCTGGATGACCTCGGGCTCCCACGGACCTTGCGGCCCCGGCGCGCCCTTCTTGTAGTCGACGGGCCGCACCGCCCCGCCCTCCCCCTCCAGCAGGTCCATGCGAGCGATCAGGCCCAGGTCGGGAGCGGAAAGGAGCACCGAGCGCGCCGCGATCCGGTCCTCGGGGTCGAGCTCCTCGGGCGGTGGTAGCCGGCCGGTTTCCTCCTCCACCCTGCGATGGACCGATGCGCCCTCGAGCGTGTCCTCGCTCTCGGCCCACTCCCCCTGGACCCACTCGAGGTAGAACAGGCGCGGGCAGTAGACGAACTCGTTGAGCATCCGCGCCGGCACGAGGTCGGGGGCCCCGTTCTCGGAAGATGCACTCCCATCGACCGTCATGTTGAACGGATCGGTCCCGGATCATTCGGTCTTGACGGCGCCACGAGGCACGCGAGCAGGCTATCCCGAGCTTGCTACGAGATGCTACAGATGCTACATTCCCCTCGTGACCAGGATCATCTCCCAGCGCGAGCTCCGAAACCAGTCGGCGGCGATCCTCCGGGAGGCGCAGGCCGGACAGACCATCATCATCACCCGCAACGGCGTCCCTGTTGCCGAGCTGCGGCCGATTCAGCCGCGGAGGTTCGCGCCCAGAGCGGTGATCGCCGAAGCCGCGGTGCGGGCGCCCAGAGTGGATGCCACGCGGTTCCGCGCCGACTTGGACGCCGTGGTGGACCAGTCTGCCGGTGATTGAACCAAGCCGCGGCCTGCTCGACACATCGGTTGTGATCGACCACGACGTGATCCAACCTGCCCTCCTTCCCGATGAGTCGGCCATCTCCGCGGTGACGCTGGCCGAGCTGGCCGCCGGTCCGCACGCGACCGGCGACGTGCACGAACGGGCCCGGCGCCAGGATCGGCTGCAGTGGGCGGCCGCGACCTGGGATCCGCTGCCATTCGATGCCCAGGCGGCGCGAGCGTACGGCCTCGTGTTCGCGGCGGCGAAGTCCGCCGGGCGGACGGGCCGAGCCCGCCTCGCAGATCTCTTGATCGCGGCGACCGCGGCGGCCAACGGGCTTCCGCTGTACACGCGCAATCCCTCCGACTTCGCCGGCCTGGAGGCGATCGTGAGGGTGAAGGCCGTGTGAGCGGCTGATGCCGCGTGAGCGGATCGTTGAGTTGCCGCAGACGCGCGTCTCCGACGACGAGCGCTCCCGCATGCGCGGCGTCGTCCGATGGGCCGAACACGGCCTCCGTGCTTTCGCGATCCACGGCGCGACGCGCATCCCGCAGCACGCTCGGGCTCCGAACCGCCGCACTGAGCGGCCCGAAGAGCGGTTTCCGCGAGCGGGGTGGACTCAGGGACCGGGGAGATCCCTCGGGTCTCCACGTCTCGGTTCACCGAGTCCGATCGAGCCGCGATCCTGCGGACCGCGGACGAGGATCACCTGGATCACCTGCGTCATCGCAAGCTCACCCATCAGCTGTCCCGGGAGGGCCGGGTGTACCGCTCGGAGTCCTCGGTGCTGTCCTGCGGGAGGCGGGCAAGGTCCCGGTCTACCGGCGTCGGAGCCGCCGCGACCGACCCCGCCCCCAGCAGCACGCCTCTCGGCCGGACCAGGTCTGGGACTACGACCTCACGGAGTCCCCCGCCCTGGCTAGCCCCTACTTCCCGGTTTCCGTCCTCAGTCCAGTGGGGTGGCGCGGTTGGCCGCGTCACATCCCCCAGAAACGTGGTCAAATCCATGACCCAGGCGCACATCGTGAGCACCTAGTTCTTGCGAAACCTCGGGAGAGCCGTCAACTTATGACGGCCGACGGCGCAAAGTTGCCAAAGCCTTGACTCGTTCGCCGAATCCTGGAACTACAAATCGCGAAGATGCCGCGCGCAGCGCGCTCTTTCGCATTCCCGGTCCAATCGACTTGAAGGAGAGAGCGCGTCGTCTGCAGCGAAGCCGGAGCCGACCAGAGCGGCCAGGTGAAGGTCATGTCGTCACCCCTTCCGACGACGCCCGTCGTGGCGATTCTCGTGCCTTGAGGGAAGCTCGGTAGCAAGGGCAAGCCGCGAAAGGCAAGCCACTCGAGAGGCGCGTTGACGCGGGTGCCTTTCTTGTTCGGATCTTCAGCCAGCAACGCCCAGTTGCGCTCGGAACCCGGGTCCCAACGAAGGTTGGTGCCCGGCCGCTCCGCGTGGCCCTCGAACAACGCCTGCTCGACCCATTCCTCGGTTACTAAATCCCGAATGCTTTCGACTTGGCCGAGGAAGGTCTGATTTGCGGCGGTGAAATGGAATGCGGTCGGCTTAGTGTTGCGCTTGCCATCGACCGCCACATCCGTGAAATAGGCGGCGGCGTACGCTGCGGCTTCTTCGTCACCCTTGCGCCAGGCCTCGACACAGCCCTGCAGGAACTTGGTGAAGTTGGGGTCATCTGGCGGCGGTTTGAGGTCAGCGACCACCTCCGAGCGCTTCTTCCTGGTCGCGGCCTTCGTGTATGTGAAGCACCACGGGGCGCTCGGCTTTCTAGCGGACTGGACGTCGCGTGCGATGAGCCGCAAGATGTGCTTCTTGAGGTCGGACTCGCTGATGTCGAGTCCGACGACAAACGCCTGGTACGAACCGTCGTCCAAGAAGGCGAGCTTCGTGCCGGGAACGATCCGAAGCAGTCCTAGTGCCGCCATGAAGCCGAGCGGATTGGAGCCATCCACACCCTTGAGGTCGATGCGGCTCATGGCAACGCCTCCTTCGTCTGCCCCTCTTCCGTCTGCTCCTCTTCGCTCGCGCGGTGATCGGCGAGGCGAAGGAACGCCTCGAGCCAGCACAGCTCCTGCCACCCGTATTTCGCCACCAGTCCCCAGAAACGGTCCGCCAGCGGCGAGTCGAGCCGGTGTAACCCGTTGTTCGAAGTGGTCGGGGAAAAGTCGATCGTGCCGAACTCCTCGCTCGCGTGGCCGTGGAGCGATACCTCGACGAGGCTGTCGTCGATGAGGGCGGGCGCGAAAGGTCGTCACTCCCCGTGATGGCTCCCCACGAGATGGAGCACAAGGTCCAGGTCCGGCTCGCGCGCGTTATCAACCTTCTTGAGAAGCCTTCTCAGCTCGTCCAGGCGTGTCTGCATCATCGCAACCGACTGCACGGCGTGAAGATAGCCGCCACCGGGGTAGCCGCTTCGCAGCCTCGCGATACGCCGCTCTTCTCGTGCTCCTGGCGGTATCGCCGACTTTGCCCACGGCGTCTCGTCCTTGAAGTACTCGATCTCGCTTCCCCCTCGGAGCATGAGCTGGAAGCGCCGGTCGGCTTTCCCGATGTCGTGCAGCCATGCGGCGAGTGCGATGTGTTCGGTTAGCCACGGCCCAAGACCACAGCGCGTCGCATAGTGGCGCGCCAAGGCCTGGACGTGCGCGCTGTGCTCGGCGAGGGTGACGGCGCGACCCGCGCAGAACGAGTCCTCACCGTCGGTGGTCAGCTCCACGCCGTCTTCGAGCGACTCTTCGGACTGAAGCGCGTTCCGGAGCTCAGCGATGGCCACACGCTTCGCCTCAAGCACCGTCCATGGCGGATCGCCCGGCACGACGAACGCGCGGCGCCCCTTGGCGAGACGCTTTGCCCACAAGCGCTTCCACGCCGGCCAGTCGGCATTCTGGGCGAGACGGCGGAGCGCGGCCCTCGCCTCGTCCGGCTCGTCGAGCGGCAATGAGAGGCCGAGCTTCTCCACGACGAGAGAATGCAGCCGAAGCACGGGGTGTGCGCGTCCAAACAAGGCGGCCTGCTCCGCGCGGTCGCTGACCGGCTCGGTGGACGTAGGGTCGAAGCAGCCATGACGGATGCCGCCATAACTGGCGGGCACGACGATGGTGTGACCGGGCTTCAAGCTCGTGGCGTCGACGATGGCGCTCTCGTCGCCTCGCCAGCAGAGCGCGCGTCGTCCACCAGCCTCCGATTGGTTAGGTCCCTCGGCTACCGCACCCTCGGTATCGCCGAAGTCGAGTGCAGGAGGCTTGTTCGCGAGCCAGGCCCGCACCGTGGCGAACGGCAGCGACATGGCTTCGAGACTCGAGGGGCGTACCGCTCCGACGATGGCCGTTGCGGCCTCGACGTCTTCACCCTCAAGTAGATCCTCGGTGAGATCCGCGCGCCAAGCGACCTGCACATCCGCGCGTCCCGGGCGCTCCTTCCCGTGCAGCCACAGGCTCACATCGGGAAGCTGGCTTGGCGGCGGCGATGTCTGCGCCCAGAGGTCCAGGTATGCAGGGAGAAGCGTCGGCGCGTTGGATTTGGGCACAAGGAGTTTGGCCAGGTCGTCGCCTGTTGGGACCTTGAGGGCGAGGACGCCGAAATCGACGGTGGGGTGACGGGCCGACATTCTCTTCTTCAACCACCTAGCCGTCTCGCCAAGTGCCTTGCCGTATATCGGATCGTCGTCTGCAAGCGCAGATTTCGTCCCGCGGCGCTTCGATTCCTCCTTCATCTTCGCGCACGTGTCCCAGACGATGACGCCTTCGGCCTTGCCGTACTTGCCGAGCCGGTCCACGCGGCCGAAGCGCTGCCGCAGGCTGTCGAGGCTCGCGGCCTCGGTGACGATGGCGTCGAAGTCGAAATCCGCGCCGGCCTCGAGGCACTGGGTACCGACGACGACGCGCTTCGGGTTGTCCTGGCTTCGTTCGCGTCCCGCTTGAACGACGGGCCGCAGCTCGCGCAGCACGTCGTCGCGATCGAGCGGGCGCATGCGGCCGGTGAGTAGAGTGACAGTCGCGTCCTGACCCAGCATGTCGGTGAGCCGCTCCGCGATCGCGCCCGCGCTCGCGACACGATTCACGACCACGGCGATCGTCCGATGCCGTTCGAGCAGGTCCTTCGCCTGATCGACACACGCCCTCTCCAGCGCGGTCCGGTCCTCCACCTCGACGAGGCGAACGGGCTTCGATGCGTGCAGCCGCGGTCCGAGCGGCGAGTCTGGCCTCTTCTCCTCCTCGAGCAGGGCGAAGGGTGTTGTGCCGCTGGTGCCGGGCGTGGCCGACAAGAACGCGTGTGCGAAGCGTGCTTTCACACCGCTCGACGAAAACCGTGTGCGAAGGCCTGCCAGCTGCTCGAGCGTCTGCCGGAACGGCTCGGAGAGATGAACCTCGTCGAGCAGGAGCAGAGTGTCGTTGGCGAGCAGGCCGGCATGGACCGGCTTCATGCCCTGGCTCACACCGTAGCCCTGCATGAGCATTCGTGAGCCGATCTGATCGACGGTCGAAGCGATGACGAGCGGCTGATCGGGCGTGCGCGCCCAGCCGTCGTCCTTGGGCATGCCTCCGCGCAGAGTGAAGACGCCGAGCGGCTCTTCGCCGATTCTGGTCACCGATCGGAGGCGCTCAGCGACGGTTCTCATGACAGGATCGGGACTCGTCATCAACGCGCGCAGGATCTTGCGGCCGCGCTCGGCGGCCTGATCCACGACGACGCGGCGGTCGACGACCATTGCGATACGCCGCGGACACCATCGCTCATCCGCTTCTTGGTCTGCATCGAGCGCCAGCGCGAAGATCGCGATGTCGATGCACGTGGTCTTGCCCGCGCCGGTCGGCAAATCCACCACGGGCGGCCAAGCCTTGTCGGCAACGATCTTCTCGAGCAGGCGCCTTTGCCACGAGAAGGGTTTGTACCCGCCGTGCACGGCGGCGTGGAATGAATCGAAGTCAGAAATTGAGAGGCTCATCGGTCTTCCACGGGCAGGCAAAGTCCGAGTCCGAAATACCGGCCCGCACCGAGAAGCAGCGGGCCCCTCACCCGCTCGGCAAAGCGGATGTCCGCATGCACGCGGACGCGCGCCGTGCGACCGGGTCGCCCTGGCCAAGGCCGATAGTCGCGCACGTGCTGCGCGCCGGGCAGCAAGGGGGCAAGCGACACCTCGACGGAAATCGGGCGAATTCCGGCGACTCGAAAGCACGCCTCGCCGATGATTCTCTGGGCTTCGATCGCTGCCTTGCGCGCCGTACCGTCGCGGTTACTGCGGAGATTGCCAGGATTCCGGTCGAGCGCGATCGGCGTCGCCGTGATGAAGCGCATCGAGGGCCGAGACCACCGGCTCGGATCGAGTGCGTCCTTCGCGGATACCTCGACGCGCCGAATCTGGAGTGGCGGCAGTGTCTCACCCGCGAGCGTCAGATCGCCTCGATCATTCGTCGCGCGTTCCTTCTCCCACTTGGCGACTACGCGAAAGAGAAGTTCGCGGTCCTTGCGGGAAAGGTTCCTCGGCAGCACCAGCGCGCAGCCCATGAGCGCACCATCGGCGTACTCACGTCCGACGAACGGCAATGGGACGAACGCAACGTGCGGCTGCTCCGTCGGACCCTGTAGCGCGCGGCCCGAGAGCGTCTCCGGGAGATTCTTGTTGCCGTGTACCTCGATCAGCGCACGGCGCAGCGCTCGGGCAACGGCGGTGGTCCGTGAAGCGAGCGGCCGCGATCCGCCGACACGCTCGAAGATCACCCAGTCGCTCGAAAACACGCTCTCGTGCTGCGCAGCCGGCGTTGCGATATCGAAGACGGCGCGATAGCGCTGCGGACGCGCGGGGAGCACGCGGTGCTCGACCGCCTTATGGCGTTGGAAAGCTTCCTCGAGACGGGCGAGCTGACCGGGCCCGACCACGCGCAGGACAACCTCCCCTGCGTCGCTCGGGACGAATGTAGGCGTGATATCACCGTTGGCGAGCGTGCATCGCACCAACGAGGAGGAGTGGCCCAGGCGCGTAACCCGCGCACAAAGACGCTCGAGGGCAACGCGGTGAGATGCGGGGTCTGCGTCGGGCCAGAGGAACCCGAAGGTCGGCGTCGTGGGAAGCATGACGGGGAAGGTGCGGACTTGGCGAGTGCGCCGCTCGGGAAGAATGGCGGCGGCAATTTTGAGAGCCTTTGCCGAAGGCTTGGCTTCTACTGCCAGGGCTTCTTGCTTCACCTTCTCGAGCACCGCCTGGGCCCTCTTCTTCGCCGCTGGAGTCTTGGCTTCGGCCACCTTCCTTTCGGCCTTACGGATGGCCTCGTCGCCACCGAGCGTGACGTCGTTGACCGGCACGTAAACGTCGTGTACGTCCCGCCTCCCGACCTTCGACTCTGGATCCACCCACAACGACGGCGCGCCCTGTCGCTCGAGCCACTGCAGGGCCATTCGCTCTGCGTGGTCGACCTGCTCGTTGTCGTGAAGCGCGGCGACCAGCGCCGAGAAGAAGCGCGCGGGGTGAGGCGGCCACTCGGCGCGCCTGCGATCGTTGTGCGCGGTGGCCGCATAGCGCCCCGTCAAGAGCTCGACCTCGATCGCCAGCATCACTCGTCTCCGAGCTCCACTGCTGCTGCCGCAAGCTCGCGACTCTTTCTCACGAGTTCTAGGAGTTTCGGCGACGGCTGCAGCTCCGCGAGTGCTTCGCCCGGCGCGAGAGCTTCGCCCGTAGGCTTGGCGAACTTGATACCGCCGGGAAGTCTGTCGACGGCCTCGACGTAAAGCGCGATGGCCCCCTCGAGGTCAAGAGCAACCGGAGCTGGGGTTCCATCTCGCGCGACCGCTTCGAGCCTGAGCGCGGAGCCGCTCCTCGGGACGAGCAGACAACGAGAGCGCAGATCATATCCGCGGCTCTCCCCAGCGAGTACCGCCAGCATCCCGAGCGCAGCTAGCACGGTCCGGGCTTCGTCCCCTCCACTCCGGAACCCCAAGCGACGCAGCGACGCCAGGGAGAGGACGACGGTGTGCCTTGCTTCGTCAATAGTCACGCCGCCGCCGATGGAGTCGATGGTGGGCGCAACGTTGCCGTGCAGAACGGCGGACGGTTTCCCTGCCTTTTCATCCTTACCCACTTTGACCGGCTGGCCGTTCTCGTCTTTCTCTGCCTCTTCGGGATTGGCGGTCCACATCTCGGCCGCGCTTCTTGACTTGTAGAGGACGGCGGCGTCCTTGGCGATGTTGAGAGGATCGATCCGACTTGCGCTCTTGCTGCCATGCGCGGCATTAATCCCGACGATCTCAGAAACCAGCGCGCGCTGGAATTTGGCACCGAGGCCACCCTTCGGTCCCGTACTGTCCCACAAGCCGAAGACGAGGCCGGTCGGGCAGACCTTGAACAAGGCTGTCGCGTCTTGCGGGCTCGCATCGACGAACGATCTTCCAATATCCGAGAGTCGAAAGAGCTGTCCATTAAGCAGACTGTCACGCAGGATCGCGTCGGCGATGCGGTGAGGCGCAGTGAGCGAGGTCACGCGTCCTACCTCGGGCGCGACAGAGCTGAAGTCGACGCTCAAGACGGGTAGCACGATCTTCTTTTCGTCCCACAGCGTCTGAAGCGCCTCCTCCATTCGATTCGCCTGGCTCTGCACAGAGTCGATGAGGACGCACGTCGTCTCTTGGCCGTCGATGCGCCGCTTCTCGAAGGCGTACTTGGCGCCAGGCTTCTTGTTACTGTCGTTCACCGCATGCGTCGGCGGGAAGATCTTGTCTCCAGGCCCACCTGCGGGTTCTAGTACCGCCATACCACGGATGGCGACCGTGTCGCCCGCCACAAGGCTCTTGAGCCCTTCCAGGGTCAATCCCATGGCTGACCTCCTCACGTACGGTTTGATCCGAGGGGAAGTGATCGGACTCCGCCAGGGGTGGAGGCGGAAGTTGGGACGGCTGTCTTGGCTTGGCGAAGCAGCTCCGGTTCCGCCCGGAACTTAAGCATTGGCCCACCCCGCAACCAGCCCAGCACGACCCGAGAAGGGCGAGCGCGTTGCTTCACCCTTTGCGGGACAGCCGGAGGTCCACAGGAACCTCGCACCGCGTGGCGACCGCGAAACATCGCATCCGCTACCAGTCCGTCCGCTGTTGCGTATCCAAGCACTTCTGCGGATCGCGTGTCGATCGGCCGGCGGTCCGGAACCCCCGACTCCACGATGGTGAGCTCCATGCGGAGGATCGTGCCATCCCCCACCGACACGAACACGCGTTCGAGCGGGTGATTTCAGCCCGGGTGTGATCCGGCTCACAGACAGGCGAACACGTGTTCGATAGCCTCGAGCCCATGAGCACTCTCCGATCCGGCATCGACGAGCTTGCCACCGAGGACCTCGCGTTCGCCTCGGACGATGAGCTCGAGGCATCGCTCGTCGAGATCGAGCGGGCGATGGGGGCGCTCGTCGCGGAGCGCGCCCGGCGCGTGGCCGAGGTCGAGCGCCGGGGCGCGTTCGCGCGCGACGGCCTCCTGTCGCTGACGATGTGGCTCGTCCACCGGCTGCGGATCGCGGGCTCGTGCGCCGGTCGCTACGTGCGGTGGGCGCGGGCGCTGGAGCGCATGCCGCTCACCCGCTCGGCGCTGGCCGCCGGCGACGTGACGCCGTCGGCCGCGGCGGTGCTGGTCGCGGCGGCCGAGTCGCGGCCGGACGAGTTCCCCGGAGTCGAGGAGACCCTGGTGGAGGCGGCGAGGAGCGTGCCGGTGCGCGACCTGCGCCGCCTGGTCGCGTACTGGCGGCAGGCTGCCGATGCGGCCGGAGCCGAGGACGAGGCCGAGTGGCGCCACGGGCTCCGGCGGCTCCACGTCTCACCCACCCTGGAGGGAATGGTCCGGGTGGACGGCGACCTCGACCCCGAGACCGGACAGACCCTGATCACCGCGCTTCGGGCCGTGATCGACGCCGACGTCGGGTCGACGGGCGACCTGCGCACGTACGCGCAGCGCCGGGCGGACGCCCTCGGAGAGATCTGCCGCCGCTACCTGGACTCGGTGGACCGTCCGATCGTGGCCGGCGAGCGGCCGCATCTCACCGTGACCGTGGACCTCGAGACCCTCGAGGGCCGGACGGGCCGGCGGTGCGAGCTCGACGAGGCCGGAGTGATCACGCCTGAGGCGGCCCGGCGGCTCGCGTGCGACGCCTCGGTGGCGCGAATCGTGACGGCAGGGCGCTCCGAACCCCTGGACGCGGGCCGCAGGACGCCGGTCGTGTCGCCCGCGCTCCGTCGAGCGCTCGTGATCCGGGACGGCGGGTGCCGGTTCCCCGGCTGCGGACGGCCTCCGGGCTGGTGCGACGCGCACCACGTCGTGCACTGGGCCGACGGCGGCAGGACGGCGCTCTCCAACCTGGTGCTGCTCTGCCGGCCGCATCACCGGGCGGTGCACCGGCTCTTCGGCGTGCGGATGGTGAGCGGCCGTCCGGAGTTCCTGCGACCGGACGGCTCGGCGCTCGAGGACCGCGGCCCTCCGTAGCGGGAGCGTCTCGTCCGATCAGCGCTGGCCCGGAGGCCCTATGCAGCGCCGAACGCCTTGGAGACCGTCTCCACGATTCGAGTCGCACGTTCGATGGCCGCGTCCGCGTCCTCCCGGTCGAAGGCGTCGACCGGCAACCCACCGGGGAGGCCGTTCGGGTAACGGGTCGGGATACAGAGCCGGTCCAGCTTCGCCCCATCGCGTTCGAGCGCCGAGAAGGCCGGGTCGATGGCCGCTGCGCGCTTGCACAGCTCCGCGACGGAGTGTCCCCAGACGTCCTCGGCCTCGCGCAGCAGGAGGAACGCCTTCAGCGCCTTCTCGGCCGCCTGCTGCGAGTGGAAGCAGGCCAGGTTGTGCCGGTCGCCGTCCCGGAGGTATCGGGCATCGCTCAGGTCCCGCCGGGCTGCTCGAGCCAGCGCCGGCCCTCCGCCGCGGGGTCAGGCTGCATGGAGCACCTTCCCCTCGGCCAGCGCGCGCCGGATAAAGGACCGCCGCTGCATCTCCTGCCACTCCTTTGGCGTGTAGACGAGGAGGTCGAGGCCTACGTGCGGGACGATCTCCCCGTACAGCTCGCCGAGTCGCTTCACGAACGGCAGGTCGCTCTCCATGACCGCGATCATGTCGAGATCGCTCTGGGACCTCACGTGCCCGCGGGCGAACGAGCCGAAGGCCAGCACGAGCGTCGCGCCACGCGCGACCAGGAACGCGGTGATCCGCTCGGCTTCCGCCGCAAGCTGGCGCGCGCGTCTCTCCCGGTCCATGCGGCGAGTATAGGAGTCGCCTACCGGACGAGCTGGAGGCGGCTGCCCCGCGGCGACTTCTCGACCTCGATCCGGGTCGGGAGCCGGATCGCGAGCTCGCGCACGTGCGTGATGACTCCGACCATCCGCCCGTCGCCGCCGAGCTGCTCGATCGCCTCGACGACGACCTCGAGCGTCTCCGGATCGAGCGTGCCGAACCCCTCGTCGAGGAACAGGCTGTCGAGCCGCGCCGTATCGGTGAGCGAGAGCGAGCGCACCTGCTCGGACAGCGCGAGGGCCAGCGCGAGCGAGGCGAGGAAGGTCTCCCCTCCCGAGAGGGTGCGGGCGCTTCGCTGCTCGTCGCCGTTCCACGTGTCGATCACGAAGAACTCGTCCCCCTCGTAGGCGAGCCGGTAACGACCGCCCGAGAGCGTCGAAAGGTGCTCGGACCCCGCCGCGGCGAGCACCTGCAGCGCCTCGAGCTGGAGGAACGCGACCACGCGGTCGTTCCGGAGCTCGCGCGCGAGCGCCTCGAACCGCGCGGCGCGCCCGCGCTGCACCTCGACCTCCTCCGCCAGTCGCCGCGCGTTCTCCAGGCGCGCCCGGAGGGCCTCGGCCTGCTGCTGCGCGGTGGCCGCTTCGGCCGTCGCCCGCCGCCGCCGCTCGGCGACCGACTCCACGAGCTCCGCGAGCGAGGACGCCGGCTCCACCAGCCCGTCGACGGCGCGCAGGGCCTCATCGAGCAGCTCGCGCTCGCCCGCCGCGCGCTCCGACGCCCGCTCCTCGAGCGCCCGGCCGAGGTTCGACAGGGAATCCGCGAGCCCGGCCGCCGCGGCGGCGAGCGCCTGCGCGGTCTTCGCTGCCGCGAGCGGTGGCGGCTCGGGGGCCGCGACCCCGAGCTCGCGCGCCCCGGCGATCAGCCGGGCGACCGGGAGGCCGCCCAGCCGCCCGCGCTCCTCCGCGACGTCGGCGGCGACGCCGTCCCGCCGGCGATCGGCGTCCTGTGCCGCGTCCTTCGCCTCCGACGCGGCCCGGGCCGCCTCGCGAGCGGCCTCTTCGAGCCGCTCGAGCACCTGGAGACGCTCCTGCACGGCGGCCACCGGGTCCGCCGGAAGCGCTCCCCCGAACGCGGAGGCCACCGACGCCTCGGCGCCGGCGAGCTCGCCCCGTCGCCGCTCGAGCTCGGCCTGCAGGCGCTGGTGCTCCCGGCGGGCCTCCTTCAGGTCGCGCTCGGCGGTGTCGCGCGCCGTCCGGGCCTCCTCGAGCTCGCCGCCGGCAGCCTCCGCGAGCGCCTCCGCTTTCTCCAGCGAGGCCTTCGCCTTCTCGAGCGCCGGCGCCCGGCCCGCCTTCGGCAGGGCCGTGACCTTGGCCCCGCAGACCGGGCAGGCCTCCCCCACGCGAACTCCCGCGCGGACGGCGGCGACGAGATTCGCGTGCTGGGCGGCGTCGAGCTGCTCGCGGGCGCCCTCCAGCGCCGCCATCGCCGCCTCGACCGCCCGCACGCGCATCTCGAGCTCGCGCTCGGCCGTCGCGAGGGCCTTCTCGAGCTTCGGGGGCACGCCCGCCGCGCGCTTGGCCTCGGCCTCCAAGCCGGCGAGCCCCTCCCTAGCCTCGGCCAGCCCCTCGGCCTTGGCGAGCAGGGCGCCGAGGTCCCTGGCACGCCCCCAATCGGCCTCGGCCTTGGCGAGCGCGTCGGCCGCCTTCGTGGCCTCCTTCGCGGCGGCGTTGGCGGCCCGCGCGGCGCGCTTGGCCTCCCCCTCGGCCTCGGCCAGGCGCTCGAGCAGCGTCGTGAGCGACTCCGAGGATCGCGCCGCGGCCTCGGCGAGCTCGCTCGCCTCGTTCGCCCGCGCCGCGAGCTCCGCGACCTCACGCTCCACGACGTCCCACCGACCGGCGATCTCGCGGACCGAACGCTCGGCCGCCCCCAGTCTCCGGTCGAGGTCGGCGGCGCGTTCCGCGCCGGCCTCGGCCTCCTGGATGCGCTCCTCGGTGACCCCCGCGTACTCGGTCCGGAGCATCCGCTCGTTGGCCTCCACCACCGACTGCGCGCTGCGGTGGGCCTCGCCGGCGCGCTCCCGCAGGCGCTCGAACAGCTCGAGCCCGAGGAGCTCGGTCAGGATCTTGCGGCGCGAGGCCGCGTCGCCGACCAGGAACTCCGCGAACTTGCCCTGGGGCAACAGGACCGAGCGGGTGAACGCGGCGTAGTCGAGTCCGAGCGCGCGCTCGATCATCGCGTCGGCATCGCGGACGCGGTCGGCCCCCTCGCCGGCCTGGCGCCACTCGCCCTCGTCCCACCGCTCGAGCAGGATCCGCGACGCCCCTCGCGCGGGCGTGGTTCGCGTCACGCGGAACCGCCGCTCGCCGACGGCGAACTCGAGCGTGACGGCCATGCGCGGCTGACCCTGGCTGACGAGCTGGCCCACCTGCTTGCCGACGCGGTCGACGTACCCGAACAGCGCGTACGTGATCGCGTCCAGGATCGAGGACTTTCCGGAGCCGGTCGGGCCGGCGATCGCGAACAGGTCCAGGCCCTCGAAGTCGATCGTCTGCTCGTCGCGGAAGGCCGTGAAGCCCTTGAGCGAGAGCCGGAGCGGCCGCATTCACGCCTCCTCGAGCTCGAGCGCGAGCACCTCGTCGAACGCCTCCAGCAGCTCCTCGCCGGGATCCGCCCCGTGCTGCGACCGGTAGTAGGCGACGAACTGGTCGCGCGGGCGAAGCGACGACACCGGCGTCTGCGGGGCCTCCGGCTCTTGCCGCTCGTAGTCCAGGTGCACGTCGAGCGCGTTCGGAAGGAGCTCGCGGACGCGGTCGGCGATTCCCGGGGCGGGCCCGTCGGTCCTCACGAACACGCGGAGCCACGCGTCCCCGACCCCCCCGGCCGCGGCGGCGAGCTCGTCGATGGTGCCGTGCAGATCGAGCAGCCGGCGCCCGGCCTCGATCGGCACCTCCCGAACGGCGGCCGGCCGTCCGGGCGACGCGTCGACGATCGTCACGGACTTCCGCTGGTCGACCTCGCCGAAGTCGAGCTGCAGGAGCGAGCCGGCGTACCGGGCCGGCGCCGGCGAGCCGCGCACCGCCTGCGGCTTGTGCACGTGCCCGAGCGCCACGTAGCTCGCGTCCGCCGGGAGGCGCGAGGGGGCGATCGCGTACGCGAGGCCGATCGTGATCTCGCGCTCGCCGCCGCCGAGCAGCGCACCGTCGGTGAACAGGTGCGCGAGCAGCACGTTCACGGCGTCGGGGCGAAAGCCCGCGGCCATCGCAGCGAGCAGCCGGCCCATCCCGTCCGCGTAGGACTGGTGCCAGGCCTCGCTCGCATCGAAGAGCTGGGCCGCGTCCCCGAACCGCCGCTCGGGGACGAACGGCACGCACGCCACCCGGGCGAGCTGCGAGCCGTCGCGCGAGGGAACCTCGACGATGCCGCCCCGCTCCGGCGGCAGCACGCGGTCGGCGACCTCCACGCCGATCGGTCGCAGCAGCTTGCCGAGCGCGGCCAGACGCAGCGCCGAGTCGTGGTTGCCGGGGATCACGACCACGCGGATCCCGGCGTCGTGCAGGCGCAGGAACGCGTCGAACACCAGCTCGTCGGCCTCGGGAGGCGCCGCGCGGTGTTCGTACACGTCGCCGGCGAGCAGCACCGCGTCGACCCCCTCCGCCAGGGCGATCCCGACGACCTGGTCGAGGGCGGCCGCGAACTCCTCGCTCCGCGACCGGCCGCGGATCGCCTTGCCGACGTGCCAGTCCGCCGTGTGCAGGAGCCTCACGGGACGCAAGTGTAGGGGACGGCCGCGACGCGGATCACAGCGATGTCATTCGAGGTCCTACTCGTCTCGGAAGCGCTCGAACGGATCCTCGCCCGCATCGGCGGCCTCGTCGGCGCGCGTGGCCCACGACGGGAACGGGAAGCGGATCTGCAGCGGTACCGGGATGTGCGGCTGCTGCAGGATCATCGAGCCGGGCTTGAGGATCGAGGCCCTGGAGCGCGTGACCGCCGGCAGGAACCCGTACTCGCTCCGCTGCGCCTCCGCGGTGTCGAGCCTCCCGACCACGCGGAACGCGCTGTTCGCGATGATCCGGCGCTCGACCTCGCTCGCGGTCTGTTCGGCCCCGACCAGGATCATGCCGAGCGAGCGCCCGCGCTCGGCGACGTCGAGCAGCACCTCCTTGATCGGGCTCCAGCCCTCACGCGGGGCGTAGCGGTTCAGCTCGTCGAGCACGAGGAACGCGAGCGGCTCGCGATGGCCCATCCGCTCCTTGTGCTCGAACAGCCGCTTGATCACGACCCCGGTCACGAACCGCTTGGCCCGGTCGTGGAGGTTGTGGATGTCGACGACCGTGACCTGGCTCGACTCCCAGTCGATCCGGTGGCGCTCGGGGTGCTCGGCGCGCCGGCCCCAGATCAGGTGGCCCATGCGGAACCTCGCGGCATCGAGCCGGCGGACGAAGGCCGCGACCGTCGCGTCCGAGAGACGTCCTCGCCAGGGCGAGTTCTCGTCCTCGACGTTGTGGCGGATGACCTCGCAGAGCGCGTCGAAGTCCTCGACCGGGTCGCCGCCGAACACGACCGTCGCGTCGTGCTCGGGGTCGTCCTCGCACTCGCGGTCGAGGTGGGACTCGACCCGCGCAACCAGGTCGGCGATCTGCGAGCGCTCGTCCTCGGCCTCCGCGAACAGGAACCGCAGGAACCGCTCGCGCACGAACTCGCGCACCGTCCAGTAGTAGGCGGTGACGCCGGTCGAGCGCCCCTCGACGTGCGGGATCGCCCCTCCGCCGGCGTCGGGGCGGACCGGCGCCCACAGCCCGACCGACTCGAACGCGCCCGCCGGCAGGCCGAGCCGCTCGTAGTCCTCGCGGTCGGCCTCCTGCAGCTTCGCGTTCGGCGTGTCGAGCCACATGAGGTCCTCGCCCTTCACGTTGAACACGATCGCCTTGGTGTTGACGGCCGCGCGACCGAGCACGTCCGAGTGGAACAGCGCGTAGAGCAGGAACAGCGCGTACGTCGTCTTCGTCGCGACGCCCGAGACGCCGCTGATGTTCACGTGCGCGCCGCGCGAGCCGTCCAGGAAGTCCAGGTCGAGGAACACCGGCTCGCCGTCGCGCGTGAGCCCGGCCGGCACCCGCCGCTGCATCTGGTCGAAGTAGAGGGCTTCGTCGCGGTCCTTCCCGCGGGCGCGGAACGCGGGCAGGCCCGGCATCGGCGGCACGAACACCTCGGGCTCGAACCTCGTCGCGACCACCTCGGCGGCGACCGCCGTGTCGACCGGCAGCACGCCGCGGTCGACCAGGAACACGTCGGTGTCGAACTGCGCGCCCTCGTGCCGGGCCCGAACGTCCTGGACGATGCCGGCGATGCGGAGCGGACCCCGGCCCGGCACCTCGGTGTCGACCACCACCGCGTCGTCGAGCTGCAGGTAGGCGTCGGGCGCGACGCCGACCCAGAACGTGAGCGGCGTGGCGTCCTCGGTCCCGAGGACCATCCCGACCTGCTCGCTCGTCTCCTGCACGTCCCTCATCCTCCCCGACTCGTCAACCACGTCTGGATCGCGCGCCGCACGAGCGCCCGGTGGCCCATCCGGTGCTGCAGCCAGCCCTCGAGCCCCGCGATCGGGGTGAGGTTCTGCGGGTACCTCGGGTCGGTCGGCCGGCCGGCGAAACCGGGCAGCAGCGACGTGACGCGGTCCGCGATCCGGACGGCTCGATCCAGCCCGACCCCAGCTCGGATCTCGCAGCGGACCACCCCCGCGCGGTCGTGCCAGAGCGGGCGGAGCGGCACGAGCCGCACGTACCACGCGTAGCGCTCGACCGGCTGGTCGGGGTCGGCGAGGCCGAACAGCGGCGTCCGCTCGCCCGGCCCGAGCGACGCCACCAGGCGCTCGAGCTCCGGATCCAGGTACTCGCGCGACCAGCGCTTCACGACACCGACGACCGGACCGGCCGTCGGCCGCTGCGACGTCCACCGGCCGTCGGCGAGCACGAGCTCGCCCCCCTGGTCGGAGACGCGGATCGCGAGCTCGGTCTCGCCGGCCTGCATCAGCTTCTGCAGGCGAAGCAGCGGGTCGTCCGGGTCGTCCCCGGGCTCGCTCACCGAGCGGTACACGAGATCGGCCTCCCCGACCCGCACTGTCACCGGGTCGTGCTGCGCGCCCGAGCCGAGAACGAGCGCCCGCTCGACGCGGTCATCGGCGAAGACCGCCCGTCCGTCGGAGCGGACGGCCCCGACCGCGAACGTCCCGAACAGCCCGTAGGCGCGACGGTCGCCGTCGGTCGCGATCAGGCGCTGGTCGATGCGGCGCACCCCGTCGATGAACCACACGGGCGCGGGCTCGGCGGGAGTCGGGGCGAGCGGCCTGGACCAGTCCCCGGTCTCGACGAACGGCTCCGCGCGGCCCGGCGGCTCCTCGAGCCTGGCCTCGAACCCCATGCCGTGGTCCGGCGTCCATGGGTCCGCCCGAAGCGCGAGCATGGGCGAAGCTTACCGACGGCCCACGACGCGCGGAGCGACCCCGCCCAAGGACCTAGGACCAACGCACGCCCCCGCCTCCGGTAGTCAGTTGGAGCCAGCCCGCCGGGACCATCCGCCTTCGGGGGGACTACGCCGACCGGTGATGAGGTGCCGATAACCGGGACGTGGCCTTGGTTGCGGAAGGGGGCCAGATGTTCGCATCGCTCACGAGCCGTCGGCGTCGGGTGATCCGGGTGGGCCTGCCGGTGGCCCTCGCGACCGGCGTCGGCGTCTGCTTCATCCTCGGAGGCATCGCGCGGAGCGGCCTGATCGACGACGCCGCCGCGAGCGCCCGTGCGACCGCGGAGGGGGCCCTCGCGCCCCTGCTCACCCAGAAGGACCTCCGCGGGCCGATCGCCGGCCAGCGGTACGCGCAGATCCTGCGAGCCGTACAGGAGCGCATCCCCGGGCCCGGCCCGATCGAGCGCGTGACGCTCTGGTCGGCGCAGGGCCGGGTCCTGTTCGACCTGGACCGGGCTCTGGTCGGAACGCGCGACCCGTCGATGGGCGAGGTCCTGACCTCGGCGTCCTCGGGGGGGCTCCTGCATCGCGTCGTGGGCGGGGAGCTGCAGACGTTCGTCCGGATCGGAGCGGGAGGCGGCCAGACCGCGGTCGCCGAGCTCGACCGGCCGCTCGCGCCGGTCGAGGCCGGCGCGAGCTGGTGGCGCATCCCCCAGGTCGCGCTCGCCGTCCTGTTCCTGCTCTCGGTCCTGTCGCTCGTGCCCGGCCTTCGCCGGCGGCGCCGGTCCGAGCCCGTGGTCTACGTCCCGCCGCGCCCGTGGAAGCGGTCCACGCCGGCCGACCGCCCGGGACCGCCCGAGCCGGCAACGGTCGATTCGAACGAACCCGAGCCCGCGCCCCGGACGCAGGCACCCGCCTCCGGCGCAGAGACCTCCTCCCCGGACGAGGCGCTGATCGCGGCCGAGGCCCGGGCGCGCGCGGCCGAGCAGAGCTACTGGGGCCTGCAGGAGCAGTACCGGCAGGCGCTGCAGGAGATCGCGGAGCTCGAGGCTCGCGCCGAGGAGCGCGCGTCGGCCTCCGCCAGGGACGAGGACGACGCCCGGGTCCTGCGCGAGCAGGTGCGCGAGATGGCCGAGCGGCTCGAGGCCGAGCAACGCGAGCAGACCGCCCTCCGGGAGCGGTTCGCGGCCGCCGAGCTCGACGCGAACGCCCTGCGGGAGCGCCTCAGCCTGCAACGCACCCAGCTCGACGAGCTGACCGGACGGCTCCAGGCCGCCGAGGAGCGCGCGACGCGCCACGAAGCGGAGGCGCGCGAGTGGCGCGAGCAGGCCGAGCGCCTCCAGGCCGAGCTGCGGGAGGCGCGCGCCGAGGTCGAGGAGTTCCGGTTCCGGACCCGGGCGAGCGGGCTCGCCGCGTTTCGAGAGCTGAACGCCGAGGCGCAGGGGCCGGAGTCGGGCGATGACGAAGAGGTCGTGGTCGAGACCGGCGACCGCGGGCCGCGCGTGATCATCGGGATGCCCCCGATCGTGCCGGCCGCCGAGCCCCTCCCCGGGACCCGGCCCCCCGCCGAGTCCGAGAACCAGGTGCATCCGGCCGGCGCCTGAGGCGCCGGCCGGATGCCGACAACCGAGCGGACCGCCGGCCCTCAGCCGGCCGACGCCTGGATGCCGCGCAGGATCTCCCGCGCGATCACCACGCGCTGGATCTGGTTCGTGCCCTCGTAGATCTGCGTGATCTTGGCGTCGCGCATCATGCGCTCGACCGGATACTCGCGCATGTACCCGTAGCCCCCCAGGACCTGGACGGCGTCCGTGGTGATCGCCATCGCCGCGTCCGACGCGAAGCACTTGGCGACGGCCGACGTGTACGTCATCCGGGGATCGCCGGCGTCGCAGAGCGCGAGCGCGCGGTACACGAGCAGGCGGGCGGCCTCGAGCTTCATCGCCATGTCCGCGAGCATGAACTGGATGCCCTCGAACTCCGCGATCGGCCGCCCGAACTGCCGGCGCTCCGTCGCGTACCGGGACGCCACGTCGAACGCCCCCTGCGCGATGCCGAGCGCCTGCGCGGCGATCGCCGGGCGCGAGTAGTCGAGCGTTCGCATCGCGTACCGGAACCCCGCCCCCTCCTCCCCGATCAGGCGGTCGGCGGGGATCCGCGCGTCGTCGAGGATCACCTCGCGCGTCGGCGATCCGCGGATCCCCATCTTCTCCTCCTTGCGGCCGAAGGAGACGCCGGGGTCGTCCCGCATGACGAGGAACGCGGAGACCCCCTTGGCCCGCAGCTCCGGGTCGCTGGTCGCGAAGACGACGTACGCGTGCGAGACGCCGGCGCCGGTGATGAAGCGCTTGGTCCCGGACAGGACGATCTCGTCGCCGTCGCGCCGCCACCGCGTGGTCATCGAGGCGGGGTCCGAGCCGGCGCCGGGCTCGGTGAGCGCGTACGACATGAGGAGCTCGCCGCGACAGATCCCGCGGGTCATCTCGGCCTCCTTGGCCGTGTCCCCCGCCACGGCGAGCGGGATCACGCCGAGCTTGGCGACGAGCGGGGTGAGCGAGACGCCGGCCGACACGCGAGAGAGCTCCTCGATCAGCACCCCGAACGCGAGCGAGCCTCCACCGGAGCCGCCGTGCTCCTCGGGGTAGCCCACGCTCATGAGCTCGTTCTCGACGAGCACCTTGTAGACGTCCTCGGGCCACTCGTCGGTCTCGTCGATCTCGGCCGCCCTGGGGGCGATGCGCTCCTCCGCGATCTTCCGGACGAGCGTCCGGAACTCCCGGAGCTCCTCGGGAAGCTCGAAGCGCTCGGGATCGGCCGGCACTAGTCCATCCCAGACTAGTCGGCGAGGCGGATCACCAGCGCGTCGCCCTGGCCGCCCCCGCCGCAGATCGCGGCCCCGCCGAGCTCCACGCCCCGGCGGCGCATCTCCATGGCGAGCGTGAGCACGATCCGCGCGCCGCTCATCCCGATCGGGTGCCCGAGCGACACGGCGCCGCCGTTCACGTTCACGATCGCCTCGTCCACGCCGAGCATCCGGGTCACGTTCAGCGAGACTGCGGCGAAGGCCTCGTTCACCTCGACGAGGCCGAGGTCGTGGACGTCGAGACCCGCCTTCTTGAGCGCGGCCTGCAACGCAAGGGCGGGAACCGTGTGCAGGTGGGCGAACGGACCGGCCGACATGCCGTGCGCGACGATCTCGGCGAGCGGCGCGAGGCCGAGCTCGCGCGCGACCTCGGAGCGCGCGACCACCACCGCCGCCGCGCCGTCGGAGATCTGCGCCGCGTTGCCGGCGGTGATCGTGCCGCCCTCGGTGAACGCCGGCGGCAGGGCCGCGAGGACCTCCTCCGTCGTGTCGGGCCGGATCCCCTCGTCCCGGGACACGACCACCGGCCCGCCCGTCCGCCGGGGGACCTCGACCGGGACGACCTCCTCCGCCAGCGCCCCCGACTCCCAGGCGGCGTGCGCGCGCCGGTGGCTCCGCGCGGCCCAGGCGTCCTGCTCGGCGCGCGTGATGCCGAGCTCGGCGTTCACGCGGTCGGAGGACTCGCCCATGACCTCCTTGGTGAAGGTCGACCACAGCCCGTCGCGCACCATGGCGTCGACGAGCTCGGTGTCCCCAAGTCGCACGCCGCGCCGGGCCTTCTCGACCAGGAACGGAGCCCGGGTCATCGACTCCAGCCCCCCGGCCACCACGACGTCGACCTCGCCGGCCCGGATGAGCTGGTCGGCGAGCGCGATCGCATCGATCCCCGACAGGCAGACCTTGTCGATGGTGAGAGCCGGCACCTCCTTGGGGATCCCGGCGGCGACGGCCGCCTGCCGCGCGGTGATCTGACCGGTGCCCGCGCGGAGCACGTGCCCCATGATGACGTAGTCGACCCGCTCCGGCGGGACGCCGGAGCGGCGGAGCGCCTCGCGGATCGCGACCGAGCCGAGCTCGACCGCGGTCAGGTCGGCGAGCGCGCCGGCGAGCTTGCCGATCGGCGTCCGGGCCCCCGCCACCAGGACCGACGAGGTCATGCGGGAAAGTGTACCGGGGTCTCGCGGTTGGGCTCGTCGCCGCGCTCGCGGAGCCACCGCTCGACCACCTCGCGGCCGTCCGGGCAGAAGGGCCGCTCGTCCATCATCGATCGCAGGCGATCGAGCGGGACGAAGGCCCCCCACGCGATCTCGCTCGCCTGGTGCCGGATGGGTCCGTCCCACACCACCTCGTAGACCGCACCGAGGACGCGACCCCCGGGACCGTCGTAGCGATGCTCGAAGCAGAAGCGCAGCGGCACGCCCGAGATGCCGAGCTCCTCCTCGAGCTCCCGCGCGGCGCCCTCGTCGAAGGTCTCGCCGCTCGCGCACACGCCGCCGGCGGTCGCGTCGTACAGGCCCGGGTACACGTCCTTGGTCTCGGTGCGCCGGTGCACGTAGATCTCGCCGCGGGAGTTGCGCACGATCGTGTAGGTGCACCGGTGCCGCAGGCCTTCGGCCCGCATCTCCCGCCTGGACACGGTGCGGACGACTCGACCCTCCTCGTCGACGACGTCGACGAGCTCCTCGGCGGGATCCACGCTTGCGGAGTCTACGACCGCCTTCGCGAGCCGGGCGCCCGGCCCGCGAGGTTCAGCCTCTGGCGGCGAGCGCCCCCTCGATCACTCGGAGGATCTCGTCGCCGACGAGCTCGTCGCGCTCGATCAGCGCGTCGCGGAGCGCCATCACCACGTCGCGGTTGTCGTCCAGGAGCGCGAGGACCTGCTGCTTCTGCTCGAGGAGGATGTCCTCCACTCGGCGCTTGCCGTCGGCGTCGGCGAGCACCTTGCCGACGAGGTTCCGCGAGCCGATCGGGCCCTCCGCGATGGCCTCGTACGAGACCAGGGAGCCGGCCATGCCGAAGGCCCCGACCATCTGGGCCGCGAGCTGCGTGGCCGTTGCGAGGTCGGAGGCGGGGCCGGTCCCGGACTCGCCGAGGAACAGCTCCTCGGCCGCCATGCCGCCGAGCGCGATCGCCACGTGCGACTCGATCTCGGAGCGCGACCTGGTGAACCGCTCCTCCTCGTCACCGTGGGCGAGCAGGCCGAGCGACTCCCGGCGCTTGATGATCGAGAGCACCTCGAGCCGGCGCCCCTTCCCCCGCAGGTACGCGACGGTCGCGTGGCCGGCCTCGTGCGTGGCCACCGAGACCCGCTCGCCCTCCGTGTACGTGACCGGCTGCTTGATTCCGATCTCCTCGGTCAGCTTGGCCTCGTACACGTCGTCGAGGTTCATCTCGCGGCGGCCCCGCCGAAGCGCTACCAGGAGCGCCTCGTCGAACAGGTGCTCGATCATCACCGGCGTGTAGCCGAACGTGTCGTGCGCCAGGCGCTCGCGGACGTCCTCCTCGTCCAGTTGCGGGTGGTGCGCCTTGCGCTCCAGGAAGAAGTCGATGAGGTCGCGCCGGCCTTGCTTGGTCGGCAGGTCGAAATACAGGCGCCGGTCGAACCGGCCCGGGCGAAGGAGCGCGGGGTCGAGGTTGTCGGCGCGGTTGGTGGCCGCGATCAGCAGGATGTTGTTGTAGCGGGGCTTGGCGCCGAACACGCGCCGGCCCGGCGGCAGGTAGCTGTTGACCCACTCGACGAGGCGGGCCCGCACGCGCTCGGAGAACCTCGGCTGGTCGAAGGACTGGAGCTGGATCAGGAGCTCGTTCACCATGCCCGACCCGCCGGGGCCGAGCATGGCCGAGGTCGTGCGGCCCAGACCCGTGGCGTCCGCCGACGCCCCGAGCGACCCGCGGTCGGCGCCGATCGCGTCGATCTCCTCGATGAAGCCGATCGCGCCTCCCTCCTTGCGCGCGAGCTTTCGGAGCGTCTTGAAGAACGAGCGGATCCGGGCGCCGGTCATTCCGAACCACATCGACTGGAAGGCCGGCGCCGAGATGAACAGGAACGGCACACCGGCCTGCTTCGCCATGGCCTTCGCGAGGTAGGTCTTGCCGGTCCCCGGCGGGCCCTCGAACAGAATGCCCCGCCGGGGGTTGCCTCCGAGCTCGTTTCGGAACGTCGCGTAGCCGAGGAACACGTCGAGGGTTCGCGCGACCTCCTCCACCTGCGGGTCGAGACCGCGCACCCGGTCGAGCCCCACCTCGATCTCCTCCGGCTGGACGAGCACGTGGGGCGAGCGGCCGCTGAACAGCGGCATCAGCATCATCAGGAAGATCGCGACGATCAGCAGGATCACCGGGAGCCAGATCACCCAGTCCGGCCCGAGACGCGGCGGGGTGATCGGGTTGCGCGTGAGGTACCGGTACCAGAGATATCCGTCGACGGCGAGGAACGTCAGCACCAGACGCCACAGCCGGCGCCGCCTCGCGCGCTCCCGAATCCGAACGACGTCGGCCGTCCCCGTGCGCAGGATCTCCGACCCCTGGAAGGTCGCCGCCGTCGATCGGTTGCTCTGCGTCACCGGAACCCCGCGCCCGCCTCGCCGTCGACGACCGGGCGTCGCCGACGTGCCATCCTACCGGGCGTCTCCCCGGGCGTGCCATGCGACCTTCGGCCTACCGGGCGTCGGGGCTTCGGACGGCGTGCCGCGCCGGGGCCGGACCCGCTACCCTGCTGGAGCCCGGACGAGAAAGGACGCTGGTGGCGCGCAAGAAGCAACCCCCGGTTCCGCCGGAGGAAGCCCGGCAGATCGGCGCGCTGCTCCGCGGGTTGCGGCGGGCGGCGGGGCTGCGCGCCGTCCACGACGCCGCCTCGCTGCCCGGGTGTCCGGCCGCCGCGCAGACGATCTACGCGTACGAGCGCGGCGGGCTCGTGCCCTCCCTCGCGCAGTTCCTCGAGCTCGTGGAGTTCTACACGCTCCGCGCCCCGCGCGGAGCCGACGCCAAGCCCGAGGAGGACCTGCGGGCCCTCGGCGTGGCCGCCGTCGTGCACGCCCTGGGCACACCCGCGTACCACGTCACCCAGGCCATGCGCCTGATGGAGCGCCTGCGGCCGGGACCGGCGCCGCGACGCCGTCGCGGCGCCTGACCGTGTTCACCGCGATCGACCACGTCGGGATCGCGGTCGCCGACCTCGAGGCGGCCGTCGAGCACCATCGCCGGGTGCTCGGCCTCGAGCCCGCGCATCGAGAGGTCGTGGAGTCGCAGGGCGTCGAGGAGGTGCTGTTCGCCGTGGGCGACGCCTACGTCCAGCTCCTGGGCGCGCTGGGGCCCGACACCCCGGTCGGGCGGTTCCTCGAGCGCCGCGGTCCGGGCCTCCATCACGTCGCCTACCGCGTCGAGGATCTTGCCGGCGCGCTCGAGCGCCTGCGCGAGGGCGGTGTCCCGCTGATCGACGAGGAGCCCCGCCCCGGCTCGCGCGGAACCAGGATCGCCTTCGTCCATCCCCGCGGCACGGGGGGCGTGCTCGTCGAGCTCGTCGAGGCACCGTCCGGCGGCGCGGACGGCGCTTCCTAGCCCAGGGTCCGCAGCCCCGGGGACGGGGCGCTCACGAGCACGGCGACGTTGCCCTCGGGAAGTCCGCCCTCGCCCATGAGCTGGTGGACGCGCCCGGTCTCCTCGTAGCGGTAGGTGTGGCCGAGCGTGGTCTGAACCTTGCCCTCGCGAACCAGATCGTTGAAGGCGGCCGCCTGCTCGTCGTTGAACAGGTGCGAGCCCTGGTAGCGCTTCTGGAGGTACCAGAGGTAGCGCACGTCCACCATGGTGTCGTACCCGCTCGTGCCGGCGCAGATCACGACCATGCCGCCCCGCTCGCACACGAAGATCGAGGTCGGGATCGTGTCCTGCCCCGGGTGCTCGAACACGATGTTCGGGTTCCGGCGCTCGCCGAGCGCGTCCCAGATCGCCTTGCCGAAGGCCTTCGCGCCCTCCAGCCAGTCCTTCCACTCCGGCGAGTTCCACCGCGGCGGGATGCCCCAGTGCGAGAAGCTCCGCCGGTTCACGTAGCCCGCGGCTCCCAGTCGCTTCGCGTACTCGCCCTTGTCGTCCGAGCTCACGACCGCGACGGCCTTACCGCCGGCGAGGGTCACGAGCTGGACGGCGAGGGACCCAAGACCCCCCGCGGCCCCCCAGACCAGCACCACGTCCCCCTCCTTCACGGTGTTGGGGGGCCAGCCGTGGAGCATGCGGTAGGCGGTGGCGCCGGTGAGCGTGGGGGCGGCCGCCTCCTCCCAGGTGAGGTGCTCGGCCTTCGGCAGGCACTGGTGGGCCTGGACCTTGCAGAACTGGGCGAACGAGCCCCAGCACGTGTCGTAGCCCCAGACGCGGAAGCTCGGCGCGAGGCCCGGGTCGCCGCCCGCCAGGACCCACGGGTCGTCCCGGTCCCATTGGCCGGCGTGGACGACGACCTCGTCGCCGACCTTCACGTTCGTCACCTCGGACCCCACGGCCCACACGATCCCGGACGCGTCGGAGCCCACGATGTGGCACTCGGTCGGCTCCCCCCACCTGGCCTGGGTGCGGGTGACGTCGACGGGAACCCCCCGGGCGGCCCAGACGTTGTTGAAGTTCACGCCGGCCGCCATCACCAGAACGAGCGCCTCGTGGGGCCCGATCTCGGGGACGTCGATCACCTCGTCGCGGATCGCGGACTCCGGCTCGCCGAAGCGGTCCGGACGGACGAGCTGGGCGTGCATGCGCGCCGGAACCTCGCCCAGCGGCGGGATCTCTCCGATCTCGTACAGGTCCTTGACCATGAGCGCTCACCTCGTTGGGGCGTCGTCGGGGCGTCGCGGGCGCCCGGAACATATGCGACCGACGCGGCGGGCGGCAACGGCGGTCGCCCGCGACGACGCACGCGGTGAGGAGCGGCCGTGACGACGGCCGTGGGGTCAGGCCATCGCCGCGGTGGGAGCGGCGCTCGACGGACAGGTCGCGGCGCGCGGGCACCACGTGCAGTAGGGACCGGGCCGCAGGGGGGTCGGGTGTCCGCGATCGGCGGCCGACGCCGCCCGGACCGCTTCCACGACCCGGTCCGCCGCCCGGTCGAGCATCGGCCGGTCGACGTCCTCCGCCTGCCACTCCCCCGAGTCCAGGTAGAGCGTCGCCACCCGGTACGGCGGCACGCCGAATCGGAGCGTGAGGAGCAGCGCGTAGAACCGCATGTCCTCCGCGTGCTCCGGCCAGGCCTTGCCGGTCTTGAGGTCGATCGCGAGCCGCGTGGCCCGGCCCGGCTCGGCCGCTGCGGGCGCGCCGATCACGAGGTCCATGGTCCCGGACAGGACGAGGGCGCCCCCCAGCAGCTCGACCCGGACGTTCCACTCGGTCGACGGCGAGAGCTCGCGACGAAGGCGCCGGAGCGGGGGCATGGTCGAGCGGAAGAGCTCGATGGTCTTGGCGGCCTCCATCAGCGTCTCGTCTTGCCGCAGCTCGTCGAGCCCGCTCCAGTACGCGGAGAACGCCTCGTCCTCATTCAGCCGCTCCGCGGCCGCGGACGCGAGCGCGTGCGGGTCGCGGTCCTCGCGACCCGCGACCTCGAGCTCGATCGCCTTGTGCACGAGCCGTCCGGACGCGAACCTGGAGGAGAACGCGAACGGCTCGCGCTCGCCCGAGCGCACCGCGTCGAACAGGCCCGGGCACCGCCCGAGGTCGTTCAGCAGCGACTTGCCGACCCACAGCGGCCGCTCGAGCTCGGCCGTCCGGACGGCCTCCTCGATCCGGTCGCGCAGGCGCTGGGCGAGCTCGGGGGCGAAGACCGGCCGTACCCCGTTGCCGATCAGACCCTCCAGCGTCCGCCGCTGCGCCGGCGTGAGCTCGATCGCCGCTGCGGGCGTCCGTCCGACCGTCGCCGCGGCGGAAAGCTCCTTCATCGCGTCCACGGCCGAGATGGTAGGAGGAGCCACCGACATGACCGAAACGCCGACCCCGCTGATGCTTCCGCGACGGCCGGCCGACCGAGATCCCGGCCAGGGAGTCCAAGCGCCGCGTCGACGTCGACGGACGTCGTTGGAAGTCCTCTCCCACCGTTGCGCTGCAGGGCATCACCCGCGTAGACGCCGCTGCCGAGCGCTGGTAGGGTCGGCCGGCGATGCGTGGCTCCAAGCTCGTCCTCGCGGCGCTCGCGACCGGCACGCTGGCGCTCGCCGCCGTCGTCGGCCCGGGCTCCGGCACCGCCAGCGGGGAGGCCAGGCCCGGCCCCTGCGCGATCGAGCGCCGGGACGGCCAGAGCGTGGCCTCCTGGATGAAGGCGTTCATCCGCTGCGCCGTGGACAAGTGGGCGGTTCCCGGAGGAGCCGCGAAGGCCATCTGCATCGCCAGGGCGGAGAGCGGCCTGAACCCGAAGGCGACCTCCTCCGACGGGAAGTACCTCGGCCTGTTCCAGCACGACGCCGACGCCTGGCCCGATCGCTACAAGGCCTGGACCAAGGAGTCCTGGCGCCTGGACCCGAGCGCGCTGAGCGGGCGAACCAACACGATCGTGACGATCCGGATGGTGAACGCCGACGGCTGGGGTCCGTGGTCGGGCGTGCAGGGCTGCTGAGCGCCCCCGACGGCCGGGCCCGGCCCCCGGCCGGATGACCAGGCCCCGCCCTCGGCCGTAGACTCCGCTCAATGGCCAAGACCGAGGACGAGGCGCCCGTGACCGTGCCCGAGGCTTCGAGCACCCGCACCGTCGAGGACCGGATCGAGGAGCTCCGCAGGCGCAAGGCGGCGCTGCTCGACGACCACCGGAAGGAGGCGGTGCGACGGCAGCACGAGCGGGGCAAGCTGACCGCCCGCGAGCGCATCGACCTCCTGCTGGACCGCGGCTCGTTCGTCGAGACCGACCCGCTCGTCGTCCACCGCTCGCACGACTTCGGGATGGAGCGCAACCGCCCGCCGGGCGACGGCGTCGTGACCGGCTACGGCACGATCGACGGCCGGCGCGTGTTCGTCTCGTCCCAGGACTTCACGGTGATCGGCGGATCCCTGGGCGAGGTCCACGCGCAGAAGATCTGCAAGGTGATGGATCTCGCGACCTCGACCGGAGCGCCGTTCATCGCGATCAACGACTCGGGGGGCGCGCGAATCCAGGAGGGCGCCGCCTCCCTCGCCGGCTACGGCCACATCTTCGAGCGGAACGTTCGCGCCTCCGGCGTGGTGCCGCAGATCAGCGTGATCATGGGCCCCTGCGCCGGGGGCGCCGTCTACTCGCCGGCCGTCACGGACTTCACGTTCATGGTCCGCGAGACCTCGCACATGTTCATCACGGGCCCCGAGGTCATCAAGGCCGTCACCGGCGAGGAGGTCTCCTTCGAGGAGCTCGGTGGGGCGATGACCCACGCGAGCAAGTCCGGCGTCGCCTCGTTCGTGGCGCAGGACGAGGAGGAGTGCCTGGCGATGGTCCGGCACCTGCTCTCGTTCCTGCCCTCGAACAACCTCGAGGACCCGCCGGCGTTCGCGCCCGTGGACGACCCCGAGCGGCGCGACGAGGGGCTCACGCACATCGTCCCCGACTCCGCGCGCGAGCCCTACGACATGCACGAGGTGATCCGGCGGGTCGTCGACGACGGCGAGTTCTTCGAGGTCTTTCCGTTCTGGGCGATGAACATCGTCATCGGGTTTGCGCGGCTCGACGGCCGGAGCGTCGGCGTGGTCGCCAACCAGCCAAAGGTGCTCGCCGGCACGCTCGACATCGACTCGAGCGAGAAGGCGTCCCGGTTCGTCCGGTTCTGCGACGCGTTCAACCTGCCGCTCGTGACGTTCGTGGACGTTCCCGGGTTCCTGCCCGGCACCGCTCAGGAGTACGGGGGCATCATCCGCCACGGCGCCAAGCTGCTGTTCGCGTTCGCCGAGGCCACGGTGCCGCGGCTGACCGTCATCACGCGCAAGGCCTACGGGGGCGCCTACCTCGTGATGAACTCCAAGCACCTGCGCGCCGACGTGTCCTTCGCGTGGCCGACCGCGGAGATCGCGGTGATGGGTCCCGACGCGGCCGTGAACGTCGTGTTCCGCAAGGAGATCGAGAAGGCGGAGGACCCGGCCGCGCGGCGGGCCGAGCTCATCGACGAGTACGAGCGGAAGTTCGCCAACCCCTACGTGGCGGCCGAGCGCGGGTACGTCGACGACGTGATCGAGCCCGCCGAGACGCGACCGCGGCTCGTGCGGGCGCTCCGCGTCCTGTCCACCAAGCGCGAGACGGTGCCGGCGCGCAAGCACGGCAACATCCCGCTCTGAGCCATGGAGCGACGGTTCGAGCTCCCGGAGGGGCTCTCGCCCGAGGAGGAACGAGCGATCCTCGTCGCCCTCGAGCGGTACTTTCTCCAGGAGAGCCCGCACCCCGACGCGTGGGTCCTCGCCGGGCGCCTGGAGGCGACCGGCCTCGGCGCGCTGCAGGCGCGCCGCTACGTCGAGCGGCCCTGGGGCCTGCCCGAGCGCGCGCCGTTCGTCCGGCCCGGCGTCCCGAGCGCGGTCGGCCGGGGCGACGTGCGATAGCGATGTCGGACACGAGCCCGGCTGCCGGCCGTCCGGACGGCCCGCCGTGACCAGCGTCGCGGTCCACGTCGACCAGCTCTGGTTCCAGACGCCCGGCGGCATCGGCACTTACGTGCGCCACCTGGTCCCGGCGCTCGTTCGCTGCGACCCCTCGCTCGACGTCAAGCTGTTCCACTGCCGCTTCCCCTCCGGGGAGCCCCCGGAGCGGTGGATCCGCGAGTTCTGGGTCGAGGAGCTCCCGGCCTCGATCAAGACGCTCTACCCGAGGTGGGCCCTCACGGGGCGGCCGCCGCTCCCTCCGGGACTGCAGTCGGCGGACGTGGTGCACGCCACGAACCCGGCCGCGATCCCCCCGGCGGAGGGCCGTCAGCGGCTCGTCGTCACCGTCCACGACCTCGCGTTCGAGCTCTTCCCGGGGATGTTCGAACGGACCTGGCGTTACCTGTACAAGGCCGGCCTTCGGGCCGCGGTCAAGCGTGCCCACGCGATCATCACGCCGTCTCGCAACACCGCCGAGGACGTGCTGTCGCGCACGAGGGTCGACCCGGGGAGGCTCCACGTGGTCCCGCTCGCGCCGGCCCTGGCCCCGGGGACCGCCGACTCCGAGCTCGTCCTGTCCCGCCTGAAGGTCCCGCAGCCCTACGTGCTGTTCGTCGGGACGCTCGAGCCGCGCAAGAACCTGGTCCGGCTGATCCGGGCGTACCGGCGGGTGGCGGCGACCGGCCTGCCGCACGCCCTGGTGCTGGTGGGTGCCCTCGGATGGCATCACGACGCGCTGATGCGCGAGATCGCCCTGTCCGGCCCCGGCGAGATCGCGCTCACCGGACCGCTCCCGCCGGAGGACCTCGATGCCCTCTACCGCGCCGCCGACGTCTTCGTGTACCCCTCGCTGTACGAGGGCTTCGGCCTGCCGGTGATCGAGGCCATGGCGCGCGGCATCCCGACCGTCGCGTCGAACACCTCCTCGCTGCCCGAGGTGGCCGGCGAGGCCGCCCTCGGCGTGAACCCGCGATCGGTGCGCGAGATCGCCCAGGCGATCGAGACCGTCCTCACCGACCTCGACCTGGCCGACCGGCTGTCGATCGCCGGGCGGCGCCGCGCGGAGCGGTTCTCATGGGACGAGACCGCGCGGATGACGCTGGAGGTGTACGAGCGGGTGGTGGGCTCCCCGTGAAGGTCTCGCTCATCACCACGGTCAAGGACGCGCGTGAGGAGGTGGAGCCCTTCCTCGCCTCGGTCGCCGCGCAGACCCGCGCGCCCGACGAGGTGATCGTGGTCGACGGCGGGTCAACGGACGGGACGCTCGAGGTCCTCCGCCGGGCGCCGGGGATCACGCTGATCGAGCAGCCGGGCGCGAACATCGCCCGGGGTCGCAACGTGGCGCTCGCCGCGGCGGCGCACGACGTGCTCGCGCTCACCGACGCCGACTGCGTGCTCGAGCCCGACTGGCTCGAGCGTCTGCTCGAGCCGATCGAGCGCGGCGCCGACGTCTCCATGGGCGCGTACCGGCCCATCGCCGAGGGTTTCCTGCAGTCGTGCATGGCCGCCGTGAACCTCCCCGACCCGAGCGAGCTGGACGAGTCCAGGTTCCTGCCGAGCGGGCGGTCCGTGGCGTTCCGGCGCGAGGCGATCGAGGCAGCGGGTGGCTGGCCCGAGTGGCTCGACATCGGCGAGGACATGTACGTCGACCTGCGGTGGCGGGCGCTCGGGCTCGACATGCGCCTTGCGCGCGACGCGGTGGTGCGCTGGCGCCTTCGCGGCTCGCTCGCCGAGACGTGGACGCAGTACTTCCGGTACGCGCGGGGCGACGCCATCGCTGGGATGCACCCGGGCCGCAACGCGCTCCGCTACGCGGTCTACGGGGCGGCCGCCTGGGCGTGGGGGTCGCGTCGCCGCCTGCTCGAGGTCCTGACCCTGGTCGGCGCGCTCGCCCGGGTCGCGCGGCCCGTGCGTCGCGGGCTGGCCCGGCTCGACCGTCCCGCCGAGCGGTCGGCGGCGCTCGTGGCGGTGCCGGCGCTGATGGCGTTCACCGACGTCGCGAAGATGGCCGGCTATGCGGCGGGGCTCCTGGCCCGCTCGCGGCGGGGCCTCCGGCCCGCACCCGACCCCTCCCGGCTCGGGGACCGCTGCTAGAGTCGGGTGCACGGTGACGGGCGCGGGGCCCGTCCGCGTCCAGCCCGGGGTGAGCCGAGCGTGGCCAAGAAGCGCACCACCGCCCAGAAGCAGCGCGCCAGGTTGCGCCAGCAACAGCGGGCGGCCGAGGCGTTGCCCAAGAACCGTGCCGACCGGCCGGGTGCCGCACCCTCCCGCCGGTCAACCCGGCGCTCCTCGGCCCGCTGGTCGTGGATCGCCGTCGGCGTCGTGGTCGCGGTGGTGGCGGGCATGATCGTGCTGTCCCTCAACCGCTCGACCCCGCAGAGCACCGATCGCGGCTCCGCGGCGGCCATCGCGAAGGTCACGAACGTTCCGGAGTCGGCGTTGGCGAAGGTCGGCATCCCCAAGAACCTCCCCACGATCCCGCACCTGCCGGCGGGGACGCCGCCCGTCCTGCAAGACGGCAAGCCGGTCGTGACCTACGTCGGGGCCGAGTACTGCCCCTTCTGCGCGATGGAGCGCTGGCCGGTCGTGGTCGCGCTCAGCCGGTTCGGCACGTTCTCGAACCTGCGAACCACGACCTCGGCGGCGAACGACATCCACCCCAACACGCCGACGCTCACGTTCCACGGCGCGACCTACACGAGCGACTACCTCGTGTTCTCGGCCGTCGAGACCCACACGAACAGGCCGACCTCGAACGGGGGGTACACCGCCCTCGACCCAATGACGCCCGAGCAGCAGCGGCTGTTCGAGACCTACGACCGGCAGCAGTACACGGGCGGCACCGACGGGGGCATCCCCTTCGTCATGATCGGGAACCTGTACGCGTGGGCGGGCGCGACCTACAACGGCGACACGCTGAACACCTACACGTTCGACCAGATCGCGAACCTGCTCACGGATCCCTCGAACCCCGTCGGGCGCGAGATCCTCGGTGCGGCCAACCAGATCACGGCGCTGATCTGCGACCTCACCGGCGGGCGACCGGCCTCCGTGTGCTCGGCGCCCTACCTGCAGCAGGCGCAGAAGGGGCCGTGAGCCGGGTCGCGCGCTGGGTCCCGCCGGCGAGCCTGATCCTGTCGCTCGTCGGGCTCGGTGCCTCGATCTACCTCACGATCGCCCACTTCACGTCGCCGAACGTGCTCGCGTGCCCCGCGAACGGCACGATCGACTGCGCCCTGGTGACGACCAGCGCCCAGTCGCGGTTCCTCGGCATGCCGGTGGCGGTGCTCGGGCTGGTCTGGTTCATCGCGATGACCGCGCTCTGCCTCCCGGCCGCGTGGAGCACCGAGCACCGGCTCGTGCACCTCGCGCGGCTGGTCGGCTCGATCGCCGGCGTGGCCTTCGTCCTGTGGCTCGTCTACGCGGAGCTGTTCCTCATCGGGGCGATCTGCGAGTGGTGCACCGTGGCCCACGTCACCGCGTTCGGGCTGTTCGTGATCGCCGCGCTCACGGCGCCCGCGCTGCTCGGCGAGCCGCCGGACGAATGAGACCGGCGGCGACGACCGCCCCGCTCAGGTCTCGTACTCGTAGAAGCCGCGGCCGGTCTTGCGGCCGAGGCGGCCGGCCGTGACCATCCGCTTCAACAGCGGCGGTGGGGCGAACAGCGGCTCCTTGAACTCCTCGTAGAGCACGTTGGCCACGTGCATCGCCGTGTCGAGCCCGATCAGGTCGAGGAGCTGCAGCGGTCCCATCGGGTGCGCGAGGCCGAGGTGGATCGCCGTGTCGATGTCCTCGCGCGTCGCGAACCCCTCCTCGAGCATCCGGATCGCGCCGTTCAGGTACGGGATCAGGAGCAGGTTCACGATGAAGCCGGCCCGGTCGCGCGACTCCACCGTCGTCTTGCCGAGGCGAACGCCGAAGGCCCGCCCGAGCTCGACGGTCTCCTCCGAGGTGGTGATCGCGCGCACGAGCTCGATCAGGCCCATCACCGGCACGGGGTTGAAGAAGTGCATGCCCAGCACCTTGTCCGGGCGCTTGGTGACCGAGGCGAGCTCGACGATGGGGATCGAGGACGTGTTGCTCGCGAGGACGGAATCGGGCGGCGTGACCTCGTCGAGCCGGCGGAACACCTCGCGCTTGGTGCCGGCGTCCTCGGTGGCGGCCTCGATCACGATCTGGCGGTCGGCCAGCTCGTCCAGGCTCGTCGCGCCGCGGATCCGCCCGAGCTCCGCCTGGCGCTCGGCCTCGGAGATCTTGCCGCGCTCGACGGCCCGGAGCGTCGAGGCCTCCACGAGCGCTCGGCCGCGCTCGACCAGCCCCTGCGTCGCCTCGACGAAGACCACGTCCATGCCGGCCCGCGCGCAGACCTCCACGATGCCCGAGCCCATCACACCGCATCCCACCACGCCGACGCGCTCGATCTCCTCAGCCTTCACCCTGGCCTCCGTCGAACCGCGAGGATCGAAGGGTAGCGCGCGCCGGACCTCGCGGGCGGCTCGGTGGCCCGCCGTCACGGGGCGAGCGCACGCTCAGCAGACCTGCGAGAGCAGCGGGTAGGGGTTCACCGCGCTGCCGATGACCGAGTAGCCGTAGGGGCTCGCCGGCCAGTTCGAGGGGATCTGGTTCGGGTGCCACTCGAAGTGGTCGTGGGTCGGGCCGCCGGCGGCGTCGCCCGTGTTGCCGACGTAGCCGATGACGTCGCCGGCGTGCACCGGTCCGTTCGAGCTGGCCGAGTAGGCGGAGAGGTGCGCGTTGTAGACGTAGCCGGTGGGGCCGTACACGTACTCGGCGAGACCTCCCAGCCCGTTGGAGCTCGAGCGGGCGGTCCCGTCGAAGGGCGCGAGGATCGGCGTGCCCATCGGGGCCATGATGTCGTTGCCGGCGTGCAGGTGAAACCCGCCCGCGTAGCGCGGCGCGCCGAACGAGTCGGTCAGGATGTGCGGCTGCCCCACCGGACAGACCTTGAAGACCCCGTTGGGGTTGTACCCGATGTTGTAGAGGGACTGCAGGTAGTTCCGGTACTGCTTCCCGAGCTTCTCGACGAGCCTCGCCGCCTCGTCCTTCTTTCGCTGGATGTCGTCGTAGACCCGCTTGGCCTGCGCGAGCTCCGCGTCGACCTGCGCCTGCTGCGTCTGGATCTCGTTCAGCTTCTGCGCCTGCCGCTCCTGCAGCCGCTGCTGGTCACGCTCCTTGGCCGAGAGGTCGTTCTTGAGGTTCTGCACCTGGTTCGCGAGGTCGGCATCGCTCTGCGTGACGGCGTCGACGTACTCGACGCGATCGGTGAGGTCGGCGAACGAGGTGGCCGAGAGCAGGAACTCGATCGGGCTGCCCGCGCCCTGCATGTACGCCTCGCGGGCGCGCGCGTTCAGGCGGTCGCGGAGCTCCGTGTACCGCTCGCTCGCCCGCGCGAGCTCGTCGCGGGTCCGGTTGAGCTCGGCGGTGATCTGATCGTAGGCGTCCTTCGCGTCGAGCAGGCGGGCCGCGACGGCCGCTGCCCGGGACTCGATCGCCTTGACGACCTCGTACTGGTGAGCGATCTCGCGCTTGAGCTGCTCCAGGCGAGCCTTCGCCCGGTCGAGCTGACCCTTGATATCGGCCCGCGCGCCCGCCGGCGCGAGCAGCCCGAGGAGCGCGAACGCGGCGGCCGCGCCGACCAGCCGGCGCCAGATGGAGCTCGAGCGTCCCCGGTTCGCTCTCACGTGGGTGACCTTGCTATCGAACGAGGTGCCGAAATGTCAACGGCCGCGCCCGCTCAGCGTGCTCCCAGGGGCCGGCCCTTTCAACCATCTCCCTCGTCGCCCTGCCCGGAGGACTTGAGCGCGGACCCGCCGACCCGCGCGCGGGTTGCCCGCGAGCGCTACAGCTCGGTGCCCGGAAGGCCGAGGTCCCGGGCGATCAGGATCCGCTGGATCTCGCTGGTCCCCTCGCCGATCTCGAGCACCTTCGCGTCGCGGTAGAACCGCGCCACGGACGATTCCTCGATGTAGCCCGAACCGCCGTGGATCTGCACGGCGTCGCGGGCGGCAGCGACCGCGACCTCGCTCGCGTACAGCTTGGCGATCGCGGCCTCGGTCTTGTAGCGGCGCCCGCGGTCCTTCAGCCACGCGGCGCGCAGGTAGGCCAGGCGCGCGTTCTCCACGCCGACCCGGATGTCGGCCATCTTGAACTGGAGCGCCTGGTACGCGCCGATCGGTCGGCCGAACGCCTCGCGCTCGCGCGCGTAGCGGACGCTCTCCTCGAGACAGCCCCGCGCGAGCCCGGTCGCGAGCGCGGCGATCGCGATCCGCCCGTCGTCGAGGGTCTCGAGGAACTGGGCGTAGCCGCGCCCTCGCTCGCCGAGCAGGTTCGCCTCCGGCACCCGGCATCCCGAGAACGTGACCTCGCGGGTGTCGCTCGCCCGCCATCCGATCTTGCGATACGGAGGGCCGACGGCGAACCCCGGCGTGTCGGTCGGGACCAGGATCGCCGAGATCTCGCCCTCGCCCGTGATCGCGGCGACCGCGCACACCGCGGTGATCGGCGTCCCGGAGTTGGTGATGAACGCCTTCGAGCCGTCGACGACCCACTTGCCCCCCTCGAGCCGCGCCGTGGTGCGCATCGAGCGCACGTCGGAGCCGCCGCCCGCCTCCGTGAGCGCGAACGCCCCGAGGATCTCCCCGCGGGCCATCGGCTCGAGCCACCGTCGCTTCTGCTCCTCGGTCCCGAACCGGAAGATCGGGTTGGCGCCGAGCCCCACCGCCGCCTCGAGCGTGATGGCGACCGACGAGTCCACGCTCGCGATCTCCTCCAGGCAGAGGCAGAACGTGACGAAGTCGCCGCCCTGCCCGCCGTAGCGCTCGGGGAACGGGAGCCCGAACAGACCGAGCTCGCCCATCCGGCGGACGATCTCGAGCGGGAAGCGCTCCTGCTCGTCGAGCTCCTTGGCGCGGGGGGCGATCTCGTCCCGCGCGAACTCCCGCACGGCCTGGCGGAACTCTTCCTGCTCCTCGGTCAGCTCGAAGTCCACCGGCTCACCTTTGGACCAGATCCGGTTCGCGGAGCGCCTGCTCCCAGTGAAGGGACTCGAGCGTGGTGCGCGCACGCTCGAGCTCCCGTTCACCGCCGACCGCGTCGGCGCCGAACAGCCGACCCACCCACCACACGCGGGCGGCCACCTCCTTGGCGAAGCCGTGCTCGCGCACGCCGGCGAGCAGCTCGACCGCGCGCTCGCGCGCGCCCTCGAGGTCGCCCTCGGCCAGCAGGATCCTGCTCTCGGCGCCGAGGAGCCAGTCGCGCCAGGCCGGCCCGTCGAGGCTCGCGACGTCGGCCGCCTCCTCGACGACCTGGCGCGCCGCCTTCGGGTCCCCGGCGTCGACCAGCGCCGCGGCGAGCGCCCCCGCCGACCACGTCACGATGCTCCGCTCCTTCAGCTCGCGGCAGAGCCGGAACGCCTCGCGCAGGTCCCTGACCGCCGGCTCGATCCGGCCCCCGAGGCGGTGCGCGATGCCCCGCGACGTGAGCGCGCTCGCGAGCTCCCACCGGGCTCCGAGGTCGCGGAACGCCTCCACGGCCGCGTCGAGGTGGGGCTCGGCTTCCTCCAGGCGGCCGAGCCTGCGGAGCGCGCTCCCGACCGCCTCCCGCGCCACGGCGATCGCGAACCGGTCGCCGGCCGCCTCGGCCACGGCGAGCGACTCCGAGGCGAGCGCGAACGCGGCCTCCTCGTCCTCGCTTTCCTGGGCGACGGCGGCGAGCATGACGAGCGCGCGCGCCTCCGCCCACCGATCGCCTGCGGGGTTGGTGCGCGCAACCTCGAGCGCCTCCTGGAACATCGCCCGGGCGGTCGCCAGGTCGTTGCGCCAGTAGGGGGCCCAGCCCGCCTGGAGCAGCGTGCGGGCGAGGATCCACGGGTCGCCGAGCTCGCGGGCCGCCGCGAGGGCCCGCTCGAACAGCTCGGATGCCCGATCGGGGTTGCCGTTGATCGACAGCTCGATGTCGCCCAGGAACCTGGACGCGTGCGCTCGAACGCGCGGATCGTCGCCCCCGATCTCGAGCGCCTGGGCCAGGGGCTTGACCGCCTGCTCGAACTCGCCGAGCCAGTACCGGGCCTCCCCGAGGTTGGACAGGACGATCGCCTCAGAGAGCCCCCACGTGCGCCGGTGACCGGCCATGGCGAGCGCCCGCTCGTACAGGTCGGCCGCCGTCCGCGCCTCGGAGCCCTCCATCGCGAGGTCCCCGGCGTGCGCGAGCGACTCGAACGCGCGGCGGGCGAGCGCGCGGTCGTTCGGATCCAGGTCGAGCGCCGCCCTCGCGGCCTGCTCCAGGTGGTAGGCGATCGACCGCGGATAGCGGGCCGAGGTCTCGGGGTCCTCGGAGAGCCGTTCGGCCACCTGCAGGTGCAGGCGTCGGCGCTCGCGCTTGGGAAGGCTCTCGTAGGCGACGTCGCGCACCAGGCCGTGCCGGAACCGCCACACACCGGGGCGATCCCGGTGGCGGATCAGCAGCTCCTCGTCCTCCAGCAGCGCGAGCACCTTCTCCTGCGGGTCGGCGATCAGACCGAGCTCGGACACGTCGAACTCCGAGCGCGCGAAGACCGAGGCCTTGCGGATGAGGTCGCGCGCCTCCGCCGGCAGGTGGTCGATCCGGGATGCGATGACCGCCTGGACAGTCGGGGGGAGCAGGCCCTGCGGCCCCCCGGAGGGATCGATCGCGCGGTCGGCCGAGTGGTGCACCAGCATGCCGGTGGTCTCGACGATGAAGAACGGGTTGCCGCCCGCATGCTCGGCGATCCGCTCGGCCGCGCGGCGGTCGAGCGCCTCCCCCGCCCGCAGGGCGAGCTCCGTCGCGTCCTCGAGCGACAGCGGCTCGAGATGCAGGGTGAGCGAGTCGCCGAGCCCGCCGCCCCAGTCGGGCCGCTCGTCGAGCAGGTCGTAGCGCGCGACGCAGAGCACGAGCAGCGGCACGCCCTTGGATTCTCGGACGAGCTGCTCGACGAGATCGAGGAGCGGCGGCTCGGCCAGGTGGACGTCCTCGAACACGAGCACGACCGGCCCCTGGCTCGCGAGCCCCCGCAGGAACGGGACCAGGCCGGCCCGGATCTCGGCGACCCGGTAGCGTCGCTCGCCACGCCCCTCGCCCCGCGCATCCTCACCGAGGCCGAGGGCGTAGCCGAGCCGCAGCACCGTCGATTCGGCATCGCCGGGAGGGCAGCACGACATCACGAGCTCCTCCAGGCGGGCCTGGAGGCGCTCGGGCGGGGCATCGGGGCGCTCGCCCATCTGCTGCAGGAGGATCTGGGCGACCGGCGCGAACGTGACGTCCTCCTCGAACGGGCTCGCCCGGCCGGTGAGGGCCCTGGCCCCTTCAGGCAGGTTCGCGAGGAACTCCTGCGCGAGCCGGCTCTTGCCGATGCCCGGCTCGCCGAGGAGCGTGACCATGTGGCCGCGGCGGGTCTCGACGGCCCGCTCGAAGGTGTCGGCGAGCAGCCGCAGCTCGCGGCGCCGGTCGACGAGCGGGATCGTCCGCCGCGAGAACCCCGGCGCGAGCGCCACCACCGGGTGGCCGGGCAGGGCGTCCTCGAAGCCCTTGGCCTCGACCTCGACGCGCTCGCCGTACTCCACGGCGTCGCGCGTCAGCAACCACGTGGTCTCGCCGGCCATCACCGTGCCGGGCGCCGCGGCTTGCTGGAGTCTGGCCGCCGCGTTCACGACGGCGCCGGAGAGCAGCCCCGCCTCCGGGGCCTCCGCGCCGATCGCGACCGAGCCGGTGTTGACCGCGACCCTGCCGTGCAATGGAACCGGAAGGCTCAGCGTCCGTCCGAGGTCCTCGATCCTCGCGGCGATGGACAGCCCCGCCCGGATCGCCCGCAGCGCGTCGTCGTCGTGCGCCTGTGGAAGGCCGAAGACGCCCACGACGGCGTCCCCGGCGACGTTGACCACCCGGCCGCGAAGCGATTCGAGCTCGTCCGCCACCATCCGGTAGTAGGCGGCCAGCATCTCGCGATACCGCTCGGGATCGACGAGCGCGGACAGGCGCGTCGAGCCCACCAGATCGACGAAGACGACCGTGATGACCTTGCGCTCCTCGGCCGCAGCGGCGGCGACCGCCGGGAACCCGCAGCTCGGGCAGAAGCGAGCCCGCTCGGGAAGCGGCTCGCCGCACCGTTCGCATCGCAGGTGGTTCACCGCGCCAGGATACGCGGGGCGGCCGACGCGCTCGTCCCGCGTCCAGGCGTCGCTCGTCCCGCGTCCGGGCGTCGTCCGGACGACCCCCGGCGCTCAGCCCTCGACCGGGCGGAAGCCCTCGATGTCCAGGATCGAGCCGGTTCGCTCCCCGGCCGGCTTGACGACGACCTCGACGCGCCGACCGATCTCCAGCGGCTCATCCGAGTGGTCGAGCACCAGGTGCAGGAGGCAGGCGTCGGCGCCGTCGAGCTGGACGAGCCCCAGGGTCAGCGGCGACTCGAGCGGCTCCCCCTCCACCCCGACGAACCCGATCGCGAACGAGCGCAGCACCCCGGCCGGACCGACCTCGACGTCGGCCGCGAGCTCCGCAAAGCAGCGCTCGCAGAACAGGCGCGCGGGCACGTAGGTGTAGCGGCACCGGTCGCAGCGAGAGCCGAGGATCACGCCGCGGTCCCGGAGGGTCTCGAGAAACGCCTGGCCCGCGACGCCCGGGGTGTAGCGGTGGGACACGGGGATCGAGCCCGGCCACCGCCGGACCTCGTCCGGCCGAGCGATCCGCTCGATCACGGCGCGCCCCCTCGAACCGGCCGGAAGTACGCGATATCCAGGATCGAGCCCGTTCGTTCGGCGACGGGCTTCCACACGGCCTCGACCGCCATCCCGACCCGCACCTCCTGCGGGTCGACCTCGCCCAGCACGTGCAGGAACCCGCCGCTCGAGCCGTCGATCGCGATCACCGCGGGGATCTCGGGCGTCTCGAGCGGCTTCATGTCCCAGCTCACGTGACAGATCGAAAACGTCTGCACGACGCCGGTCGGCTCGACCTCGACCCACGCGTCGGTGCCGCGGAAGCAGCGCTCGCAGAACATCCTGGGCGGCACGAGCACCCGCTCGCATCCCCGGCACTCGCGCCCGAGGATCCTGCCCTCCCGAAGCCCGCCCAGGAATCGCGAGATCGCCACCCCGGCGTCCCACGCGTACCGCGCGTCGACCGCGTCCTCGACCGCGCCGGTCGCCCCGCGGAACTCGGCCTCGGTGAGCGGGTGCCCGGGCGTGGAGGCGGGAGGGGTCGGCGAGTCGGGCAGTCGCGTGGCCGTCGTCGGTGGCCCGCCCTCGTTGCCGAGCACGACGACCGTGCCGACCTGCATCAGGTCGCCCCAGGCCTGTGCGACGCCCCGCTCCGGCGAGCCGGGGACCTGCCGCGCGCCGGCCTCGCCGCGGAGCTGCCAGAACAGCTCGGCGACCTTCATCAGCCCGGCGGCCGCGATCGGGTTCCCGACCCCGAGGAGCCCGCCGGAGGGGCACGAGGGCAGGTCGCCGTCGCGGTTCAGCACGCCGTCGCGCGCCGCCTCCGGGGCCGTGCCCGGATCGAACAGCATCAGCCCCTCCAGGTGGTGCAGCTCCTTGTAGTCGAAGGGGTCGTACGGCTCGGCGATGTGGATCTGCTTGCGGGGCTCGGTCACGCCGGCCATCGCGTACGCCGCGCGGGCCGCGTTGCGGACGTACTCGGGGAACACGAGGTCGCGGTTGGTCCAGTAGGCGGTGTCGAGGTTCCACCCCACCCCCTGGATCCAGACGGGCCGGTCGGTGATGCGCTCGGCGGCCTCCTCGGAGGCGAGCACGAGGGCGACGGCCCCGTCGGAGACCGGCGAGACGTCCAGGCGCTGGACCGGCCAGGCGAGCGTCTCGGAGGCGAGCACGTCCTCCACCGTGATGTCCGACCGGCCGAGGAGCGCCGCAGGGTGGTCGGCGGCGTTGCGCTTGTTCTTCACGGCGACGGCGGCGATGTCGCGCTTGTCGAGCCCGTACGCGGACATGTAGCGGTTCATCTCGAGCGCGAAGATCCACAGCAGGTTCGGCCCGAGCGGCCGCTCCAGCACGTTGTCGAAGATCGTGAGGAACGCCGCCTGCGGGTGCGGCTGCGTCGACGACATCTTCTCCTCGGCGACGACCAGCACCACGTCGGCCATCCCGCTCGCGACCGTGTACCAGCCCTGGATCGCCGTGAACACGCCGCTGCCGCCCCCGACGTAGGTGCGAATGAACGGCCGCCCGAACGCGCCCGCGCCGTCGGAGAGGTACTCGCCCTTCATGTGCACGCCGTCGAACGCGTCGGGCGCGCTCGTGAGGCACACGGCGTCGACGGCGTCCAGCGTGAGCTCGCAGGACTCGAGCGCCGCGCGCGAGGCCTCCCACGCGAGCTCCTTGCCGGTCTCCTGCGCCCGCCGCATGAACCTGGTCATGCCGGCGCCCACGGCCGCGACCCTCCGGGCGCTCACCGGGGGGCCCTCGCGTACTCGATGATGCCGAGGGTGTTGCCGTCGGGATCCGCGAAGTGCACGAACCGCGCGTACCCCTGCGCCTCGCCCTCCGAATCCTCGAACCGGACGCCTCGGGTCTCGAGGTCCCGGCGGACCGCGTCGAGGTCGTCGACCCGGAACACGACCGTTCCCCCCGGCGAGCGGCGCCGGCCGCTCCCCGGGCCGTGCAGGCCCAGCTTGGCGGCTCCGGCTTCGAACTCGGCCCACTCGTCGCCGGTGCGGAACAGCAGCTTCAGCCCGAGCACGTCCCGGTAGAAGGCCACCGCGCGCTCCAGGTCGGCGACCCAGAACCACACGTGGTCGATCCGTCGGCCGCTCACGACGGCCCCTCGTCGCGTCCGAGCACCACGACGGCGGCGGAGGTCGACGGCACGCCGGGCCAGGACTGCGCGACCGCCACCTGGACGTCCTCGACCTGCCGCTCGCCCGCCTCCCCCCGCAGCTGCTCGACGCACTCGAGCACCCGCGCCAGGCCGTTCGCCTCGAACAGGTTGCCCTGCGCGAGCGCGCCCCCCGAGACGTTCACCGGGAGCTCGCCCTCGGGCTCGAGGTCGCCCTCCTGCACGAGGTCGCCCAGATCGGCGGGCTCGGCGAGCCCCAGCGCCTCGACGTGCTGGAGCTCCTTGTAGGCGTAGGTGTCGTCGACCTCGGCCAGGTCGATCTCCTCGGCGGGATCCCGGATGCCGGCCATCGCGTACGCGCGCTGGGCGGCCCGGCGGACGAAGTCGGCCTCCCCCCAGGTCCTGCTCTCGAGCGTCGGGCTCCCGCTCGACCAGCCCGCGCCGAGCAGCCAGACCGGCGCCTCCGTAAGGTCCCGGACCCGGTCCTCCGCGGCGAGCACCACCACCACGCATCCGTCGGCGCGCCCCGCGACCTCGAGCTCGCGCAGCGGCCACCAAAGCGGCGCCGAGTCGTCCACGTCGTCCCCCGACAGGTCGGCGGGGTACGCCGCCCGCGGGTTGTCGAGCGCGTTGCACCGGTTCTTCGCGGCCACCAGCGCGCAGTGCTCCTCGGTCAGGCCGGTCCGCTCGAGGAACGCGTTCATGTCGAGTCCGGCCACGGCGAGCACGCTCGGCACGAGCGGACGGTTCCACACCGGGTCGAGCGCGAAGTGCTCGATGCTTCCCAGCGTCAGCACGTCCGAGACCTTGCTGTGCGCCTCCACCACGACGACGTTCGCGACGCCGGAGCGGATCAGCATCGTGCCGGTGACGATCCCGAACAACCCGTCGCCGGCGACCGTCTGGACGGGCCGGTGCACCGCGCCCAGCTGGTCCGGCACGTACTCGTCGAAGATGCTCGTGCCCTCCAGGAAGTCCTCGGAGCAACAGACGAACGAGTCCACGTCCGCGCGCACGTCCACCCCCGCGTCGTCGTAGGCACGCTCGGCCGCCTGGAACATCAGCTCCTTGTAGGAGAGTCCCGCGGTGATGGGCGCGAACCCCGCGTGCCCGACGCCGACGATGGCGACTCGCGGCTCCATGGGCCTGTTCTATCAGGAACGGCGCGGACGTGACGGGCCGGCCGGACACCTCGTCTGTTATGGACTCGTTGTCCCCCGACGAGCCCGGTGGGACGAGCGCCGGCGTCGAACCGGGCTACCCGCCGAGGATCCGGCGCTTCTGCGCCTGGAACTCCTCCTCCGTGAGCACGCCGCGGTCGCGGAGAGAGGCCAGGCGCTCGAGCTCGCCTGCGGTGGACGGGGCCGCCGGGGACCCCGAGCCCGCTCCCCGCATCATCTTCTGCTGGTTGAGCTCGCCCTGGTGGTAGATGGTCTTCTGGACCGACTCGGGCCTGCGGATGTCCTGGAACGTCTCGCTCCCCCGCTCGCCGGCGGACTCGATGATGAGGTCGCCGGCGCCGATGATCCGCTCGAACACCCCCTGGTGGAACCGCACGTCGTTGATCGCCTCGAGCGGGATCTCCATCGAGTCCTTCGCGATCCACCCCTGCCGGTGGATGATCCGGTCCGAGGTCACGACGAAGTGCGAGGTGAGGAACCGCACGAGGTCGCGAACCGGCCACCACACGAGCACGGCGATCCCGACGCCCCAGGTGAGCCAGAACAGGACGTCGTGGGCGCCGCCGCTCGGGAGGTTCAGGAACGCGAGGACCCAGCCGGCCACGACCAAGGCCGTCACGATCGCGGCGCGCGCGAGGGCGATCGGATGCGGCCGCAGGTCGAGAACCAGCTCCTCGCCGTCGACGAGCAGTCGCCTGGGAAACGCCACGCCCGGACGCTACCGCCGGGCCGGGGCCGGGGCAACTAGCCCCGCAGGTGCTCGATCTCGCCGAACCGCACGGTCTCGCGGCCGCCCGGGGTCTCCACCACGAGCCCGCCCTCGCCGTCGAGGCCCACCGCCGTGCCCTCCACGAGCGCGCCGCCGGTCGTCGTCGCCCGCACGCGCCGGCCGAGCGTCGCGCAGAGGTCCCGGTACGCCCGCAGCACGCGCTCGCCGAACTCGGGGTCGGCCGGCGCGTAGCGCGACGCGAAGGCCTCCAGGATCCCCGCGAGGAGCTCCCCCGGCTCGACCCGCCCGAGCGCGCCGGCGCCGGGCACGCCCGACGGCGCGGCCCCCAGGTTCACGCCGACCCCGAGCACCACGTGCGACAGGCGGGCCTCCTCCACGACGGACTCGGCCAGCACGCCGGCCACCTTCGCGCCGGCGACCAGCACGTCGTTCGGCCACCGGCACGTCGCGCGGACCCCGGCGGCCTTCTGGCATCCGGTGGCCACGGCCCATCCGGCGAGCAGCGTGAGCAGGCCTCCCCGAGACGGCGGCAGGTCGGGCCGGAGCACCAGCGAGAACATGAGCGCCTCGCCCGGCACGTCGAGCCACTGCCTGCCCAGGCGACCGCGCCCCTCGGTCTGGTGCCCGGCGGCGACCAGAGTCCATTCCGGACACCCGGCCCGGGCGAGCTCGGCCGCCGCGAGCTGCGTCGAGCGGGTAACCTCGTCGAACCGAACGGGGGCCGAGACCCCGATCCGTTCGAGCGCGCGGGCCAGGTCGTGTTCGGACAGCACAGGTTTGACTCCCGTCGGGTGGGG
>JAJPHY010000137.1 GCA_021325015.1 Actinomycetota bacterium | reverse complement strand
CCGACTTGCCCCCGAGCTCGAGCGAGACCCGCGTGATGTTGTCGGCGCAGAGCTTCATGATCTGCGCCCCCACCGCCGTCGAGCCCGTGAACCCGACCTTGGACACCTTGGGATCGGACACGAGCGCGTTGCCGACGGTGGAGCCCGGGCCGGGCAGGACCGAGATCGTCTCGGGCGGCAGCCCCGCCTCCACCAGAAGATCTGCGAGCATCAGCACGGACAGCGGTGTGTAGGTCGCCGGCTTGACGATGACCGTGTTCCCGCAGGCGAGGGCCGGGCAGATCTTCCAGGACGCGATCACCAGCGGGAAGTTCCACGGCGTGATGAGGGCGCAGACGCCGACCGGCTCGCGAAGGGTCACGTCGAGCCCGGGGTCCTGCACCGGCACCGTCTCGCCGAAGATCTTGTTCGCCGCACCGCCCCAGTACTCGAGAACGGCGGCGACGGTGCCCATCTCGCCCCGCGCGGCCCGGATCGGCTTGCCGGCGTTCCGCGCCTCGACCACGGCGAACTCCTCGAGGCGCTCGCGGACCATGGCGCTTGCCCGCAGGAGCACGCGACCGCGCTCGGTCGCCGACGCCCGCCGCCACGATCCCTCGTCGAACGCACGCGCCGCGATCTCGACGGCTCGCCGCGCGTCCTCCTCGCTCGCCTCGGCGACCTCGGCCATGGGCGCTCCCGTCCCGGGCTCGATCACCTCGAAGGTCGCGCCGCCGGCCGACGCCGTCCGCTCCCCTCCCATCACCAACAGCTCGGCGCTCATCCCGACTCTCCTCCCGCTCCGGTGGGGGCCACGATGATACGGATCGCCCGCTATGCTCGCGCCACGCTCAACCGGGAGGGAGGACCGCGCGATGGGGCGGCTGGACGGCAAGGTGGCGCTGATCACCGGAGGGGCGAGCGGCATGGGCAAGGTCGCGAGCTCCCTGTTCGCATCGGAAGGGGCAAGGGTCGTGCTCACCGACGTCGCGGACGAGGCGGGCCAGGCGGTCGCCGCCGAGATCACCGCGGCCGGCGGGACGGCCGCCTACGTGCACGCCGACGTCTCGAAGGCTTCCGACGCCGAGGCGATGGTGGCCTTCGCGATGGAGCGGTACGGGACGCTCTCGATCCTCTACAACAACGCCGGCGTGATGCTCCCCGAGGACGGCTCGGTCACCGACACCGACGAATCGGTCTGGGATCGCACGCTCGCGATCAACGTGAAGGGGGTGGCCTTCGGCTGCCGGTACGGGGTGCCCGCGATGATCCGGTCGGGAGGCGGCTCGATCATCAACGTCGCCTCGTTCGTCGCCTGGATGGGTGCGGCGACGTCGCAGACGGCCTACACGGCGTCCAAGGGCGCGGTCCTGTCGATGACCAGGGAGATCGCGGTCGAGTACGCGCGCCGAGGGATCCGCTGCAACGCGCTCTGCCCTGGGCCGATCGACACCCCCCTGCTCGCCGAGCTGCTCTCGGACCCCGCCAGGCGGCAGCGGCGGTTCGTGCACATCCCGATGGGTCGGCTCGGGCGGGCCGAGGAGCTCGCGAAGGCGGCGCTGTTCCTCGCGTCGGACGACTCGTCGTTCATGACGGGCGCCTCGCTCATCGTGGACGGAGGCATCACGGCCGCGTACGTGACGCCGGAGTAGCCGCCCGAAGGACAATCCATCGCACGGCCGCGGGTAGCATACGGTCATGCTTGCGTTCGGGACGGTCCCCGGCCTTCCGGCCGGTCAGCCGAGCTACGACTTCTGGCCGCTGCTCCTGACGCCGCTCGTCGCGATCACGATCCGCTTCGTGCTCGGCTATCCGCTGAACGCGGTCGGCCTTCTCGCCTCGTTTCTGGCCGGCAGCGCCCTCGGCTGGGCGATCGCGAGCTGGGGCGTCGTCCAGCCGATCGGAATCGCGGTGCTCCTGGTCTGCGTCGTCGCGCTCCGGCGCCGTCCGTCCCGTGCCTAACGCGAGATCCGGTTGGGAGCTCCGGGCTCAGCTTCGCCCGAAGACCGGCTTCAACGCGAAGTACAGCTCGCGATACCGAGCGTAGGTATCGTCGTACGCGGCCGAGCGCTCCGGGTCCGGGAGCGTCTCGTCCGGCTCGTAGGAAACCAGCGCCTTCGCGGCCGCCGCGACGGTCGGGAACAGACCCGAGGCCACCGCGGCCAGGATGGCCGCCCCCGTCGCCGTCGTCTCGACGCTCGTCGGAATCCGAACCGGGAGCCCGGTGACGTCCGCCTTGATCTGGCGCCAGAGCGCACCCTTCGCCCCGCCTCCGACCATCGTGATCCGCCTCACGTCGAGGCCCGCCCCGCGCATCGCCTCAAGGATGTCCCGAAGCGCGTACGCGCTGCCTTCGAGCAGGGCCCGGGTCATGTGCGCCCGTCCGTGCGCAAGGGTGAGGCCGTAGAAGACGCCCCGAGCGGCTCCGTTCCACTCAGGGGCCATCGCCCCCTGCATGCACGGCAGGAAGATGAGGCCATCGGACCCGGGGGGCAGATCCGCCGCCTCCCTCGTGAGGAGGTCGTACGCGTCGCCCTCGCCTCGCGCCTCCGCGGAGCGCTCGAGCGGTGCGAAATGGTCCCGCCACCAGCGAAGATTCCCGCCGGAGACGAACCCGGGGTTCTCGAGCAGCCACGCATCCGGATCGGCATGCGGGTGACACTCGACCAGCATGGAGGGGTCTGCGCGCGGCTCGGCGGAGGCCGCGCACACGGGCTCGGCCGTGCCGACGACGTCGCACACCTCGCCCGGCTCGAACACGCCTGCGCCGAGCGTCGCGGCCATCTCGTCCCCGCATCCGACGGCGACGACGGTCGACGGGTCCAGCCCCGTCGCCTCGGCGAACCCCGGAGTGATCGTCGCGATCGGCTCGGTCGCGGCGGTCACCTCCGGCAAGAGGCGCTCCGGGATCTCGACGACCTCGAGCACCTCATGCGACCAGCCTCGCGTTCGCGGGTCCAGGAGCGCAAGCGACGACGCGTTCGAGTAGTCGACGGCAAGCGCACCAGCGATCTCCCGCAACACAAAGGCGCCGGGGGGCATCAAGAACGCTGCCCGAGACCAAAGATCCGGCTCCTCGTCTCGTACCCAGAGCGCCTTGAACACCGCGTGGGACGAGTCGAGGTTGGTGCCCACCAGCTCGTAGAAGTCGACTGGGTCGATCTTGTCGGCGACGTGCGCCGCCTGCACCTCTGCCCGGCGATCCATCCAGATCATCGCCGGGCGCAGCGGCCGCCCGTCCCCGCCGCAGACCACCATGCCATCGAGCTGGGAGCCGAACGAGATGCCCTCGACCGCAGATGGGCCCTCCGGTACCGCTGCGAGCACGTCCCGCACGCCGGCGACGATCGCCTCCGGCCAGAGCGTCGCGTCCTGCTCGGCGGCGCCCGGGAAGGGGAACGAGAGGTCGTAGGGCTGGTACGAGGAGGCCACGAGCCGCCCATCGACGGCATACAGGGCGACGTTCGTGCCCTGACTGCCGACGTCACAGCCGATCACGTACGGGCCGCCGACGGCCCCGGCGCGCGCGCTCATGGCAGGATCACCATCTTCAGCCCCGCGCCCGAGCGGATCGTCTCGAATGCCTGGTCGATGTGCTCGAGCGAAAACCGGTGGGTGACCACGCGTCCAAGATCCTCCTGCCGCCGATCGAGGTAGCCCATGGTGATTCGGTACTGGCGATGGGTCGCCCCGTAGGCACCGAGGACCGCGAGCTCTTTGTAGTGCAACTGGTTCATGTCCAGCGGGCTCACCGGATCGTGCTTGGGAAGACCTGCGAAGTACACGACGCGCGCGCGCTTGGCGGCCATCTCGAGCGCCGCCTGCTGGGCCGCTTTCGACGGCGCGGCCACGCTCACCCGGTCGGCTCCCCGGCCATCGGTTCGCGACAGCACCTCCGCGACACCGTTGTCCTCGCCCGCCACCCACGCATCGTCGATGAGGTGCCCTACGACGCCGAGCGCAACCTGGAGGCGATCACCGTTCACGTCGGTCAGGAAGATCCGGCCCGCGCCCCTGTCACGTGCCATCACGGCCTGCCAGCAACCGATCGGACCGGTCCCCAGGATCATCACGGTGTCCCCCAGACGCACGTCGAGCACCTCGATGCCGTTCAGGGCGCAGGCGAAGGGATCCGCCGTGGTCGCGAGGTCCGAGGGAAGCTGCGGCGGGAGCTTGATGAGATTCTTCGTGGCGATCGGGGGGATCGCGGCGAGGTCCGCGTACGCGCCGGGAAACGGATCGTATCCGTACAGGAGATGGTGCTCACACAGGTTCTGAAACCCGTCCACACACCAGCGGCATTCACCGCACGTCAAGATGGAGCCAAGGAACACCCGGTCCCCCCTGCCGATGCCCGGCGGCAGATCCGCATCCGGCCCGACCTCCTCGAGGATCCCGACCGGTTCGTGTCCGAGGACCCAGGGAACCGGGGCTCGCGGGTCGCCGTTGAAGAACGTTCGGGCGTCGGTCCCACAGATGCCGCAGGCCTCGACGCGAAGCAGGGCTCCTCGAGGATCGAGCTTGGGCTCCTCGGTGTCTCGCACCTCCACGGCGTTGACAGCGGTCATGAACGCGGCTCTCACGACCCACCTCCGATCTCCTCGGCGAGCGCCTCGTGGGCCTTCTCCGCCGACCAGCCGTCTCGGATCACCCGGGACAGAGCCCGTGTCATTGCCTCCGGCGAACGGTGCATGAAGATGTTTCGGCCGACCGAGCACCCGATGGCCCCCGCCGCCATCGCCTGCTCCATGCGGCTCAGGAGCTCCAGATCCTCCAGGCGAGACCCGCCCGCGAGCACGACCGGGATCCCGTTCGCGGCTGCGATGAGCTTGGCGAACGACTCCTGATCCCCGGGCCAGTTGGTCTTCACGACGTCCGCACCGAGCTCTGCGCAGAGGCGGACGTTCCGACGCAGGTACTCGAAGCCGTACTGCTCCTTCAGGTCTTCCACGGACGCGTACGTCGTCGGGAACTCGGCCTCGGCGATGAACGGCATGCCGAGCGCCGCACACTCCCGGCCCACCGCCGCGAGGATCCGGATCATCGACGGTTCGGACTCGCCGCCCAGCGCTGTGAACAGCACCACGGCATCCGCCCCCAGCCGGAGGGCCTCCTCGACCTCCGCGATCTGGACGATCTCGGGACGAGCCCCAGAGGGCGTCGCAGAGGCCGAGAGCAGAAGTGCCAGCGAGGTGGTCGGGGAGAACGCCGGCTCGCTCAGGCGGATCATGCCCTTGCTCATCATGATGACGTTGGCGCCACCAGCGACCGCCTCGGCCGCACGCGCCCGAATGTCGGCAAGCGGCTCGAGGAACGTGGGCGAGGTCATCCCGTGATCGAGCGCGCAGATCACGGACACCCCGCTCGGATCGATCACGCGCTTCAGGCGCATCGCCTTGCCTACCGATTCCGTCACGCCTTCCTCCTTCCCGGTCCACGGCGAACCACGCTGAACTCGAAGGCATCCGCCAGGTGATGCTCGTGCGATGAGAGAACTGGCCGGCCGGTCTCGTCGTAGTCGATCTGATCCAGGTACAGAAGGAGGGTTCCTCGCGGCACCCGGAGCTTGTCGGCGATGGTCCTGGAGGCCCGAGCGGGAGCGAACCTCGTGACCCCGTGGTGGATCACGATCCCGAGCTCGGTGCGGAAGAGGTCGTACAGCGACTGCCTCGCCAGCCGCCCCGCGAGGTCGTTGCTTTCGGCAACGAGCGAGGCGGGGATCACGTCGACCGTGTACACGACCCGGCGTCCGTCGGCGGTCCGGACCCGGTCCAACACCACGACTTCGTCATCCTCGTTCAGGCTCAGCCGCGCCGCCTCCCGGGGCCCCGCCACCTGCCGTCGCATGTGGGCCTCCACGAACCCCGGCCGCATCCCCGCCGCCCGGATCGCCTCTGTCACGCCGAAGTTCTCCGCGAGGTTGTTCGGGACCCTCGGCCGATCGGCGAGGAACGTGCCGGCACCACGGGCCCTCGTGAGAAGGCCCTCGTCCTCGAGAGACCGAAGCGCCTCGCGAAGGGTCGCCCGAGAGACGCCGAGCTCCTCGGCGAGCTCCGGCTCCGGCGGCAGCCGGTGCTGCCCGCCCTGGGCTCGCGCGCCGACCCAGGACATGAGCGTCTCCCGGACGGCGTCGACCCGGGGGCGCGGCTTCACGGGGCCACGCATGGAACCTCCCCTCCCTGTCCGGGCGTATTTGTCAGACATGGACACCTCCGCTGTCAAGGGTTTGTCTGACAAAACATCTTGACAGGCCTCGGTCCCGTGTGGCTCGATACGCGGATCCAGGGTGGGCCTAGGGAGGGAGGTGCCACGTGGCGCAAGAGAAGCGGATCGGCTCCGTGACGTACCAGGAGGTCACGGAGGACTACTTCCAGCGTCGAGGCCTTCGCAGACACGCCGCGTTCTGGTCGCTCTGGTCTCTCGGTGTGGCCGCGGTCATCTCGGGCGACTTCTACGGCTGGAACCTCGGGCTCGACGCTGGCGGCTTCGGCGGGCTTCTGATCGCAACCGCGGTGATCGCCGTCATGTACTACGGCCTGTGCTTCAGCATCGCGGAGATGTCGCCGGCGCTGCCGCACACTGGAGGCGCCTACTCCTTCGCCCGCTCGGCCATGGGGCCATGGGGTGGGTTCATCACCGGCCTCGCGGAGAACATGGAATACGTCATCACGCCGGCCGTCGTGGTGGGGGCGATGGGCTTCCTGATGCACGACATCGTCAAGGACCTGTTCAGCCTAGCGACCGAGCCGTGGTGGAACAGCCCGGTCACGTGGTGGGCCGTCTTCTATGTCGTGTTCGTCGCGATCAACATCGTCGGGATCGAGGCCACGATGCGGTTCACCGTCGTGATCAACATCCTCGCGCTCGGGATCCTGGCGTTCTTCTTCATCGCCGTCCTCGTGTCGGGGAAGTTCGACGCCGGGCTCTGGACCAACATCAAGCCCGACGTCGGCGCCTCGAGGTGGCTCCCTCACGGGATCGGAGGCATCTTCCCCGCCATCCCCTTCGCCATCTGGTTCTTCCTGGCGATCGAGGAGCTCCCGCTCGCCGCGGAGGAGTCGATGGATCCCAAGCGCGACATTCCGCGGGCGACCGTCTGGGGAATGACGACCCTCCTGGTCACCGGCATCCTCACGCTCTTCCTCAACACCGGCGTGGACGGCGGGGCAAAGAACATCGGCGTCACGGCGACCCCGCTCTTCGACGGATTCAAGGGGGTCTTCGGCCCGGGCACCTCCGCAGACCTGCTCGCCCTGGTCGGCCTGGTCGGCCTGATCGCGAGCTTCTTCACCATCATCTACGCGTACGGCCGGAACACGTACTCGCTGTCTCGCGCCGGGTACTTCCCCAAGTGGCTCTCACTGACGCACGGGACTCGGAAGACCCCGCATGTCGCGCTCATCGCGGGAGGTGTGGTCGGGTATGCGCTCGCCGTCCTGATCTACGAACTCGGCAAGTCCGGCGGTGAGCTCGCCGGCAAGATCGTGGGGGCCCTGCTCTACATGGCCGTGTTCGGCGCGGTGATCTCGTACACGATGCAGTGTCTCTCGTTCATCCTGCTCCGGCAGAGGCTGCCGCACATCCAGCGGCCGTACCATAGCCCCGTCGGGAGTTGGGGAGCGGCTATCGCCGGCACCATCGCGATTGTCTCGCTCGTCTCCCTATACTCGAACAGCGACTACCGGCCGGGCGTCTACGGCACGCTGGCGTATTTCCTGCTCGGCATCCTCTACTTCGCGATCGCGGGGCGGCACCGTCTGGTCCTGTCTCCCGAGGAGGAATTCGCACTGACGAAGGGCGAGCACGGCCACCCGGAGGAGGAGGGGTACGGGAAGACCCACGTGCAGGAGGTTCAAGCCTAGCGTCGCGGGTCGGGGTGGACAGGGTTTAGGAACGCTGGCGATGGACGAGGGGCGGCGAGATGCCGCCCCTCGTCCCACCTGAGGAGGAGGCTTCATGCAGAGGGGCACGCTCACGCTGAAGGAGCTCGAGAGCCTGGTCGACGAGGGCGAGGTCGACACGGTCCTGTGCATGTTCACCGACCTGCAGGGTCGATTCATGGGCAAGCGGGTCGTGCCCCATTTCTTCATCGAGGAGATCCTTGGCGAGGAGGGGTTGCATGCCTGCCTCTACCTGCTGGCCATCGACATGGAGATGGAGCCCCTCCCCGGGTATCGGTATGCGAGCTGGGAGACGGGATACGGGGACTTCCGGATGGTTCCGGATATGTCGACCCTTCGCTGGTGCCCGTGGATCGACAAGACCGTCATGGTGATCTGCGACGTCGCCGACGAGGAGACCCGCGAGCCCGTGGAGGTGGCGCCCCGGCAGATCCTCAAGCGACAGATGGAGCGCGCCGCAGCGCTCGGCTACACCGTCAAGGCCGGATCCGAGCTCGAGTTCTACCTGTTCAAGGACTCCTACGAAGCCATCGCGGAGTCCGGCTACCGGCAACTCCGCCCGAGCTCCTCCTACATCATGGACTACCACATGCTCCAGACCACCAAGGACGAGTGGATCCTTCGCCAGATCCGCAACGGCATGCTCGGAGCGGGGCTACCCGTCGAGTTCTCAAAGGGAGAGTTCGGGAGGGGTCAGCACGAGGTGAACATCACCTACGCCGACGCGCTCACGACCGCCGACTACCACGCCATCTACAAGCATGGCGTGAAGGAGATCGCCGCGCTCAACAACGCCGCGATCACGTTCATGGCGAAGTGGACGATGGCCGAGGCCGGGTCCTCCTGCCACATGCACTCGAGCGTGTGGAACGCCGACGGTACGGAGTCGCTGATGTGGGAGGAAAGCGCTCCGCACCACATGTCGGAGACGTTCCGTCACTATCTCGGCGGGCTGATGGCGACCGCGCGCGAGATGTCGTGGATGTTCGCCCCGTTCGTGAACTCCTACAAGCGCTACCAGCTCGGCTCCTGGGCTCCGACGGCGATCGTGTGGAGCCACGACAATCGAACCTGCGGCTTCCGCGTGGTCGGCGAGCGCAAGGGCTACCGGGTGGAGTCGCGGCTGCCCGGCGCCGACGCGAACCCGTACCTCGGCTACGCAGCCACCATCGCCGGAGGGCTCCACGGCATCCAGAACAGGATCGAGGCGCCGCCGATGTTCGAGGGGAACGCGTACGAGGCAAAGGACGTCCCGCGCGTGCCGAGCTCTTTGCACGAAGCGATCGACGTGTTCGAGCGAAGCGAGGTCGCGCGCGAGGCGTTCGGGGACTTCGTCTTCGAGCACCTGCTGAACACCGCGCGCCAGGAGCAGATCATCTTCGACAACAACGTCGTGACCGACTGGGAGCTGGAGCGCTACTTCGAGCGCGGCTGAGACCTCGCGGCTGAAGCATCGCGTCGGCACGTTGGCGATCCGGTGGTTGGACTTCGTTTCGGTAGCATTTGCCGGATGAAGCCGATCCTGCTCGTCCGCAACGATCGCTACGAGTCCTTCGGTCTGGCGCCGGGGGCGCTGGTCTGGGCCGGGTTCGACATCCGGTCGGTGAACCTCACCGCCGACGCGCCGCTTCCGCCCCTCGATGAGGTATCGGGCGTGGTGACGTTCGGCGGCACGATGAACGTGGACCAGGTCGACGAGCACCCGCACCTGGCCGAGGTCCGTGCCTACACTCGGGCGGCGGTGGACGCCGGCGTGCCCTACCTGGGGATCTGCCTCGGCTCGCAGATCCTTGCCCGAGCGTGCGGGGTCGAGGTGGTCCGCGGGCCGGTCCGAGAGGTCGGGTTCGAGATCGTCCGCCCAACGACCGACGCGGCGAGCGACCCCCTGCTCTCCTTCCTGGAGCCGGAGGAGACGGTCCTCCAGTGGCACGAGGACACTCACGACCTCCCGCCGGGCGCCACACTGCTCGCCAGCGGCGACCGCATCCCCGTGCAAGCGTACCGGATCGGTGAGCGCGCCTGGGGCATCCAGTTCCACTTCGAGGTCGATCGGACCGAGCTCGAGTGGTGGCTCGACATCGCCGACGCGAAGATCGACCTCGAGGGCGAGTGGGGGAAGTCCGCGGCCCGCATCCGAGCCGAGGCGGACCGCCACATCGAACGCCAGCACAAGCGCGGGCGCGAGATCTTCCGGCGCTTCGCCGAGGTCGTACGGGCAGCCGAGACGCGCCTCGGCTAGCCCCTTCCGTCCAACAACAGCCCAGGCATAGAATCCGCTCCATTCGAAAGGCCCGCAGAGGAGGTGTCCAGGATGGCGGGGCTGAACGTCGTCTCCTACCGACCCGCGCGGAGCGACTACGTCTGGACATTCGGCGGGGCGGCTCCTGCGATGAAGGTAGCCCCCGGCGACGTCCTCGAGCTCTGGACGGACGACTGCTTCACCGGTCTGGTCCGCACCAAGGACGATCTCCCGTCGGAGAAGATCGCCTTTCCGTTCCTCAACCCGCAGACAGGCCCCTTCTACGTGGAAGGAGCCGAGCCGGGGGATACCCTTGCACTGCATTTCGTCTCGCTGGAACCGTCGAGGGACTGGGGGGTGTCCACCACCTTCCCGCTGTTCGGGGCGCTCACGTCAACCCGCACGACCGTCACGCTGCAGGATCCCCTGCCGGAAGTCGTGTGGATCTACGAGGTCGACGCCGCCCGCCGAACGGTCCGGTACCAGTCGCGAAGAAGCGACTTCTCGGTCGAGCTGCCCCTCGAACCGATGCTCGGCACCGTGGGCGTCGCGCCGGCCAACCTCGAGGTCCGCTCTCCGCTCGTGCCCGATGCCCATGGAGGGAACATGGACACGCCGGAGATGCGCGCGGGCACGACGTGCTACCTGGGGGTGAACGTCGAGGGTGCGCTGTTCTCCATCGGGGACGGCCACTACCGTCAGGGCGAGGGCGAGACATGCGGGGTCGCCGTCGAGGGGGCGATGGACACCGTCCTGATCGTGGATCTGATCAAGGACCGGCAGACCCCGTGGCCACGCCTCGAGGACGACACCTACATCATGTCGACGGGGTCGGCGCGGCCGCTGGAGGACGCGTTTCGGATCGCGCACGGCGATCTGGTGTCGTGGTTGGCCGAGGAGCACGGGCTGGACCGGATCGACGCCTACCAGTTGGTCACGCAGATCTCCGAGAGTCCCGTGGCCAACGTCTGCGATCCGAACTACACGTTCGTGGCCAAGGCTCCCAAGCGCTACCTGCCGGGCACCGACGTCTACGGCTCGGCGCGGGGGCGGCTGAAGGAGATGGCGGCCGAGTACCTGCGCGAGCGGGGGATGGCTAGGTGAAACCGGTTCTGGCGATCCGGCACCACCTGCCTCACGAGCTCGGTGTCGCGGCAGAGGTGTTCGACGAGCTCGGCGTGCCCTACCGCTACCTGGATGCCTGGGCCGAACGTGATTGGCCCGGCCTGGACGACGTGTCCGCACTCATCGTCCTGGGCGGCGAGATGAACGCCGACGAGGTCGACCGGTACCCGTTCCTCGGCCGGGAACGCACGCTGCTGCGCCAGGCGGTCGAGCGCGACCTCCCCGTGATGGGTATCTGCCTGGGAGCCCAGGTGCTGGCCCGGGCCCTGGGCGCCGACATCCGTCGCTCCCCGGTCCCCGAGCTCGGCTTCCGACCGGTATCCCTCACGGCGGCCGGTCTGGATGACCCCCTAACCGCGCCGTTCCGTCCCCGGCCGGAGGTCTTCCAGTGGCACGTGGACACGTTCGACCTGCCCGACGGAGCCGTGCTGCTGGGCGTGGGCGACGATGTCCCCCACCAGGCCTTCCGGATCGGCCGGAGCGCGTATGCCTTCCAGTTCCACCTGGAGGCCACGAAGTCTGGTATCGCAGCGTGGTGCAAGCACTGGGCCGCCGACCTCCGCGAGCATTGGGCGACGACGCCGGAGGCCGTCATGCACGACGTGCGCGAACGGCACGCCGCGCAGCGCTCGGCCGCCCGGGAGTCGTTCCGGGCCCTCGTCGAGCTCGCCCGCGAACCGGTCCGGCGCTTGAGCGGGACTTACCACCCCGCGAAGGGGGCCACCACCTCGTCGGGAACCCGGCCCGCTTCGACGTCGGAAAGGGCGCGATCCAAGACCTCCAGGGCCTCTCGGATCTCGTTGTCGGACAGCGTGAGAGGCGGGGTGAGCTCGAGCACGTTCGAGCGCAGGCCCACGTAGAACAGCACCACCCCGAGCTCGAAAGCCCGGTAGACGACCTTAGCGGTCTCGGCCCGAGCGGGCTCGCGCGTGCCCCGATCCCGGACCAGGTCCACGCCAATCGCAAGTCCCCGGCCACGGACGTCGCCGATCAGCGCGGGCAGGTTGGCGAGCTCACGCAGGCCGGCGGCGAAGACGTCGCCCCGCCGGCGCACCACCGCGGCCAGGTCGTCCTCGAGGATGGTCCGCAGCACCGCTCGGCCGGCGCTGGCACAGACCGGGTTCCCGGCCGTCGTCTGGATCGCGAAGGCGGGCATCACGTCCAGGACCTCCGCCGGCCCCACGACTGCCGACAGCGGAAGGCCGCCCCCCAGCCCCTTGCCGAAGGTCACGACGTCCGGCTCGAGTCCCTCGGCCTGAAAGGCGTGGAGCCATCCGGTCCGACCCAGTCCCACCTTCACCTCGTCGACCACGATGAGGATCCCGTGCCGGCGACAACGGCGCTGGAGGCTGGCCAGGAAGCCCGGGGGGCGGCACGATCATGCCGCCGTCCGACTGGATCGGCTCGATCATGACCGCCGCAACATCTTCGGGCGGACAGATCGTAGCGAACAGGTGATCGAGGTACCCGAGCACGCTCTCCCCGGGCTCGCCCTTCAGCGCCGGCCGGTACGCATCCGGATACGGGAGCAGAACGAGCCCCGACCGAGGCGCGGTATGGGTCTGGGCGGAGTGCCCGGAGACGGCCATCGAGCCGACCGTCCCGCCGTGGTAGGCGCCGACGAAGGAGATGACGCGATGGCGGCCGGTCGCCGCCTCGATCGCTCGAACCGCGGTCTCGTTCGCATCCGATCCTGAGTGGCCGAGCCAGACTCGCCGCTGCCCACCTCCCGGCACGATTGCGAGGAGCTCTTCGGCAAGCGCCACCGCAGGCTCGTGGATGCTGGAAAGGACGCTGGCACCTGCCATCGAGGCCGCCGCCGATCGAACGGCTTCCACGATCGCCGGATGCCCGTACCCGAGGCTCGCGGCCCCCCACGACGCCGACAGGTCTAGCATCCTGCGGCCGTCCTCGCCGATAAGGTACGAACCCGACCCGGCGGTGACCGCGAGCGGGAAGAACCGGAGCTTTTCGATCCCGGCAATCGCCGAAGCGTCTCGCTCAGCCAGTCCCACCGTCGACCCTTCCACCGAGCGGGTAGATGCGTTCCGCGTTCCCGACGGCGATCAGCCGCACAATCCGCTCGGCGTCTCCCTGTGAGCAATCGCCCGCCTCGACCCATCTGCCGAGGATCCGACCCAGGCCACGTCGGAACGCCACGGCCCCAAGAAGGAATAGCTCTGGCAGGCCGAACGCGTCCGAGGAGTACAGCTGCCTCGTGAACGGCGCGAGCTCGAGTGCCTCGGCCAAAATCCCCGTGGCGCTCGCGCCAGCGTAGGTGATGGTCTGGCCCACGTCGAAGTGCACGTTGGGCATGACGCTCGCAAGGTACGCAGCCTCCCGGTGGTAGGGATAGCAGTGCAGGAAGATCACGTTCACCCCGATCCGGCCGAGCCGCGTGACCAGCTCGGTCAGCAGCGATGGGTTCGCGAGGTGCAGCGTCAGGTCCGGATCGCCCCACCCGGCGTGGATCTGCAGGGGCATCGATCGCTCCCTGGCCAGCTCCGCGCCGGCCCAGATCCCGAAGCGGAGCAGGGTCGGATCCTCCAATCGGCGAGGGGCTGGCCCACGCAGCCACCGGCCGGCGGCCCGGACTACCGCGCGATCGTCCGGGGGTTCGGGATCGAATCCGAAGCCACCGCGGTACGCCACGATGGTCTTCAGCCCAACCGCGGAGCGGGCTCGCTCGTCGAGCGCGTGGCGGAACGCATCCGGGTAGCCGGCGGCGCCAACGTCCGTGGCCGCCACCGCCTCCGCCACCGATTCGAGCCGGACGATCTCGAAGCTCTGGGCACCGGCCAGCCGTCCCATCTCCGCGGGAGCGACCGCCTCATCGGGGCCATACCCTGTATCGAGGAGAAGCGCGCCGAGCCCAGCCGCTCGGAGCATCCGCCGGCTCACCTCCTCGGGACCGAGCTCTCGACGCCGCTCGAGGTAGACCTCCGCCGACGTCATTGGCTCCAGGTCGAGCTCGGGAGCGCACCAGCGCCGCACGGCCAGACCGACCGGCGAGTCGACATGCGACGTGCCGGGCGGCGCCTCATCGAATCCCTCTGTGATCAGCCTCTCGAACGTCGGGCGATCAACGGGCGTGCCGACGATCCCATGGCAGTGATGATCGATCAGACGAACATCCTCGATGGCCCGGGCGACGCCGGAGCCGGACGCGTTCACGGCCAGACTACTCTCCCCAGGCTCCGCTCTCGCGACCGAGCTCCCGGTAGCCTTCGCCGACCTCGTTGTACCAACGTCGGGCCGGGCCGACCCTGGCTCGAAGCTTCCACCGCAAGCCCTTTGGAGCAGCCTCGACGCGCTGCCAGATGGCATCGATGCGAGAGGCGATCAGGGCCTTCTGATCGCCAGACAACTCCGGGATCGTTTCCATGTAGCGGCGAATGCGGTCGAAGTTCAACGACACCGTGTAGTAGAAACCCCACTCGGCGGAGAGCAGGCCGGCGATGTACGAAAGATCGAAGCGCCCCGGCTCCTCCGTCTCGGCCACGTCGTGCTCCAGCAGCAGCACCACCAGATCCTTGAGGTCCTTCTCGTTGATCTCGACGATTTGCAGCTTCTCGAGCAGGAGGTCGGTCAACGGGATCGTCACCGGATGCAGGTCGAGCCGGCCCTTCAGCTCGATCGGGTGGCAGAAGTCGAGCCGGTCGAGGAACACGTCGACGCGCCGGCGACGTCCGGCTGGATCGTGGAAGATCCGACGACCCACCCACACATCCATGGTGACGCCCCGACCTCCCAGCACCTCGTAGCCGAGCTCCTTGAACATGGTCTCGACCTTCGCGATCTCCTTGTCGTAGCCCATGAAGTCCAGGTCGGTCAGCACGCGGTTGGTCCTCTCGAGCAGCCAGATGCCACCCGGGCACTGCTTGATGACCGCCAAGGCGCCAAGCAGTCGCAGGTGCAGCCCTCGCTCGGCAGCCGCGGCGATCACCGCCTCGGCCTCGGCGACGTACTCGGGCCAGGCCGAGAACGGCTCACCGATCGGCTGGGTCGCCTGGTCCGCGCTCATCCCACGGTCAGGGCGAAGTTCTTCACGCCCTTCTTCGGATCCAGAAGCACCAACGATCCACGTAGGACTCCTTCGTGGTACTCGGAGCCCGTGTTGATGCACAGGGTGCGGCCGATCTTGATCCCCGCAGAGCACTCATGGATGTGGCCGTGCAGCGACAGCAGCGGCTGCCACTTCCGGATGGCCTCGAGCACCGCGGTCGAGCCGACCGGGATCATCTTCAGGCCTCCACCCTCGACCGTCGGCTTGAAGTCGTCGTCGAGCTCGGGAGCCAGGTCCAGGTTCGAGCCCCACGGCGGGGCGTGGACGTTGAAGATGCACCGGCTCATATCCGGCACCGTCGCCGCGAGCTCGTCGATCTTCTGAGCCAGGACGTCCTCGGTCACGTCTCGGGGGCAGTTCCACGGCGTCGTGTTGGCATTCCCGATCGAAAGGATGTAGTAGCCGCCGATCTCGATGACCCGACCATCGCCGTTCTGGATGGCCTTGGACGAGCTCACGAACGGGTCGATGAACTCGAGGTCGTCGTTACCCGGCATCCACACGGCCGGCGTCTTGGCGGGATCGAGGCGCTCATCCGCAAGGCCGACCCAGCCCTGGAGCACCTCGGCCATTCGTGACTTGAAGAGCTCCTCGACCTGCTCCGGCGTTCGGACGGACTCCTTCTCCTCGGGCGTCATCCGTTGCGTGTAATAGCCGCGCTGCCGAAGCGCCTTCTCGACCTCCGCAAGGGCCTTCTCGTCGTCGACCCGCACCCGAGCGCCCTCGTACCGGGCCGTCCAGGTTCCGTCTTGCTCCTGCACGATCGGGACCAGCATCTTGCCGGTCAGGTCGCCACCCAACAGGAGGACGTCGGCGCCGTAGTGGCCTGCCGCATTGAGCCACTTGCGGAAGGTCGTCTCCGATCCGTGCACGTCGGTCGCGAAGAACAGCTTCAGCACCACGCTGGTCCCTCCAAACGCGGCGGAGAGGGCCGGTCCACAGAGCCTAGCCCTCTCCGTCCGCTCCGTCGAACGCCGCTACTCGGGCGGCACCTGCGAGAACTGCAACTTGATCGGGATGCCCTTGCTCTTGTGGTAGAAGTGCGCGATCACGTAGATGATCACCGGAATCACCGCCATCCCGAGCACCGTCAGGTACTGTGACGCGGAGGCGTCACCCTTGAAGAAGGGTTGCCCGACCGCCCACTCGGTCCCCACCGAGACAACCAGGGTGAGAAAACCCAGGATCGAGATCACCGGGATCCCCCCGATCCGTCGCTGGGTGGCCGGCGGTCCGGCCTCGAACAGCTCCTTGCGGCGGTAGGGATACACGATCCCCGCGATCCCCAGGATGATCCAGCCCAGGAACCAGGCGATGATCGTGTACAGGATCGCGGTCGAGTACGCGGGCGAGTAGATACCGAGGTACAGGAAAACCTCTGCCACCACGATCACCGCCACGATCGAGTACACGGGAGCCCGGTACCGGGTCTTGATCTCCGAGAACTTCGTGGGGATCAGTCGGTCGAACGACCACGCGAACACGTTCCGGATCGGGGCGAACCCGAGACCGGCCAGCGAGACCCAGGTTGCGACGATGAAGCACAGACCGAACAGCAACTGCAGGATCGGACTACCGGTCATGAATGCGATCAGCAGCATTGGTACCGGCTCACTGGACGTGTGTGCGTGCTGCAGCGCCGGCGGGAGCGAATGGACTCCCTTCAGCCAGAGCGAATCGAGCGCCTGCATGAAGTTCGTCCCGACGATCGCGTACACCAGCATGTAGGCCGCGAACCAGATCGCCATCTGCATGACGAGGGACCCGAACAGCGCCAGCGCCTGCGACTTTGCGACCCCGCGGATCTCGCCAGCCAGGTTGGCCGAGAACGTCTGGCCCAACGTGTTCAGGTTCACGTAGACCATGCCCGCGTAGAGCGTCGCGACGAACCCGACCTTGAAGAGCGCGCCGGCCTGCTTGCCCGCCTGAAGGATCGCGTTGTAGTCGGCCCCGGACAGCCGGTTGAAGTTGTCCCGGAACCCGGCCTGGCCCGTGACGATCACGAGCAGCCCCAGGATCAGCACAGCGAGCCACGCGAACGCGACCGCCCAGTAGGACACGCGCATCATGGCTCTGGTGCCCTTCATGAACAGCCACAACGTGAGGAGCAGCGCGCCGGTGCCGATCAGGAACCGGACGATCGGCTGGTCGATCGCGTTCGCGACGTCGATCCACCCCTTGCTGTTGTGGGAGATGCCGACCGATCGGATGGCGTCGGCAAGCCCCCATCGGATCCACCAGTCCTGAAGCTGACCCGTCCAGGACAGAGCGGTGACGGAGAGCATGAAGCAGGCCCACAGGCCCAGAGCGGGATGCAGCGTCCTGCTGACGTAGATGTACTCGCCGCCCGACCTCGGCATGGAAACGGAGAAGTACCAGTACAGACCAGCGATCGGGAAGATCATCAGCACGAACAGGACCGCGAGCCCCATGTGCGCTCCCGGGTAGAACGCGGGAGCCCACACGATATAGACGAGGCTGTAGAGCAGTCCCGGGTTCATCGCGCTGTACATCAGCGCGTCCCGGGCGGAGATCTGCCGGGTTAGTCCCGACGACGTCCGGATGAACACGTCCTGCGTAGCCATCCGCTCCCCCCTTCGACCTCGCCGTCGGCGCCGGCAACGCGGGCTTTGCGGCCCGGAACGGAGGTCCAGACTCGTCAGCCGGAACAGGGTAGAGCTAAGGTCGTTCGGCGAGCAAGAGCGAACGCGGCCCTCGATGCCCACTCCGTTGGAGCCATGGGTGTGCATCCCTCACAGTGCTTCCCGACGCTCGCCCCGGCGCCACGACGTCACGTGGCAAGGCGAAAGCCCTCGACGAAGACGACGAGTTGCACGAACAGGACGGCCAGGGCGTTCAGCACGATCACGAGGGCGAGGCTCGGATACGCAACCCCTTCGTCACCGGCGAGCACCGCCGCGAGCTGATGCACGTAGTACACGAGCGCAACGAGGGCGACCGACGGGACCGCCAGCAGGGGCCCAAAGAGCACGATCAGGATCGCTCCCACGATGCCGGCGATCGCAGCCCGGCGCCGTGCGGGTCCTTGGTAGCGGAACGCCATGCGTGCATCCTCGCACCGCTTCGGCACAACCACCAGGCGGACGGGCGGCCATGGTAGGGTCCGCGATCATGGAACGCCGGGCCCGAAGCCTCGGACTGGAGGTCGGACGCTACGCGCCGGGCCCGCGGAACGCGATCACCGACGTCACCGGCGTGCGTGTCGGGCACGTCACGATCGTGCACGACGAGCCGTCGATCGCCCGGACCGGCGTCACGGCAATCTGGCCGCATGCCGGCCTGCCCTGGCGTGACCGCGTGTACGCCGGTACCGCGATCCTGAACGGGTACGGGGAGCTGATCGGGATCAACCAGGTGAACGAGTGGGGGCTGCTCCATTCGCCGGTGGTGATCACCTCGAGCCTGGCCATCGGGCTCGCGTACGACGCCGCGGCCAGGTGGATCGCCGACCAGGACCCGTCGCAGGGCAAGGTCGATGTCTTCATGCCGGTCGTCACCGAATGCGACGACTCGTTCCTGAACGACGCGCGCTCGTTCCCCCTCTCTGCTCGCGACGTGGTCGCTGCGCTCGAGGGCGCGACGGATGGCGATGTCGCGGAGGGCTGCGTCGGCGCCGGGACGGGGATGCAGTGTTTCGACTTCAAGGGGGGCATCGGGACGTCGTCGAGGCTCCTACCCCGGTCCGACGGCGGGTACACGGTCGGGACGCTCGTGTGCACGAACTTCGGAGCTCGCCCGGACCTGCTCGTAACAGGCGTGCCGATCGGGCGCGAGATCTCCGACCTCATGCCGCAAGGCCATGCGGAGGGCTCCTGCGTGGTCGTCGTGGCAACCGACGCGCCGATGCTTCCCCACCAGCTACGCCGGCTGGCCCTCCGCTCGGCGATGGGGCTGGTGCGCTGCGGCTCGATCGGCGCCAACGGCTCCGGCGAGCTGATGCTCGCGTTCTCGACCGCACAGACGATCCCCCGATCCTCCCACGACTCGAGAATCCGGGTGGACGCCCTGCTGGATGGGCCCTTCTGGCATCAACCGAGCGCGTTCGATCCGCTCTTCGCGGCGGCGATCGAAGCGACGGAGGAGGCCGTGCTGAACGCCCTGGTCGCGGCCACGACGACCACCGGTCGCGATGGCAACGTCCTCCACGCGCTGCCGATCAATCGGACTCTGGAGATCCTCCAACGTTTCGGCCGCCAGTCCCGCTGAGGAAACGGCTGCGGAGCCGGCTTAGAACAGCTCGAGGTACTCCTGCCGTTCCCAGTCCGTGACCCAGTCGTTGGCGCGCGACAGCTCGTACCGGCGCATCGTGAGGTACGCGGCTACGAAGTCCTCGCCGAAGAACGCGCGCGTCGCGGGCTCGGCCTCGAACTCGTCGAGCGCCTGGTGGATCGAGGTCGGGAGCTTCTCGAAGTCCTCGTCGTCCTCCGCCGGGACCCCGGGCTTCGACGTCGGTCCTGGATCGACCCGATCCTCGACGCCCTGCAGTCCGGCCTGGAGCAGCGCGGCCGCGACCAGGTAGGGGTTGGCCAGAGAGGAGGGAGCGCGGAACTCCAGGTGCCGCGACGCCATCGAGCCTCCCTTCACACGGACGAGCGCCGAGCGGTCCTCCAAGCCCCAGGAGATGTTCGTCGGGCTGAACGTGTGCCGGCGCCGGCGGCGGTGGCAGTTCAGCGTGGGGGCGATCAGCGCATCGATGGCCCCGGCGTAGCGGAGCAGGCCCCCCGTGAAGTGCCGGCACGTGTCGGAGATCCCCATCGGATCGCCGTCGTCGCCGAAGGCGTTGGTCCCGTCCTCCAACCGAACCAGGGACACGTGCGTGTGGTTCCCGCTGCCCGCCGACCCGGCGAACGGCTTCGACATGAACGTCGCCAGCAACCCATCCTGCTTCGCGATCTCCTTCACGCCGTTGCGGAACGTGAACGCATCGTCCGGACCCTCCAGCCCTCGGCCCGGCGCGCACGGGATCTCCCACTGCGACCCCGCGTACTCGCAATTCGCCGTGATCACCGACACTCCGATCTGCGGCATCGCTTCCAGAATCCGCCGGATTGTTGGGACGTAATCGTTCCGGAGCGTGTTGAAGATGTGGTACCCGGCGAACAGCGGTTCATGTGTATGCGGGTCCAGCAGGTAGAACTCGTACTCGTTCCCGATCACAGGCTCGAACCCCAGCGACCGGCAACGTTCGAGGGCCCGACGGAAGACCTGGCGCGGCGTCGCCTCCAGAGGACTCCCGTCGTACCAGGTGGCGTCACAGATGAACCGGGCCGTCCGGTCCACCCAGGGCACGATCGCCGCAGTCTGCGGATCCGGGTGCAGCAGCTGATCCCCGTACATCCGCTCCTCGTTGTACAGGGTGCCCGGCACCACGTCCGAGCGTGTGTCGAGCACGGACGTCCCCCCGTACATGTTCAGACCACGCTCGGCGAAGTCACCGGCGTGCTCGATGGGAACCGTCTTGGATCGGGAGATGCCGTGCATATCCGGAAGCTCGAAGCGGACCCAGCGGATGCCCTCCTGCTGCCATCCATCAAGGATCGAATCCACCTCGCTCACCGAAGCTCCCCCCTTCGTCTCAGGGCCTTCCGATGCTCAACGCGTCTCGCCGTGGGCGACCGTCCGGCCCCCCTTCACTCCGCGGCGACGGCCCCCACCCACTTCAGCAGGTCGCGTTCGGTCACGATGCCGACGATCCGCTCGTCCTCGACGATGGGAAGACGGCGGATGTTCCTTGCGTTCATCAGATCGAACGCCTCGATCATCTGCACGTCGGGTCGGGTGACCACGACTGGAGCGGACATCACATCCTCGATCTTGCGCTGCAACAATTCCGTGTCTTCCAGGATGCGACGCGTGAGATCGCGCTCCGTAAAGACCCCCACCGGTCGATCGCCATCGACGACGACGACGGAGCCAATCTCGTGTTCGACCATCAACCTGACGGCGCGTTCGACAGTGTCGGCCGGTGAGACGGTGATCACGTCCCTCGTCATGATCTCGCCGACCGTATCCGGGGCCCTGGTCATCGACGCCTCCCGATCACGATGTGCGAGCGCATGCTAGTACCCGGTCACAGTGCCCCGCAAAGCGGGGACGTAGATCAGCGGACGACCTCTCGCAGCCGGATGACCCGAAGTGCCATCATGAGGTCGAACCAGTGGGCGTGATCGGACAGGTCGATCCCCGCCACGCGCCGGATCTTTTCAAAGCGTTGGCGCAACGTGTTCCGGTGGACGAAGAGCTTCTGGGCGGTGAGCTTCGCGTTGCCCATGCTCTCGAGGTAGACCTCGATGGTCCTGAACAGCTGCGTCCCCTTCTGGTGGTCGTGCTCGAGGAGCACGCCCAAGCGCTCCTGGTACACATCGCGCACCTGCTGCTGAGCGATCGTGAGGAGATGCCACTGCGCGCCCAGTTCGTCGAACGTCATCACTGCGCCCGGGCCCTGGACGGCGCGACCCATCAGCAGAGCACGGCGCGCCTGCTCGAACGCGACCGGATAGTCCTCGACGTCCCGGCATACCCGTGAGATCCCTGCGGAGATCAGCAGTTCGGGAGGGCGTTCGTACGCGGACTTGAGCTCGGCTAGCCGGCCGGTCAGGCGGTCGATGCTCCCCGCGTCGGGCGATCGGAGCAGCGCCGTCAACGTGTGATCCCGATGGGTGGCCAGGGAGCCGGGGAGCTCGCCGGCCAGATCCTGCGTGAACGCGGACCAGATCCGCTCTCCGTCCAACCCCGGCGGATGGGCAGTGACCTCGAAAACCGCCACCACATGCGGCCGCGCCAGATCAACCCCCAGGCGGTGTGCGCGCGCGTCGAGCCCAACCTCTCCTTCCTCCCCAAGCGCCAGTGCCTCGAAGAGGTCGCGGACGACGTTGCGCTGCGTGAGCGCCTCGATCAGCCGGGCGTTCTGCACGGCAAGCGCGGCCTGCGACGCCACGGTGGCCAGGAGCTCCCGATCCTCGCGCCCGAACGGCCAGGCAACGTCCGAGAAGCACAGGAAGGTCCCCACGACCCGATCCGCGACACGCATCGGGGCCACCAACGCGGTTCGCCCGCGGGGCGCGATGGCGTCGAAGGCCGTGAACGCCTGCCGGTGCTCCCGACGGGAGAGCACCATGGGCGTCGTGGCGCCGAGGAGCCGCCCCCAGGGGCCGTCGGCGGGAAGGGCCGTCGGCACCCCGCCGACAACCTCCGTGCGGGCGGACCACGTCGACTCCACGACCAGATGGGTTCCTCCTTGGTCCAGAGTGAGCACGGCGCAGCGATCCGCCCCGAGCGCCTCGCCGGCCGTTGAGGCGAGCCGGAAGAGGATGTGCTGCAGCGAGGAGGTCTGAACGACGGTCTGGCTGGCCTCGGCCAGCGAATGCAGGACCCGGACCTGCCGCTCCTGCCGCTCGTACAGCTGCGCGTTCTCGACGGCCGCGCCGATCATCGAGGACACCGTCTCCATGATCACGAGGTCGTCGTCGTCGAACTCGTGCGGCGCCTCGGTGTGCATCGTGATCACCCCCACGAGCCGCTGGTCAGGGCCAACGATGGGGATGGTCAGGTAGGACTGGAATCGGTCGTCGTTGAGCTCCGGGACGAACTTGAACCGGGGGTCGGAGGTGGGGTCGTCGCGGATGATCCCGGGCTGGCGCGTGAGCGCCGTCCACCCGGTGAGGCCCTCGCCGAGCCCGAGCGAGAACCGACCGACCCATCGCTCGTATCCGGGCACACCGGCCCGCACCACGAGCCGCTCGCGGTCCTCGTCCCACAGGTACACGAGTGCGCCCGGGCACCCAGCAAGCTCGGCGCAGAGCGCGACCACGTATCGGAGCAGCCTGGTCAGGTCGAGGGTGGAGGCGAGCGTGGCCATCATCCCGAAGATGGCCTGCGTGTCGGCGCGCCGGCGCCTGAGGATCTCGCGCAGCGCCCTGGCCGCCTCGGCGGGGAGCGCGTGCGGCACCTGCTCCCGGAGCTGGTGATCCCCCTGCCTCACTACCCGCCACGCCCCTCCATGCAGAGGAGGCACGGTAGCACGGGGACCGGGGGAGCGGACAAGAGAGAATATGCGCGTTGCACACCGCGCATGGTCATCGACGTGGCAGTGCGACGTAGCCCCGGGCTCCGCCCCAGCGTACCCTGGGCACACGCGGTGCCTGCGGGCGGAGGTGGGGAAGGCCCATGGTCAAGGACCGGATCGACAGCAACCGCTCGCACGTGCTGCCCCTGGAGCTCGGGAGGCCGATGCCGGTCGTCGTCAGAGGCGAGGGCGTGTGGGTCGAGGACGCCGCCGGTCGCCGGTATCTGGACGCGATGAGCGGAGGCTCGATGGCGGCCACGCTCGGGCACGGGCGCCGGGACCTCATCGCGGCGGCTCGAGCGCAGGCCGAGATCCTGCCCTTCGTCCACAACGAGCGCCTCACGAACCCCGCCCAGGAGCAGCTCGCGCGCGAGCTCGTCGCGGTCGCGCCGGATGGCTTCACCAGGGTTCGGTTCACCGTAAGCGGCGCCGACGCGAACGAGATGGCCATCCAGCTCGCCCGGAGCTACCACGTCGAGCGGGGCGAGCCGGGGCGCTGGCAGGTGATCTCTCCGGCCCAGGCCTATCACGGTCCAACCATGGAAACGCTCGCCCTGACCGGCCGACCCGGGCTGTGGGGGCCCTTCGGGCCGTACCTCGCGCGGCACCTGCACATCCCACCCGCCACCTGGCGGTTCGACCCGACGGGACGAGCCGCCCTCGAGGCCCTCGACGCCGCCCTCGAGGCGGCCGGGCCGCACACGGTCTCCGCCTTCTTCTGCGAACCGATCAGCGCGGCCTCCCTGCCCGGGTACACGCCGCCTCCCCTGTTCTGGCGCGGGCTCGCCGAGCGCCGCGAGCGCCACGGGTTCCTGGTGTGCTTCGACGAGATCGTCACCGGGATCGGTCGGACGGGTCACTGGTTCGCCGGCTGCGTGACCGAGTGCACGCCCGACATCATCGCGACCGCCAAGGGCCTGGGGGCCGGATACGCGGCGATCGGCGCGGTCCTCGTCCGCGAGGAGATCTACCGGGCGATCGCGGGCGGCTCGCGCCGGTTCACGCTCGGGCACACGTGGGACGGCGCGCCGCTCTCGTGCGCGGTGGGTTTGGCGGTGATCCGCGTCGTTCGGGACGAAGGACTGATCGAGCGGGTTCGGGAACGCGGCATCCGTCTTCGTGAGGAGCTCGCGGCCGCGCTCGAAGACGTGCCGATCGTGCGGCAGGTCCTCGGCCACGGGTACCTTCTCGGCGTCCAGTTCGTGGACCCGCGCGACGGTGAGTCGTTCCTTCCGAGAGAGCTGCGAGTGGCCGCGAGGATCGACGAGACGGCGTTCGAGGAGGGCCTCATCACCCTCTCGACCCAGCCGACGCGCGACGGGTACGCGGGCGATCAGACGCTGTTCGCCCCCGCGTTCACCGCGACCGACGAGGAGCTTGAGGAGATGGTGGCCCGTTTCTCGCGGGCCGTTCACCGGGTCGCCGAGCAGGTCGAGTCGGAGCTCGGCACGTCCCCGTCCCCCACCGGAGGTCGCACGTGAGCAACGACGGCGAGACGAGGCGGCTGCGCGTCCTCATCCTCCAGCACGAGGACCCGACCCCGCCGGGACTCATCCAGGAGTGGCTGCGCGAACACGGCGCGGAGGTCGAGATCTTTCGGATCGACCTCGACGATCGCGAGGTCGATCCGACCGGGTACGACCTGATCGTCTCCCTCGGCTCCGAGTTCGCCGCGTTCGACGACTCGAAGCCCTTCGTGCCGAGGGAGACCGAGCTCATGCGCCGCGCGCTCGAGGCCGACGTCCCGGTGCTCGGCCTGTGCTTCGGCGGGCAGATGCTCGCGCGTGTGCTCGGCGGACGGGTCTTCCGCTCCGACCGATCTGAGATCGGCTGGCTTCCGGTGCGGAGCAAGGATCCCGACCTCGTCCCGGAAGGTCCGTGGTTCCAGTGGCACTTCGACTCGTTCACGCTCCCGCCGGGAGCCGAGGCGATCGCGGAATCGGACGTCGGCCCGCAGGCGTTCGTCGCCGGCCGGAGCCTGGGACTCCAGTTCCACCCGGAGGTGACGACCGAGATCATGGACGACTGGGTTCGCGTGTACCGTCACGAGCTCGACGCCGACGGCGTCGACCCGGACGCGCTGCTCGAGGAGAGCCGCCGGCGCCTTCCACAGAGCACAGCGATGGCCCGCCGCCTGCTCGAGCGCTTCCTGGACGACGTCGCGAAGCTCCGTGCCCGGGGACAGCGGCCGGGTGAGGAGCGGCGCACGGCCGGTTGAGCCGGCCCGAGGGGGGTGACGGTGGCGAAGGGAACGGTCCACGCAGACGAGACGAGCGTGCTTCCCCGGTTCCTCGATCTCGAGTACCCCAGCGTCGAGCGCGGCGAGGGCGTGTGGCTCTTCACGGCGGACGGCCGCCAGATCCTCGACGCCTGCTCGGGAGGGGCGATGGTCGCCAACCTTGGGTACGGCGTGCCGGAGATCGTGGCGGCCGCGGAGCGGCAGGCCGAGCGAATCTCGTACTTCTACAACCATCACTTCACGAACGAACCGCAGGAGCGTCTCGCCGACCGTCTGCTCGAGGTCGTGGCTCCGGAAATGGCCCGGGTTCGGTTCGTCTCGGGCGGATCCGAGGCCAACGAGACGGCCCTCCAGCTCGCGCGCCTCTACCACGTGGAGCGTGGGCAGACCGAGCGCTGGCGCGTGATCTCCCAGGCCCAGGCCTACCACGGCGCCACGATGGGCACGCTCGCGCTGACCGGCCGTCGCACGCTCCGGGAACCGTTCACGCCGTACCTGGCCGAGCACCTGCACCTGCCGCCCTCGACGGATCGGTTCGACCCGACCGGAGAGGCGGCGCTCGCCGAGCTCGACCGGCTCATCGAGCTGTCCGGTCCGGACACGATCGCCGCGTTCTTCTGCGAGCCGATCGGCGCGGCGGCCCTTCCGGCCCACCGCGCGCCCGATCGCTTCTGGCAGGGACTGGACGAGCGGCGCCGGGCTCACGGCTTCCTGGTCTGCTTCGACGAGGTGGTCACGGGCATTGGTCGCGTTGGAACCTGGCTCGCCGCCGATCAGCTTCCGATCCGCCCCGACATCGTGGCCGTCGGCAAGGGCCTGGGCGCCGGCTATGCGCCGCTCGGCGCCGTCCTGTGCACGCAGGAGATCTACGATGCGGTCGATCGGGGCTCGCGCGAGTTCGACCTCGGGCACACCTGGGACGGCGCGCCGCTCTCGTGCGCCGTTGGCCTCGCGGTGCTCGAGCGGCTGGTCGCCCTCGATCTCGTCCGCCGGGTGCACGACCTCGGGCCCCGCCTGCTCGAGAACCTGCGGACCTCGTTGCAGCACTTCGACGTCGTCGGCGAGGTCCGGGGGCGCGGGTTCCTTCTCGGCGTGGAGCTCGTCGACCCCCGCGACGGCCGATCCTTCCTGCCGGTGGATCTCGACGTCGCATCGTGGGTGGACGACATCGCGCTTGAGCACGGCCTGCTCGTCACCTCCACGCACTCGCAGGCCGACGGGTACGCCGGCGACCAGACGCTTCTCGCGCCGGCGTTTACCAGCGGAGAGGACGAGCTCGGGCAGATCGTCGAGCGGTTCGCGGCGACGATCGCCGACGTGGAGCGCCGGGTGAAGAACTCGCTGACGACGCGCAGTGGGCGCGGGCAGGAGTGAACGGAGGTTTCGATGAAGGAGCTGGAGGCGACGAGCCCGGCCGAGGCGAGCTCGCGAGATGGCCAGCCGCCGAGAGCCGAGTTCGTGCTGCTCGGCGTCCCCGACGTGAACGGCTCGATCCGGGGCAAGGCGCTGCGACCCGAGGCGTTCGAGTCGGCGCTCCGCCACGGGACGGTGATGACGGACTTGATCCTCGGGCTCGATCCCGTCGATACACCCATCGCGGACTACGAGCGGTTCGGCATCCGAACCGGAGCTGCCGACCTCGTCGTGCAGCCGGAGCCCGACACGCTCCGCGAGATGGCCTGGCGACCCGGCTGGCGCGTGTGCCTGGCCACCCCGAGCTGGCCCGACGGGAGCCGGGCGTTCTCGTCCCGAGAGGTGCTCCGTTCGGTCCTTGAGGACGTCGCCGATCTCGGCTACGAGGTGATGTCCGCCGTCGAGTACGAGATCCGGATCTGGGACGAGCAGGGCGCCCCGCTGTCGAGTGGCATCAGCTACAGCCTGAACGAGATCGGGCGGTTCGATCGGTTCCTCGACGAGCTGGTTCGCGCGCTCGAGGGTCTGGGCGTGTCGCTGTCCGCCGTGCACACCGAGGCCGGGCCTGGACTGCTCGAGCTCAACCTCGGGCACCGGCGCGGCCTCGCCGCCGCCGACGACGCCACCATGGTGAAGTTCGCGACCAAGCAAGTGGCGGCGAGCCTGGGCCTGCGCGCGAGCTTCCTCGCAAAAACCCGCCCGGGGGAGGAGGGCTCGAGCGGTCACGTGCACATGTCGTGGTGGCGGGGCGAGAGCAACGCCTTCGCCGGCTCCGGACCCGGCCCGGCGTTGCCCCCGGTGTTCGCATCCGCCGTCGCCGGCGTCCTCGACCACCTCGCGGCCGCGTCGCTCCTGCTGAACCCCACGATCAACTCGTACAAGCGGCTGATCCCGGGGTGGTTTGCTCCCATCAACGCCACATGGGGCATCGAGAACCGCTCGTGCGCCGTTCGGGCCATTCCTGGGGCGCGTCCGGAGCTCTCGAGGTTCGAGTGCCGGCGCCCGGGCGCCGACGCGAATCCCTACCTCGCGCTCGCCGCGATCGCCGCATCCGCCGCGGACGGCGTTCGCCGCGAGGAGACCCCGCCGGACCCCGTCGTCGGCGACGCCTACGCCTGCTCGGACGTCCCCGAGCTTCCCGGCTCGCTCGAGTCTGCGATCCGGGCGTTCGAGAACGACGGCTACCTGCGGAAGGCGCTCGGTGAGACCTTCAGCGACTACTACGTCACGAGCCGAACATGGGAGCTCAAGGCCTGGCGCGAGACGGTTACCGACTGGGAGCGTGCCCGGTACGACCGTGCCGTGTGAGTCGGCCGACCGCCAGCGGGGCGGGAAAGGAGGTCGCGGTGACCGAGATGCTGATCCTCGGAGGCGAGCGGTGCCCGGCTGCCGAGGGTCGAACCTTCGACGTGATCGAGCCCGCGTTCGGCAGGCCGATGGCCACCGTGGCCGAGGCGGGAGCCGAGGACGCCCGGCGGGCCGTCGATGTGGCGCACCGCGCGTTCGAGGAAGGTTCGTGGCGACGGACGTCGGCGACCGAGCGGGGACGCGTGCTGCTCCGGGCGGCCGGGCTCGTCCGCGAGCGCCTGGAGGAGCTCGCGCGCCTCGAGGCCCGGAACGTCGGCAAGCCGATCCGCGACGCGCGAGACGAGATGGGGATCGTGGCCTCCACGCTCGAGTACTGGGGCGGCGCGGCGAACAAGATCTTCGGCGAGACGGTGCCGGTCCAGGACCCCGGGCTCGACGTCACCCTCCGAGAGCCGGTGGGCGTCTGCGTGCTCATCACGCCGTGGAACTTCCCGCTGGTGATCGCGTCCTGGAAGATCGGCCCGGCCCTCGCCTGCGGCAACACGATCATCGTCAAGCCGGCGACCTACACACCGCTGTCGGTGCTGATGCTCGCAGATCTGCTGGTGGAGGCGGGCCTGCCGCCCGAGACGATCTCGGTCCTGCCGGGCCCGGGCTCCACCGTCGGCAACGCGCTCGTGTCCGACCCAAGGGTGTCCAAGGTCGGGTTCACGGGCTCGACGGCGGTGGGGGCGCAGATCATGAAGCTCTGCGCCGACAACATCACGCGGGTCTCGCTCGAGCTCGGGGGCAAGTCGG
>JAJPHY010000127.1 GCA_021325015.1 Actinomycetota bacterium | reverse complement strand
CGGAGCACCATCCGCCCACCCTCCTTGCGGTAGGTGACCTCCCAGAGCTCCAGCCCGGCCGACTCGACCACCGGCCGGACCAGCGCCTCCACGTCCATCTCGCTCGCCCGCTCGTGCCCCTCGAAAAAGAAAGTGGGCGCGAGCCCACTTCCGGGGTGAAACCGCTCCGTATGCGGTTCGAGTATACCGAACGGCCCGGCTACAGCGCCCGGCGCTGCCCCGAGGGATCGCGCCAGTGGTCTCGCGCGTTCATCCGGCGGGACATCCGGGGATCGTCCCAGCCGCGGTGCATCCGCACGCCGAGGTCCCGGCAGACGGCCTCGGCGATCTCCTCAGACTCGAACTCGTCGCGAACCCAGTTGCCCTCGAGGTCGATCAGCAGGAGATCCCACGTGCGCAGACCGACGTGCTGGAGCACGGCCTCGACCTCGGGCCGCATCTTGACGAACTCGCGGAGCGCATACGGGGCTCGCACGCTCACCCTACGGGAGCCTACGGGGCCGAGGCGAGCAGGTCCACCACGGCCCGCGTCGCATCGACCAGCGCCGCACTGGACCGCTCCCCCGTGGCACGGAGCTTGAGGTCGACCGACCCCTGCTCGATACCTCGGCGACCCACGACGACCTGCACCGGGTACCCGATGAGGTCGGCATCGGCGAACTTGACGCCCGCGGTGAGCTCGCGGTCGTCGATCAGGACGTCAACGCCCATCTGCCCGAGCTCGCGGTAGATGCGCTCGCCCTCCGCGCAGACCCGCTCGTCGTCCTGGTTCGCGACGAGCACGACGACCTCGAAGGGCGCGAGCGCCTTGCTCCACACGATGCCGAGGTCGTCGTGGCGCTGCTCGACCGCGGCCGCCATGATCCGCGAGATGCCGATGCCGTAGGAGCCCATGACGTACGGCTTCTCGGTGCCGTCCTCGTCGACGAACCTCGCCCCGAGCGGCGCCGAGTAGTTCGTCCCGAGCTGGTAGATGTGCCCGACGACGATCGAACGCCCGATCCGCAGGCTCCCGCCGTCCACGGGGCACCGGTCGCCCTCGCGGAACTCGACCACGTCCTCCCAGCGGTCCACGCGGAAGTCACGGCCGACGTTCGCGCCCCTCACGTGACGGTCGCGTGCGTTCGAGCCCGTGATCCAGTCCCGGCCGCCGCGAACCAGGTGGTCGGCGACCACCAGCACGTCCTCTCCGAAGCCCTGGGGGCCGACGTAGCCCTTCACGAACCCGCGCGCCTCGAAGTCCCCGTCCTCGAAGACCCGGACCTTGGCGGGGAACACGAGCTTCTCGAGCTTGTTGACGCTCACCTCCCGGTCGCCGGGGACGAGCACGGCGGTGGAGCGTCCGGCGACGTCGAACATGACGCACTTGAGCGTCCGCGAGGGCTCGACGCCGAGGAACGCGGCGAGCGCCTCGATCGTCGGCGTGTCGGGGGTGTCGACCTCGACCATCGGCTCGGTGCCCTCGCCGGCCGGCTCGGGCGCCATCGGGCGGGCGGCCTCGGTGTCGGCCAGGTAGTCGCCGTTCTCGCACTCGACGAACAGGTCCTCACCGACGCTCGCGCGGGCCATGAACTCGTGGTTCACGCCCCCACCGATCTGGCCCGGATCGGCCTCGACCACGACGAAGTCCAGGCCGCATCGCTCGAACACGCGCTCGTAGGCCTCGTACATGATCCGGTACGACTCACGCATGCCCTCCTCGTCCCGGTCGAAGGAGTAGGCGTCCTTCATGAGGAACTCGCGCCCGCGGAGCAGTCCGAACCGCGGTCGGAACTCGTCCCGGTACTTCCACTCGACCTGGTACACGTTGATCGGCAGGTCCCGGTACGAGGGCAGGTCGCCGGCGATCAGCGGCGCGGCGACCTCCTCCTGCGTCGGACCGAGCACGAGCTCGCGGTCGTGCCGGTCGGTGAGCTTGAACATCACGTCGCCGTACAGCTCGTAGCGGCCGGTGGCCTTCCAGGGGTCGGCCGGCAGCACGATCGGCATCCGGATCTCCTGCGCGCCGCTCGCATCCATCTCCTCGCGAACGATCCGCTCGATCTTGCGCATGGTCCGCAGACCGAGCGGCAGCGTCGTGTAGACCCCCGCCATCACCGGGCGGATGAACCCGGCGCGGAGCAGCAGTCGGTGTGAGGGGATCTCGGCATCCGCCGGATCCTCGCGGAGCGTGGGCGCGAACAGACAGGACAGTCGCATCGGGCCCACAGGATACCCGCCGGTCACGAGCTCGCGGAGACGATCGCGATCACCTCCTGCCAGTCGCGCGTGGGTCCGGACGGGTCGGCGCGAGCGTACTGGTCGACGATCGCGAGGAGGCTCGGGTCCCGCGGATCGCGGTTGATCGCCGCCACGGTTCCCCACGGCTCCGGGCCCTGGCTCGTCTCGAACCTCGCCTCTCCAGGCGCGACCAGCGCCGTCTGAGCTGCCGTGGAGTTGGGCGGGACCACCGCCACCCAGGTCGAGAGGTACTCGCCGTCGGGCTCGCTCGCACGCGAGTACGCGACGAACAGGTCGCCCGCGCCGTCTGTTGCCACGGCCGGCCAGCCGGCGTCCGTCTCCGGCGCGCCGATCGTGCCGACCCGGGTCACGCGCGAGCGGGCGATCTCAGCGCCGGGCCGGATCTCGTACCAGCGCACGGCGGCCTCCACGTAGTGGCCCGTGACGGGGTCGGGGCGCAGATCGCGCCGGATGGCCTGCGCGGTGTACACGCGCCCCAGGGCCGAGTCGTAGAAGGCGTTCACCGGCCGCAGGTCGCCGGGCCTCCACCGGGCGCCCTCGTTCGCCCCGCCCGCCTGCGAGCCGAGCGGGGCGCGCCGCACCCGCGCGACCGGCAGGGCGACGCTCGCGAGGTTCGCCCCTGTGCCCGAGGACCGGAGGCGCCACAGCACGATCGCCGAGGCGCGCGGCTCGAACGACACGAGGTACTGCACGGACGGGTGCGGCCCCGCGCTCGCGGCCGGCCGGAGTCCGAACGCCTGCGTCCCGTCTGGGTTGCGCGTCGCGCGGCCGGTCACGGTGTCGAAGGTGAGCCTGCGATCGCAGTCGTACAGGGCGGTCTTCGGGATCGAGAGGACCTGCGCGTACGCGAACGGCTGCTGCCTTCCGAACGCGCGCATGTCCGTCGCCAGCGTCACCCGCCCAAGGTCGTATCCGAGCGCGGGCTCGTCCGCCCACTGCGGTCCGTCGCCCGCCAGCCGGTCGGCGACGATCCGCGTCCCACACCAGGTCGAGGCGTCGGTCGCGGTCGCGTCGGGGATCGCGACGAGCAGGATCCAGGAATCGTGTCGGGACCGGTTCACCGCCAGGAAGGCGAGCACGAACGTGCGCCGATACTGGTCGTAGACGACCCGCGCGCCGAAGGACTCCGTCCCGACCGGCAGGCGGAACAAGGCGGCGTACGAGCCGGGACCGAGCGCCGGCGCCCCGCTCGGGTCATAGAGGGCGTACGAGCCGTTCGCCGCCGCGAGGAACCAGGAGTCCCCCCTCGCCCCCGTCGGGTCGCCGGGCCATCGCGCGCCCACGCGTGGAAGGGCGTCGAAGGCCTGCAGGATCGTCGGCGATCCGAGCGACCTCGGCCCCGGCGGCAAGGCGGTCGCGGCCCGGGGCCGGCTCGCTGCGCTCGCGGACCACTGGGTCCGCTGCACGCCGAAGGAGCCCGGCCGCACGAACAGCTCGCGCGCGCGGCTCGCCGACCCCGTGACGGGGCCCAGCAGCGCGAGCACCATCGGGACGACGACCAGGGCCGCTTGACGACGTTGGCGCACCGCGCTCCTCCTCCGACCGTCGGGGGCCCGCCGACGCTAACAGAGCGCCCCGCATCGCGCCGGGCGCTTCGACGGAGCCGCCCGAGGCGTTGACGCGGCCGGGGGGGAGCCCGCACAATCGCCGCACGATGATTCGCGTGCCGACGACCTGGTCGTGGTCCGGGGGCTCGAGGAGCCCGGAGCCGGCGCGCGTCTGAGGCAGCGGTCGACGAGGATCGCGCGGAGGCCCCGGGGAACCGCCCCGGGGCCTCCGGCGTTCGAGGAGGCGGCGATGCGGGTCAGGCCGGACCGGGACACGTTCGAGCGGCTCGCGCGCGACTGGCCGCTCGTGCCGATCTGGACCGAACTGCTCGCCGACGTCTCGACCCCCGTCGGCGTCTTCCCGGCGCTCGCGGGTGACGGCCCCGGGATCCTGCTGGAGAGCGTGGAGCGCTCGGAGCGCTGGGGCCGCTACTCGTTCGCCGCCGGTGACCCGGCGGCGGTCGCGGTCGCCGACGCATCCGGGCTCTCGGTGCGCGACGTGGTCCGTCCCCTCCCCCTGGTTCGGCCCGAACCGAGCGCGCCGGTCCGCGACGCCCTGCGGACGCTGGCTGCCTCGCTCGCGGCACCGAGGCTTCCCGAGCTCCCCTCGCTCGCCGGGGGGCTGATGGGCTACGTCGCGTACGAGGCCGCCTCCCTCCTCGACGGGCACCCCGCCCCCCACCCCGAGTCGGCCCCCTGCCCGCCGATCGGGTTGCTCGTGATCGACCGCGCAGCGGTGTTCGACCACTGGCGTCAGCGGCTGCTCTTGGTCGCCCACGCTCCGGCCGGCGGATACCGGCGGGCCGTGGACGCGCTCGACGAGCTCGCGGAGACCGTTGCCTCGGCCAGGGCGCCGGCTCCCGAGCCCCTGGACGTGGACGAGGTCTCCGGCGCGGACGGGGAGCCGAACATGCCCGACGAGCGCTATCGCGAGATCGTCGCAACGTTCAAGGAGCACATCCTGGCCGGCGACATCTACCAGGGGGTGCCGTCCCGCCGGATCTCGTTCGCCGCGGACGGCGGCGGATTCCCGATCTACCGGCGCCTCCGCGTCACGAACCCGGCGCCCTACATGTTCTACCTTCGGATGCTCGGGATGGAGCTCGCCGGGTCGTCCCCGGAGCCCCTGGTCCGGGTGGAGGACCGCAGGGTGTCGGCCCGCCCGATCGCGGGGACCCGCCCCCGCGGTCGCACCGAGATCCGCGATCGCCTGCTCGAGCACGAGCTGCTCGCCGATCCGAAGGAGCAGGCCGAGCACGCGATGCTCGTCGACCTCGCCCGCAACGACCTCGCTCGGGTGTGCAGGCCGGGGACCGTCCGGCCGACCGAGCTGATGGTGGTCGAGCGCTTCTCCAAGGTCATGCACATCGTGAGCACGGTGGAGGGCGAGCTTGCCGACGGACAGGATCCCTTCGACGCCCTGGCGGTCGCGTTCCCCGCCGGGACCGTGACCGGCGCCCCCAAGCGCCGTGCGATGGAGCTGATCGCGGAGGCGGAGCCGACGGCCCGGGGCCCCTACGCCGGCGCCGTCGGGTACCGCACCTTCGCCGGGGATCTCGACTTCTGCATCACGATCCGGACCGCGGTGGTGGCGGGCGGCGTCGCACACGTGCAGACCGGCGCCGGCGTGGTGGCCGACTCCGACCCGGAGGCGGAACTCGCCGAGACGCGCGCCAAGGCGGCGGCCCTCGTGCCGGCGGTCGCCGTCCCCCTCACGCTGGAGACCGGAGACACGCCCAGATGATCCTCGTCGTCGACCACTACGACTCGTTCACGTACAACCTCGTGCAGCTCGTCGAGAGCCTCGGCCACCGGACCGAGGTCGTCCTGAGCGACGCCCTGCCGGCCGAGGCCCTGATCGAGCGCCGGCCGGCCGCGGTCATCCTGTCGCCCGGTCCCGGGCGACCGGAAGACGCGGGGTGCTTCCCCCGCCTCCTCGAGCTCCTGCCGCCCGAGACCCCGGTGCTCGGGGTATGCCTCGGACACCAGGCGCTCGGCGTGGCCGCCGGCGGGCGCGTGGAGCGCGCGACCCCGGTGCACGGCAAGGCCTCGCTCGTCCATCACGACGGCCGCGGCCTGTTCGAGGGCGTGACCAACCCCTTCGAGGCCGGTCGCTACCCCTCGCTGGTCGTGGTCCGCGACTCGCTCCCGCCGCAACTCGAGCTGACGGCATGGAGCGAGGACGGGCTGGTGATGGGTGCCCGCCACCGAGAGCTCCCGAGGTTCGGGCTCCAGTTCCACCCCGAGTCGATCCTCACACCGGAGGGCCCGCGGATCATGGAGAACTTCCTCGCGCTCGCGACGGATCGCTAGTCTGGAACGGAGTCGTGCGGCGCGCTGCGGAGCTCGTGGCGCGCGCTACCGGCGCGGCCCGTCCCCCGGCACCGTCTCGGCGGCGCGGCGGGCCGCGAGCCGCTCCGCCTCCTCGACGAGGGCCTCGACGAACCGGCTCTCGGGGATCTTGCCCTTCACCTCGCCGTTCACGATGAGGTGGCCGAAACCCTTGCCGGCCGCGATCCCCAGGTCGGCCTCGCGCGCCTCGCCCGGCCCGTTCACGACGCACCCCATCACCGCGACCCGGATCGGCACCGTGATGCCCTTGCGCTCGAGCGCCTCGTGTACCTGTCGGGTCAGCCCGAGCACGTCGACCTCCGCGCGGCCGCACGACGGGCAGGCGACGAGGTCCAGGCCCCGCGCGCGCAGGCCGAGAGACTTCAGGATCTCGATTCCGACCTTGACCTCGTCGACCGGGTCGTCGGTGAGCGACACGCGGATGGTGTCGCCGATCCCCTCCGCGAGGAGTGCGCCGATTCCCACGGCGTTCTTGATCCCCCCGACCGGCATCGGCCCCGCCTCGGTCACGCCGAGGTGGAGCGGGTACTCGCACTTCTCCGCGAGCATGCGGTAGGCCTCGATCATCGTGGCGGCGTGCGAGTGCTTGACCGAGATCACGATGTCCTGAAAGTCCTCGTCCTCCAGGATCCGGACCTCCGAGAGCGCCGACTCGACGAGCGCCTCGGGCGACCTCGTTCCGAACTTCGCGAGCACCTCCTTGTCGAGCGATCCCGCGTTCACGCCGACGCGGATCGGAACCCCCCGCGCCTTCGCCTCCCGCGCGATCAGCCGGAGCCGGTCGTGGTGCTTGATGTTCCCCGGGTTGATCCGCAGTCCCTGGACACCGGCCTCGAGGGCCGCCATCGCGTACTTCCACTGGAAGTGCACGTCGGCAACGACCGGGACCGTGGAGTGCTCGGCGATCGCCTTCAGCGCCTCGGCGTCCTCCCAGTGCGGAACGGCGACGCGGACGATGTCCACGCCGGCCGCGACCACCGAGGCGATCTGCTGCAGGGTGGCGTTGACGTCCGAGGTCCTGGTCGTGGTCATCGTCTGCACCGAGATCGGAGCGTCCCCGCCGATCTCGACCGACCCCAGACGGACCTTCCGCGACGGCCGGCGGTTCGCGAGCATCGACCCGGGCCCTCGCTCACTCACCGAAGACGTGGAACGTCACCTGACGCTCCTTGGGCTCGTCCATCTCGAACAAGATCAGCCGCTGCCACCGCCCGAACATCGGCTCGCCGGCCGCGACCGGGATGGCGTGCGAGGTCGCCGACAGCAGCATCGCCTTGACGTGAGAGTGTCCGTTCGCGCGCTCGTGGGACTCGTCGAGGTTCTGCGTCCTGCGACCCATGTCGTCGTGGGCGTAGTAGATGCCCTCCGGAACGAGCTCCTGCACGCGCGTGCGGAAGTCCTCCAGGGCGCCGTCCTCCCACTCGTTGATGAGGAGCGCCGCCGTCGTGTGCTGGCAGAACGCGATCGCGGCGCCGTCGGTCACCCCCGAGTCCTTGATCGCGCGCTCGAGCTCCTCGGTGAGATCCAGGTAGGAGTAGCGCTCCATAGCCGGGATCTCGATCGTCGTGGTCCAGGACTTCACGAGGCCCTCCTTGTCTCGGCCGCCGCGGCGACCGGCAGATCGAACGTGAACACGCTTCCCTTCCCGACCTCGCTCTCGGCGCGGATCCGGCCACCGTGGGCCTCCACCACCGACCTCGCGATCGCCAGGCCGATCCCCGTCCCGCCGTCCCGCTGCGACCGCGACGGGTCGACACGATAGAACCGTTCGAACAGCCGCGGCAGGTGCTCGGGCGGGATCCCCGGCCCGGAGTCGGCGACGCTGACCTCGCAGGAGCCGTTCGTGCGCTGGGCGGAGACCACGACCGCCCCACCCGGGGGCGTGAAGCGCACGGCGTTGTCCAGCAGATTGAACAGCACCTGGTGGACGCGCTCGGGGTCGACGAACACCGGCGGGAGGTCGTCCGGGACCCGGTCCTCGACGCGGACGTCGCGGTTCGCGCTCGCGACCTGGATCTCGGAGAGCACCTGCGAGACGATCGGCTGCAGGGGCGTCCGCTCTCGATGCAGCGGCATCTCGCCGGACTCCAACCTCGACAGGTCCAGGAGCTGCTCGACCAGCCGTCCCAGACGCTCCGACTGGGACAGCATGACCTGGAGCGTCTCGGGGTCGGGGCGCTCCACGCCGTCGAGCAGGTTCTCCAGGTGAGCCCGGAGCGCGCTGATCGGCGTCTTGAGCTCGTGCGAGACGTTCGCCACGAGCTCCCGCCGCAGGCGCTCCAGGCTCTCGAGCTCGCCGCTCATGCGGTTGAACGCGGCCGCGAGCTGGCCCACCTCGTCGCGCGATCGCGTCTGCACCCGCTGCCCGTACTCCCCCATCTCCATGCGGCGGGCGGCCTGCGCCATGTCTCGCAGGGGCTGCGTCATGCCGCGTGCGAGCCACCGGGCGATCAGCAGCGCGATCGCGGCGGCGACCGCCCCGGCGACCAGGAGCTGTCCCCAGAAGTCGCGGAGGAACCGAACGGTCGCCGGCAGGACGCCGGGCGCGGAGCGGACGGCGTAGAGCATCGCCGGGGGCTCGCCCGATCGGCGGAGCGGCACCGCCGCGTACTCGAGGCCGTTGGCGATGCCGATGTGCACGCGCCCGTCGCCGAAGCGCGGCGGGGCCGTGCGCTCGTCGCCGACCCAGGTGAACCGCCCGTCGCGCAAAACCGCGATCGACACGCCCGCCGGCGGGGACGGGCGCGTCGCGGCGGCCGCCTGGTCGGCGATGCGGGCGAGCCGCCCCAGCTCGGCCTCGCGGAAGGCGCTGCGAAGCGCGAACCCGAGGAAGACGAACACCAGGGCGAGCGTGAGCCCGACGGCGAACACGATCGTCGAGCCCAGCTTCGCCCGGATGGTCGGGAGCCTCTCGAGCGGCCTCACGGGGTCCGACCCTCGTCTCGGAACGCGTAGCCCACGCCGTGGACCGTTCGGATGAACCTCGGCTCGGCGCCGTCCTCCCCCAGCTTGCGGCGGATCCTCGCGACGTGCGAGTCGACCACGCGCCCGCCCGCGTAGTCGCGGTAGCCCCACACGCGATCCATGAGCTGCTCTCTGGTGAACACGACCCCCGGGCTGCGGGCGAGCGTGTGCAGGATCTCGAACTCGAGGGGCGTGAGGGTCACCTCGGTCTCGTCGAGGGTCACGCGCCGACGCGCCGGGTCGATCAGGAGCGGCCCGCGCTCGATCGGCTCGGTCGTCGAGCTGGAGCGGATCCGGTCGACCCGCCGAAGGATCGCCTTTACTCGCACCGCGAGCTCCCGCAGACTGAAGGGCTTCGTCAGGTAGTCGTCGGCGCCGACGGCGAAGCCGGCCACCTTGTCGGCCTCCTCGGTCCGGGCGGTGAGCATGAGGACGGGGATCCAGGCGTCCCGCTGGATCTCCTTGCAGACCTCCAGGCCGTCCATGCCGGGGAGCATGAGGTCGAGGACGACGAGGTCGGGGTGGACCTCGCGGGTCAGCTCGATCGCGCGGGGGCCGTCACCGGCCACGACGACCGCGTATCCCTCGCTCTCCAGGCGGGCGCGGACGGCCTCGGCGATGGCTTCCTCGTCGTCCACGACCAGGACGGTCTGCCGAGTCACGGCCAAATCGTAGCCGTCGGCCGTGGCGGTCCCTCGGGCGGCGTGTTGAGAACTTGTGGCAAGGGAATCCTCCACGGACCTAGGGGTGGAGCGTGATCGGCTTGGTGATATCCAGGTAGACGATCGCCACGAACAGGAGCACGAAGACCGTCGCCACCACCGCCGAGATGGGAACCAGCTTTCGCAGGTCGACCTTGCGGCCCCGGATCTTCTCGATCGCGAGCACGGCGAGGTGACCGCCGTCGAACGGCGGGAGCGGGAGCAGGTTCAGCAGCGCGATGAACACGTTCACGAGGGCGAAGATCCAAAGCAGGTCCCAGAACCGGCTCGCGCTCGCCGCCTCCCCGACGAGACGGCCGACGCCGACGACGCTTTGGACGTCGGAGGGCCGGCGAGGGGCGTTCGTGAACAGGAGCGTGACCACCCGGCCGATGCCGTCGGGCCCGAACAGGCGGGCGATGCCGCGGACCGACTCGACCACCGCGGTCCCGACGAGCCTGCCCGCGCCCGTGACCGAGCCGACCACGCCGCTCGTCTGGCGCGCCTGGCCGAGCTCCACGCCGATCCGTCCGACCCGCTGTCCCGCGACGCTGGACAGAACGGGGGTGACGCGCACGACGAAGGTCCGGCCGTCGCGAAGCACGCGGAGCGTGATCGGCTCGCCGACGCGCGTGCGGGTGATGTGGACGAGCTCCACGTCGGTCGGCATGACGACCCCATCGACCCCGACGATGCGATCGCCGGGGCGAAGCCCGACCGACGCGGCGGGCGAGGGGCGACCCCCCAGCGTCGGCGCGACGGCCGCGACCAGCGGACCCCGCGCGGTGGGCTGGCCCACCGCGCCGAGCCAGACCGCGAACGCAAGGAACGCGAGGACGAAGTGCGTTGCCGGGCCGCCGACGATCACCAGGGCTCGCTGCCAGATCGGCTTCGCCCCGAAGGTTCGCGGCGCCTCCTCGGGCACGATCTCCTCGTACGGGTTCATCCCGGCGATCTTCACGTAGCCCCCAGCCGGGATCGCCTTCACGCCGTACTCGGTCTCCCCTCGACGGAACGACCACAGCCGCGGCCCGAACCCGACGAAGAACTCCTGCACCTTGATGCCGAACCGCTTCGCCAGGCCGAAGTGCGCCGCCTCGTGGATCACGATCACGACGACGAGCGAGACGAAGAACGTGATCTCCGCGACGGTGCCGGCCATCACGGCCCCCGGATCAGCCGGCCTCGATGATCTCGGCCGCCCGCCGGCGCGCCCACGCGTCCGCGCGCTCGAGGTTCACGACCGAGACCACGGTCGAGGGCGCCTCGTGCTCGTCGACGACGGTCTGGACGACCTCGACGATGCGCGTGAGGGGGATCTTGCCCTCGAGAAAGGCCATGACCGCGACCTCGTTGGCCGCGCTCATGACCGCGGGAAAGGTGAGCCCGAGCTGTCCCACGCGGTAGGCCAGGTCGATCGCCGGGAACGCCTCACGGTCCACGGACTCGAAGGTCAGCTTCTTGTCGGCGATCGGAACCGGCTCGATTCCCGTCGGCAGCCGCTCCGGCCACGCGAGCGCGAGCTGGATCGGCAGGCGCATGTCGGCCGTCGCGAGCTGCGCCAGGATCGTGCCGTCGCGGAACTCCACGAGCGCGTGAACGATGCCCTCGGGGTGGATCACGACGTGGATCTGCGAGTAGTCCAGGCCGAACAGGTAGTGGGCCTCGATGACCTCGAGCCCCTTGTTCATCAGGGTGGCCGAGTCGATCGTGATCTTCGGCCCCATCTGCCAGACGGGGTGTGCGAGCGCCTCCTTCACCGAGGCCCTGGCGAGCTCGTTTCGCGACCATCCGCGGAAGGGGCCACCCGAGCCGGTGAGGATCACGCGCTTCACGTCCTCCTTGCGCTCTCCGCGCAGGAGCTGCGCGAGGCCCGCGTGCTCGGAGTCGACCGGCACCAGACGCTCGGGCTCGCCCTTGATCAGGTCCATCACGAGCTCGCCGCCGATGACCAGGCTCTCCTTGTTCGCGAGCGCGAGGGTCTTGCCGCTCTGGAGCGCCGCGAGCGTGGGGGCGAGCCCCGACGCCCCGACGAGCGCGTTCAGGACCAGGTCGGCCTCGAGGTCGCGGGCGAGCGTCTCGGCGGCGTCCGGCCCCACCAGGATCTCCACGTCGCGGATGTTCGTGAGCTTCTCCCTGAGATCGGCCGCGGCCTGTTCGTCGGCGATCGCCACGTACGGCGGGACGAACTCGCGGATCTGCCCGATGAGGAGCTCGTGGTTCGTGCCGGCCGACAGGCCCACGACCCGGAACCGGTCTGGGTTGCGCCGGACCACCTCGAGGGCCTGGGTGCCGACCGAGCCGGTCGAACCGAGAATCACCAGCGTTCGCATCGACCCAAGATTACCCCGCGTCCACCCGAATCAACGAAAGCTCGTTCCCCCCATCATCGGCGGAAACGAGCCCCACTAGAGCAGGATCAGACGCAGGAACAGGAAGGCTGCGGGGATCACGAACAGGACCGAGTCGATCCGATCCAGGACCCCTCCGTGACCGGGCAGGACGCTCCCCATGTCCTTGAGACCGAGGTCGCGCTTCAGCAACGACTCTGCTAGGTCGCCGAGCGGAGCGAAGATCGCGACGACCACCGCGAGACCGACCGACCGACCGACCGTGTCCAACAGGCCGACGGAGGGAGCGACGGCGCCGACCGAGACGGCGATCACGACCAACGTGGCCCCGACCGCCCCCTCGATCGACTTCTTCGGACTGATCGTCGGCGCGAGCGGACGACTTCCCCACCACGACCCCACGATGAACGCCGCGGTGTCGTAGGCGAACGTGAGCCCGATCACCGACACCACGATCCCGCGGGCGTCGGCCGGGAGCTTCAGGAGGACGAGGGCGTAGCCGGCGAGGAGCGGGATGTAGGCGACGCCGAGGACCGTCAGGCCGACGTTCGCGGCGACGTCCTTGCGGTGCGTGGACGGGACCGCCATGTACCAGAGGAACGTCGCGACGATCGCGAGAAGGAACATCGAGACCATCGCGGCCTCGCCCCGGTAGTACGCGCCCGCCAGGACCAGCCCCCCGGCGACGAGGCCGAGGGCGGTCGCGGGCTGGTGGTGGCGCTTCTGGAGGGCCCGGTAGAACTCGCCCTGAGCCCAGAGCACGATCGCCGACGCCACGATCGCGAACGCCCCGGCGGCGATCGCGATGCTCCCGAGCGCGAGAGCGGCCAGGACCAGTCCGGTGAGGAACGCCGCCGGCACGTCGCGGCCCATCGGACGGCGCTCGTGCTCGGCTCCCACCTCGACGGCGGTCGGCTCCTGCCAGCTCGGTCCGCCGAGCCCCTCGGCGCCCACCTTGAGCGTCCGGGTCGACGGCTCCTCGGCCCCGAGGAGCGCCTCCTCCTCCGAGGGCTCACCGCCGGCGAGCAGGTCCGGGAGCGTCGCCTCGCTCTCCTCGACGGGTTCGGGCTCGAGGCGAACCTCGCTTCGCACGGACTCCGCGAAGTGCTCCGCCGCCGCCTCCACCGCTTCGAGGCTGGGCTCCTCGACCTCGGGTTCCTCCAGCTCGGAGACGGCCTCTTCCTCTTCCTCTTCCTCGCTGGGGCCCGGCAGGTCAACGTACGGGGAGGGCGGATGCGCGAGCGTCTCGGGCGAGAGCTCCTCCTCCTCCTCCTCGGGCTCCTCGACCTCGGGCTCCTCGACCTCGTCCGGTGCGGGCTCCCGAGCCTCGGAGGCGGGCTCCTCGACCGGCTCGAACAGCCCCTCCTGGCCCGCGGGCACCTCGGCGGGCTCGGACGACGCGGCGCGCTCCGGCTCCGCGTCTCCACGCTCGGCGTGCTCGCTCGGCGTCTCGGATCGCCTGGAGGCCGGGGGCCGCGTCTCGGGCCAGTCGACGTCCTGGATGGGCGCGAAGAACTTGTCGAGATCCTCGAACAGGTCGTCCTTGCTCTCGCCCTCGGGCACTCAGATCTCCTTGAGCTCCTGCTCCTTGTGCGCGACGATCTCGTCGATCTCGGCAACGTGCTGGTCGGT
>JAJPHY010000167.1 GCA_021325015.1 Actinomycetota bacterium | reverse complement strand
GACCTCGATGTACGGGTACGTGTCGGAGCGCGAGGCCTCGTCCAGGATCAGCGCGTCGCAGCGGACGTTGGACTTGGCGTGGTGGGCGTCGGGCTCGACGCGAACCAGTCCGCGGTAGCCGGTCCGGCCGCCGTCCTTGGAGACCGACTTCGACGTGATCACGCTCGTCGTGTACGGGGCGGCGTGGATCGCCTTGCCGCCGGCGTCGGTGTGCTGACCGCGGCCGGCGTAGGCCACGCTCAGCACCTCGCCGCGAGCGCCCTTGCCGAGCAGGTAGATCGACGGGTACTTCATCGTCACCTTCGAGCCGATGTTGCCGTCCACCCACTCCATCACGGCGTCCTCGTAGGCCGCCGCCCGTTTGGTCACGAGGTTGTACACGTTGGTCGACCAGTTCTGGATCGTCGTGTACCGGACCCGGGCGCCCTTCTTCACGATGATCTCGACCACCGCCGCGTGCAGCGAGTCGCTCGTGTAGATCGGCGCCGAGCACCCCTCCACGTAGTGCACGTAGGAACCCTCGTCGGCGATGATCAGCGTGCGCTCGAACTGGCCCATGTTCTCGGCGTTGATCCGGAAGTAGGCCTGCAGCGGGATGTCGACGTGCACGCCCGGCGGCACGTAAATGAACGAGCCGCCCGACCACACGGCGGAGTTCAGAGCCGCGAACTTGTTGTCGTTCGGCGGGATGATCGTGCCGAAGTACTCGCGCACGATGTCCGGATGCTCCCGCAGCCCCGAATCCATGTCGCTGAAGAGCACGCCCATGGACTCGAGCTCGCTCCGGATCTTGTGGTAGACGACCTCGGACTCGTACTGCGCGGAGACCCCGCCGAGGTACTTCTTCTCGGCCTCCGGAATGCCCAGACGATCCCAGGTGCCCCGGATGTCCTCCGGGAGGTCCTCCCAGCTCCTGGCCTGCTTCTCGGTCGGCTTGATGTAGTAGTAGATGTCGTCGAAATCGATGTCGGACAGGTCGGCCCCCCACCACGGCATCGGCCGCTGAACGAAGTGGCGGTAGGCCTTCAGCCGGAACTTGCGCATCCAGTCCGGCTCGCCCTTGCGCTCGGAGATCTCCTCGACCACCGCCTCGGACAGGCCCTTCTTCGGCTCGAAGACCGAGTGCTCGGGGTCCTTCCAGTCGAACCGGTATCCCTTGGACAGCTCCCTGAGGTGTTCTTCCTGGCTGATGGCCACGGTTCGGATCCCTTCGTCGTGACACCCCTAGGGTACGTCCGGGAGCGCCCTGAAGTCCACTCAACGGGTCGGATTTCCCGCTCGGGCCGGCGGCGGGCGCGCCGGCCCGGCGCCTACGCGGCGGCCTGCCGATCGACCTGGACCTCGTTCAGAAGGCCGGTCCGGACGTCATACAGGAACCCGCGCACCGGGATGTCCTGCGGAATGAACGGCGAGGAGCGAATGCGCCGGACGTCCTCGCAAACGCTCTCCTCGAGGTTTCCGAACGGCAGGAAGTCGATCCCCCAGGCGTCCGCACCCGTCTCCGTGCGAGGTCGCGCGCGGAGCTCCTCGTTGGAGAAGGTGAGCATCCCGCAGTCGGTGTGGTGGACGACGGCGAACTCCCGCGTCCCCAGAAGCCAGCTCGAGATGATGAGCGAGCGGATGGCATCCTCGGTCGCCCGGCCGCCCGCGTTTCGGATCACGTGGGCGTCGCCGATGCCCAGGCCGAGGAACCGGGCTGGGTCCAGACGGGCGTCCATGCACGCGAGCACGGCCACCCTGCGGGCGGGCGGCGCCGGCAGGGCCGCGTGGTCGAACCCGGCGGCGAACGTGCGGTTGGCCTCGAGCAGCGCGTCGAGCTCGCTCATGACCCCACCTCCACCGGCGCGCCCACCAGGCTCCCGTACTCCGTCCAGGAGCCGTCGTAGTTCTTCACGTTCGGATACCCGAGCAGCTCCTGGAGCGCGAACCACGTGTGGCTCGACCGTTCGCCGATCCGGCAGTAGGCGACGACCTCGGAATCGGGCGTGATCCCGGCGCCCTCGTACAGGGCCCGGAGCTCGTCGGCCGACTTGAACGTTCCGTCGTCGTTGGCCGCCTTTACCCACGGGATGTTCGCCGCCCCCGGGATGTGACCGGGCACCTGGGACTGCTCCTGGGGGAGATGGTCGGGCGCGAGCTTCTCGCCGCGGAACTCCTCCGGCGAGCGCACGTCGACGAAGCGGGCGGGACCCCCGACCTTCGCGAGGACCTCGTCGCGGAGCGCCCGGATCTGCGGGCGCTCCGGCCCGGGGATCCGGAACCCCGTCTCCCGCGGCGCCGGCACCTCCGTGACGAGCTCACGCGACTCGAGCTCCCACTTCTTGCGGCCGCCGTTCAGCAGCTTCACGGCGTCGAACCCCCGGAGCTTCAGGATCCAGTACGCGTAGGCCGTGAACCAGTTGTTGTTCCCTCCGTACAGGACGACCGTGGTGTCCGGCCCGACCCCGGCCTTCGACAGCAGCGCCGAGAGCCCCTCGGCGTCCACGTACTCCCTACCGACCGGCTGGTGGAGGTCGGTGGACCAGTTCCAGGCGATCGCCCCCCTGATGTGACCCTTCTCGTAGGCCGTCGTGTCCTCGTCGACCTCGATCACCCGAACCTTGGGGTCGTCCAGGTGCGCTTCCAGCCAGTCGGTCTCGACCAGCGCCTCCGGGTTCGCATACCCGCCCATACCAGTCCTCCTTTCTCGTCCCGGAAAGACAAAGGGACCGCCACGCGGCCCCTTTCAGGTGAAAAAGCGCTGCAGCCGCGCGGCTACGTGTCCGCCCGCCGGCGGACGGAGCCCGACATACAGCACAGGCGGCAGGGGATCATCGCGGCGACCTGACCGCGCGCACGCGTTCGGATCACGAAATCCCACTCCCCCACTCGGATTTGATCATTCTGGTCCCGCCCGTCGCACGAGTCAACCCCGTGAGAAACCGAGGACGCCGGGACGAGCCTCGGCGTCGGAGTGGACGAGCCCGAAACACACTCAGAAGAAGCCGAGGGCGGCCTTGGCCTCTTCCGACATCATCTCCGGGGTCCAGGCCGGGCGCAGCACCATCTCGGCGTCGACCTCGCTCACGCCGGGGAGGTTGGCGAGGAGCGCATGCATCTGCTGCTCGATCAGCGGGCCGATCGGGCACCCCATGGTCGTGAGGGTGTACTCGATGTGCACCACGCCGTCGCTCACGTCCACCGAGTAGACCAGGCCGAGGTCCACGATGTTGATACCGAGCTCCGGGTCGTAGACCCCCCGGAGCGCGTCGAGCACGCGCTCCTTCGTGAGCTCCGGGCCGCCGGGGCTCGCCTCCCGCTCGGGAAGCGCCCGATCCGGCTCGCCGTGCCGCAGATCCAGTTCGTCCATGGGGTGCGTTCCTTCGGGAGAGCCGAGCCTCTATTCTAGAGCCGCCCGTTCCAACCGGCGCCGAAGGGGGAATATGCCTCCCATCAGCATCCTGATCGTCGACGACCACCCGGTGACCCGGGAAGGCCTGCACGCGGCGCTGGACCTGTCCGAGGACGTCGTGGTGATCGGCGAGGCCGCGAGCGGCGAGGAGGCCGTGGACGCGGTCCGCGTCACCCCTCCCGACATCGTCTTCATGGACGTGAGGATGCCCGGGATGGGGGGCATCGAGGCCGCCAGGGCCATCCGCGAGGCCTCGCCGCAGACGCGGGTGATCCTGTTCACGGTCGACGAATCCCGCACCTCCATCGCGGAGGCGATCCAGGCGGGCGTCTCCGGCTACCTGCTGAAGGACGCCTCGGCCGACGAGCTGGTGAACGCGGCCCGGCTCGCGCTCGAGGGCAAGGCGGTGATCCACCCGCAGCTCACGCGCGCCTTCATCGAGGAGGTCCAGCTGGCGGAGAAGCGGCCCGAGGCCTCTGCCCTCTCCCGGCGCGAGAAGGAGATCCTCCAGAAGGTCGCCTACGGCGCCACCACCAAGGAGGTGGCGCACGACCTCGGCATCTCCCCACACACGGTCAAGACCCACCTCGAGCGCATCTTCGAGAAGCTGGGCGCCAACGACCGGGCCCAGGCGGTGGCGATCGCCATCCGCAGCGGCATCGTCGAGTAGCCGCCCCGCTCAATCCCCGCGCTCGCCGGACGATACCTTGAGTGATGCCGCACACGCTCCTGCTCTGCGACTCAGCAGACGGTCTGTCCCAGCTCCAGTACGCGCTGATCAAGTCCGGCGGGGACCTCCAGACCGAGGCGGTGACCGACGGCTTCCGCGCTGTGGAGATCGCCGCCCGCATCCAGCCGCAGGTGGTCGTCGTCGAGATCGGCCTGGAGGGGCTCGCCGGCGCGGAGCTCGTCCGCCGCCTGATCGCGACGGTCCCCGAGACCAGGGTGGTCTGCTGGACCGGCGTGAGCTCCCCGTTCGCGGCCGCCGAGATGATCGACGCCGGAGCGACCGGCTACCTGCTCAAGGAGGACGGCCCCGACGCCGTCGTCCGCGCGATCGCCGCGGTGCTCCGCGGGAACGTGGTCCTCAGCCCGCGCGTGGCGACCCGGCTCGCCTCCCGGCTGGACGAGTCGGTTCGCAAGCAGCGAGAGCTCGAGGCCGCGCTGGCCGAGACGACCGAGCGCCTCGACCGGCTGACGACCGTGAAAGCCGATTTCCTCGCGAACGTGTCGCACGAGCTGCGGACTCCGGTGACCATCGCGAAGGGCATCGCGTACGTGCTCAAGAACCGCGGCATCCCGGAGGAGGAGCGGCGGGAGTTCCTGGACCAGCTCGAGTCCTCGCTCGAGCGGCTCATGCACATCGTCGACGAGCTCGTGACGATCGCGGAGATCGACCGGGGAACGATCTCGCTCAAGCTCTCGCAGACCGACCTCGCGCCGCTCCTTCGCCACGTCGTCGACGAGGTCCGGCGCCAGTACCCGGCCGTCGCGGTGGATCAGGAGATCCCGGCGGCGCTCCCATCGGTCGTGGACCCGGTCCGCATCTCCGAGGTGACCCGTCAGATCCTCGACAACGCCTGCCGGTACTCGCCGGAGGACCGCCCGGTCACCCTCCGCGCTCGCTCGATGGACGAGGGCGTCGTCGTCTCGGTCACGGACCACGGCCAGGGCATCGACCGCGGGCTCGTCACCCAGGTCTTCAACGAGCCCTTCTCGACCGGCGAGGAGATCCTGCGCAAGGAGCGCTCGGGCGTCGGGGTCGGGCTCCACATGGCACGTCAGCTCGTGCTGCAGCACGGCGGGATCATCTGGGCGGACCCGCTTCCCGCGGGCGGGACCCGCGTCTCGTTCTGCATCCCCGCCCAGGGGGCGGAGCCGCTCACCCGGCCACCCGATCTACCGGCGGAGGCCCCTCAGCCGACCGCGAGCTCCTCGTAGCCGGCCACCACCTCCGCGATCTCCCGCAGCGCGCTCCACAGCTCGGTCGCGCGCCCGCCGGTGAAGTCCCGCTCCGCGATCGGCACCTGCTCGAGCAGCACCGTGCGTACCCCCGACCGAGCCACCTCGAGGGCGAGGCGGAGGTTCTCCAGATTGCCGGGGCCGTAGGGCGCGTCGCACACGAGGACGAGCTCGGCCTCGAGCATCAGCCGGCGAGCTTCCCTTGCGCTGTCGGGGTCGATTTCGGAGAACGGGGGGACGCTCACGCGAAGCAGGTTCAGCCGCTCGGCCACCACGGCGTCGGTGTCGCTCGCGTGGAGCACTCCGACGCTGACGTCGAAGCCGGCTTCGGCCAGCCGGCGGATCAGCGGAGCCCCTCGCCCCGCGCCCCCAACCACGTGCGCCCGGCGCCCGTGCCCGCCGCCGGCGGGGCGCCACCCCCCGAGCCGAACCGACGGGCGTCCCGTGAGCTCGTCGGTCACGACGTCGAGCTCCACCTCGTACACGTCGCGAAGAAGGCCGCGCGTGACGACGCGATCCGGCACGCCTTCGGCGACGACCTCACCGCGGTGCAGGACCACGAGCCGGTCGCAGGTCGCGGCGGCGAGGTTCAGGTCGTGAAGGATGGCGAGCACCGCGGTGCCCCGGCGCTCGGCGAGCGACCGAACGATCCGCAGCAGGTCCAGGACGTGCCGGATGTCGAGGTGGGTCGTCGGCTCGTCCAGCAGCAGGACCGGCGCCCCCTGCGCGAGCGCCTGGGCGAGCACGACGCGCCGACGCTCGCCGCCCGAGAGCTCCTCGATCCACCGATCGGCCAGGTGCTGCACCGAGGTGGCCACCATCGCGTCCCTGGCCCGCGCCCAGTCCTCGGGGCCGCCACCTCCCCAGGGCGACAGGTACGGCGTGCGGCCCATCAGCACCATCTCGAGCGACGTGAAGGAGAAGGCGGGGGTCAGGTCCTGCGGCACCACCGCCGCGAGCCGTGCCGCCTCACGAGCCGGGACCGCGTACGGGTCGCGACCGGCCACGAGCACCGAGCCCGAGCGCGGGCGGAGCGCCCGGGAGGCCACGCGCACGACCGTCGTCTTGCCCGATCCGTTCGGCCCCACCAGACCGACCACCTCCCCGCGACGGACCTGCAGCCCGACGCCCCGCAGGACGGGGACGTCCCGGTACCCCGCCGTGACCGAGTCCAGGACGAGCGCCGGCTCACCCGACCGCACGCGCCCGCCTCCCCTCTCGGCGAAGCAGGAACAGGAAGAACGGGCCGCCGAGAAGCGCCGTGACCACGCCGACCGGCAGTTCCTGCGGCGCCAGCACCGTCCGGGCGACCAGGTCGGCGAGGATCAGGATGGTCGGGCCGGCCAGCAACACCGCGGGCAGCAGGCGGCGGTGATCGGCGCCGACAACCAGCCGCAGGAGGTGGGGAGTCATGAGCCCGACGAAGCCGATCACGCCGGCGACCGAGACCGCGCACGCCGCGAGCAGCGCGCCGATCGCCACCGCGCGGCGCTTCAACGCCCCGACCTCGACGCCGAGCTGCGCCGCCCGCTCCTCGCCGAGCGCCATGAGGTTGAGGTCGTGCGCGGTGAGCCCGGCCGCGATCACGCCGGCCGCCACGAGCGGCATCACGGCTTCGATCGAGCTCCACCCCTGTCCAACCAGGCCGCCGAGGAGCCAGGCGTAGATGTCCCGGACCTGATCCCCGGAGAACGACATCACGAGCGACATCACGCTCGAGATCACGGCGGCGACGGCGATCCCGGCCAGGAGGAGGGTCGCGACGTGGACGGCGGGGCCGATCCGGGCGAGCCGGTAGACGACGAGCGCGGTCAGCAGCGCGCCCGCGAACGCCGCGAGAGGGACGCCGAACGCTCCCAGCGCGCCCGACCCCAGGAACACGATCACGGCGACGGCGCCGAGGGCGGCGCCCGAGGAGACGCCGATGATGGCCGGGTCGGCGAGGGGATTTCGGAACAGGCCCTGGAACACCGCCCCGGAGGCCGCGAGCGCCGCCCCGACCACCCCGGCCAGCACCACCCGCGGCAGCCGGAGCTGGAAGAGAATCACCTCCGTCGACCGCGGCACGCCGTGCGGACGCGCCGTGAGGTGCAGCTTCCAGGCGAGCAGCCGAACCGTCGCCCACGGCGAGATCCACACGGCGCCCACCGCCACGGCGAGCAGGAACGACGCCGTCAGCACCATGGCGAGCACGGCCAGGGTGCGCCGGTACCGGCGGTTCATGCGAACGCGTCCGGATGGAGGGCGCGCGCCAGCGCGCGGAGGCCGTCGACGATCCGGGGGCCGGGGCGGCTCACGAGGTCCGAGTCGATCACCCGAACGTTCCCGCGGGCGATCGCCGCGATCGCGTCGAACCCGGGGCGGCGCGCCACGGCCGAGGCGCTCGCCCCCGACTCGGACGAGACCAAGTACACCTCGGGTGCCTCTCGAACGAGGTCGTCGACGGACCACTGCGGGTAGTCGCTCCTCGCGTGCTCGGACACGGAGCGACAGCCCGCCCGCCGGAGGAGATCGGCGATGAAGGTGTGCGGGCCCACCGTCGTAAGGGGCGGGTAGTACACCTCGAAGAAGCACGAGACGGGGGGCTCGCCCGCCACCTTCGCCTCGATGGCCTCGTCGCGGGCTCGGAGACGGGCGACCAGCGCCCGGGCGGCCTCCTCGGTTCCGGTCAGGCGGCCGACCGTCTCGATGTCGTGAAAGGTGTCCTCCAAGCTCGTCGAGTTAATGGTGAACACGGGGACGCCGAGCGCGCGCAGCCTGGCCTTCCACTGGTCGCCGCCCTCGATCGTGAGGAACAGGTCCGGCCGGAGGGCTACCACCTTCTCGATGTTCGGGTCGACGCCGAAGTCGCCCGCCCCGCCGACCTCCTCGATCCGCTTCGCGGCCGGCGGGTAGTCGTCGTAGGGGCCCGAGACGCCGACCAGCCGGTCGCCGAGCCCCAGGGCGAACACGATCTCGGTCGCCGAGGGCGCGAAGGTGACGATCCGGCGCGGGGGGGCCTGGAGCGTGACCGAGACGCCGTCGTCGTCCCGCATCGTGAGCGGAAAGGCCGTTCCCGAGGCGGACGACGAGGTGAGAGGAGCGCTCCTCGTGGCGGAGCTTCCGGCACAGCCCACGAGCGTGAGCGCGAGGATGAGGGCCACCGCGGCTCGGTGCGGTCGCATGCGCGTCTCCTTTCGTGCGAAGGACGACCGTCGCTCGCCTCCGGGGCAGGTCTCCTGACTTCCGGATCGCCGCTCCCCCGACCCTTCCCAGGGTTGCCCCCAGTGGTTGCGTCGGGTTCGCTCCCCGGTCACAGTGGCGCGACCGTGCCGGACTTGCACCGGCTTCCCTCTTCGCGGAGCTTTCGCCCCGCTCCGACCCCCGCCGGGACCACCGGCCGGGGTCGCCTCGAAGGCGGAACCTGATTCGGTTGTGGCGGGATTGTACTCGCGCGCGCGTCGAATCCGGAAGGGGTGGGAGTCCGGTGGCAAGACGGCGCAACCCGGTCTATGCTCGCGCCGGGAATCGGCGGGTGCGAAGGCTCATCGGCTACCTGGTCGTCGCGCTGGTCGCCGCGGGGTGTCGCGGTGCGACCGCCGAGTCCGCGCCGCACGCCGGCGAGCCCCTGCGGATCCGGGAGTCCCCCAGCCCGTTCACCGTGGTCACGGCGGGGGACGTGCGGGCGCTCATCCCCGACGCCTGGCGGCCCAGGCTCGCCGGGGGCGCCTCCGGTCCCGAGCGCGGGTTCATCGCCTCGCCGGACCTCGGCGACTGGGCTCGCTCCCGGGGACCCGTGGAGGGCATGGCCGCGGTCTGGATCGACGGCACCCGCGTTGGGGTTCCCTCCGACTACTACTACCTCGCGGCCACCGGGCCGGCGTTCGACCTGCTCGTGCACTCGCCCGAGTGCAGGGCCACGCGAAGCCGGGTCTTCGCCGACCACCGTCCCAGCTTCGCCAGCGGCCTCGCGGGATCGCCGGGCGACTACGTGGCGGTCGGCGAGGGGCGCTGCACCGTTCATCACACGCCCACACGCTGGGCCTACTTCGTCGCGGCCCCGGGCTACGGCCCGGTGCGGCGGGTCGGGATCCCCGGCTCCGGCCTCTACGTGGTGGTCGCGGTGCTCCGGGACTCGCCTCGGGCGCCCGCGCTCCTCGACAAGCTCCTGCTGCGCACGAGGTTCGGGGGGGCGTCCGTCTCGGAGCTGATCCGGGCCGCCAGCGTCTGACCCTCAGCGCGGGCTCCGGTCCACGAACGGCGGCGCGGCGATGCGGGCCGGGCCCCGGCGCCCGCGGACGTCCACCTCGACCGGCCGTCCCGGCTCGAAGCCGTCCGCCGGGCTGAGGTAGGCGAGCGCGATCCCGCGCTGCCGCAGCGGCGAGAACGAACCGCTCGTCACGCTACCGGCCTTTGATCCGTCGGCGAACACGGGGTAGTGAGGCCGCGGGATGTGGCGGCGGTCCTCCATCACGATCCCGCGCAGCCTGCTGGGGATCCCCTCCCGCAGCTGACGCTCGAGCGCCTCGCGGCCCCGGAACTCCCCCTTCTCGAACGCCACCGCCCACCGGAGCCCCGCCTCGAGCGGGGTTCGATCCGGCAGGAGGTCCTGCCCGTAGAGCGGATACCCCATCTCGAGCCGGAGCACGTCGCGCGCGCCGAGGCCGCACGGCTCGATCTGGAACGGCTCGCCCGCCGCCATGAGGGCCGACCACAGCGCGCCGGCGAGCGAGTCGTGGGCGAACAGCTCGTACCCCAGCTCTCCGGTGTAGCCGGAGCGCGTGAGGACCAGGCGCTCTCCGCCGTACCGCGTCTCGAGGCAGCTCATGAAGGAGAGGTCGGCGGACTCCGGGAACAGCGCTCCGACGACCTCGAGCGACCGCGGGCCCTGGACCCCCAGGAAGCACCAGTCGTCGTGGTGCACCACCTCGGCGCGCCCGGGCTCGCGGAGCATCGCGACCACCTTGTCGGTGTTCGCTGCGTTCGGGACGACGAACCATCGCTCGTCGGCCAGGCGGTAGACGATCAGGTCCTCCTCGACCCCCCCGGCGTCGTTCAGCACCAGGTTGTACCTGGCCCGTCCGGGCTGCACCCTGGAGAGATCGTTCGTGAGGATCCGCTGGAGCAGGTCGAGCGCCCCCGGGCCGGTTACCTCGACCTTGCCGAGATGCGTGAGGTCGAACAGGCCGACCCGCTCACGGACGGCCCGGTGCTCGGACAGGGTTCCGCCGTACTCGATCGGCATCGTCCAGCCGGCGAAGGGCCCCAGCTTGGCCCCGAGCGCCCGGTGCTCCGCCTCGAGCGGGGTGCGGCGCGTCACGCGTTCATCCTACGTACCGGAGGAGGGCGGTAACATGGCCGTTCGGATGTCCGATGACTATGACGTAGTCGTGATCGGAGCGGGGACGGGAGGTTACTCCTGCGCCCTGCGAGCCGCTCAACTCGGCAAGCGCGTCGCCCTCGTGGAACGCGACGAGCGCCTGGGCGGCACCTGTCTGCTCCGCGGCTGCATCCCCACCAAGGCCCTGCTCCAGTCGGCGGCCGTGCTCGATACCGTGAACCGTTCGAGCGAGTGGGGCGTGACGGCGAGCGGCGCGCTCGACTGGGAGGCCGTGAAAGCCTTCGAGCAGCGGGTCGTCGACAAGCTCGTCGCGGGCGTCGCGGGTCTGGTCAAGGCCCGCAAGGTCGACCTCGTCCAGGGCTCGGCGAGCCTCGCGCCCGGCCCGGCCGTCCGGGTCGGCGAGCGAACGCTCAGCGCCGCCGACGTGGTGATCGCCACCGGATCCGCCCCGAAGCTCCTCCCCGGCCTGTCGGTCGGCGAGCGAGTGATCACGAGCGACCAGGCGCTCTGGTACCCGACCGTGCCCGCCTCGGCGGTCGTGATCGGCGCCGGAGCGGTCGGCCTGGAGTTCGCCTCGCTCTACCGCTCGTTCGGGGCGGAGGTCACGCTGGTCGAGGCCCTTCCGCGGATCGCGCCGCTTGAGGACGAGGACGTGTCCAGAGAGCTCGCGCGCGCCTTCCGCCGCCGCGGGATCCAGGCGCACGCGGACGCCAGGGTCCAGGCCGTCGACGAGGTCCCCGAGGGTGTGAGGGTGGTGTTCGAGGCGGGGGGCGAGACCAGGGCCGTGACGGCCGACGTCTGCCTCGTGGCCGTCGGGCGAGGGCCGGTGACCGAGGGGCTCGGGCTCGAGAACGTCGGCGTGGAGCTCGACCGGGGCTTCGTGAAGGTCGACGGCCAGCTCCTCACCACCGCACCGCACGTCTGGGCCGTGGGGGACGTGGCCGCGACGCCGCTGCAGCTCGCGCACGTGGCCTTCACCGAGGGCATCGCCGTCGCCGAGCGGATCGCCGGTTGGTCGGTCCCCGACATCGACTACGCGGGTATCCCTCGCGTCACGTACTGCACCCCCGAGGTGGCCTCCGTCGGCCTGACCGAGGCGCAGGCCGTGGAGCGGGGCCACGAGATCAGGACCGAGAAGTTGAGCTTCCAGGGGATCGGCAAGGCGAACATCGTCGGCGAGAGCGGCGTGGTGAAGCTGGTGGCCGATCGGAACGGACCGGTGCTCGGCGTGCACATGGTGGGACCGCACGTGACCGACCTCGTCGCCGAGGCCATGCTCATCACCAACTGGGAGGCGCTCCCGGAGGAGGTGGCGGCTCTCATCCACCCGCACCCGACCCTGTCGGAGGCGATCGGCGAGGCGCATCTGGCCCTGGTCGGAAAGCCGTTGCACACGTAGGTGGGGGACATCGTGGTCACGAGCACACCCGAACGCGCGAGGACGCCCGGCGCCGACTGGCGCGTGGGCCTCTCCGACGACCAGCTCAAGGAGCTCCTCTACCTGCTGAAGCTCTGCCGGTACTTCGACGAGCGCATGGAGGCCCTGTACCGGCAGGGCCGCCTGCCGGGAGCGATCTACTCCGGTCGGGGCCAGGAGGGGACGCACGTCGGGGTCGCCTACGCGCTCCGCCCCGAGGACTCGCTGTTCCCGACCCACCGGGACCTGTCCGCCCAGCTCACCAAGGGCCTCGACCTCAAGCGCGTCATGGCGCAGTACTGGGGCCGGATCGACGGGTACACGCGGGGACGCGACGGCAACAGCCACGTGGGCGACTGGTTCGGGCACCGGACCTGGACCGTCATGTCGCACCTGCCGATCGCCTATCCGGTCGCCTGCGGGGCCGCGCTGGCGTACAAGCGACGCGGCGAGGCCCGGGTGGCGATGGGCATCTGCGGTGACGGCGCGACCTCCAACGGCAGGTGGCACGAGGCGTTGAACGTCTCGGCCATCCACCAGCTTCCGGTGGTCTGGGTGGTGAACAACAACCAGTACGCGTATTCGACCCCCAACCCGCTCGAGTTCCGGGTGCCGACGATCGCCGAGCGCGCGGCCGCGTACGGCATGCCCGGCGTGCGCGTGGACGCACAGGACGTGCTCGAGGTCTATCGGGTGGCGCGCGAAGCGGTCGAACGCGCCCGGGAGGGCGGAGGTCCGACGCTGATCGAGTGCGTCTCGCTCCGCTGGCGCGGTCACGCCGGACACGATCCGGCCAAGTACGTCCCGAAGGAGCTCCTCGAGCGGTACATGCGCGAGAAGGACCCGGTCGCCCGGTTCGCGAGCCTCCTGATCGAACGCGGCGTCGTTGACGAGGAGGAGGTCAAGCGGGTTCAGGAGCGGGTCGAGAACGAGTTCGACGAGGGCTACCGCTTCGCGCAGGCGTCCCCCTTCCCGGTCCCCGAGGACGTGACCAAGGGGCTGTTCACCGACGACGGCTACTGGGCCAGCGAGCCTTCGCGCGAGGGAGGGACCGGCTGATGGCGCAGACCGGGGTCGAATCCGCGGCCGCCGGACACGGCGCCGAGCCGCGAGGCAAACGGACCGAGGACGGGCAGGCCACCTACCTGGTCGCGATCGCCGAGGCCCTGTGGGAGGAGATGGAGCGCGACGAGCGGGTGTTCCTGCTCGGCGAGGACATCGGCGTCTACGGCGGGGCGTTCAAGGTCACCGAGGGCTTCATCGAGCGCTTCGGCCCCGAGCGCGTCATGGACACGCCGATCGCCGAGGAGACGATCGTCGGCCTCGCCCTCGGCGCCGCGATGGAGGGATTCCGTCCGGTCGCCGAGTTCCAGTACGCCGACTTCATGTCCTCCGGGTTCGACGAGATCACGACCGCGCTCGCCCGGTACCACTACCGAAGCGGCGTGCCGATCCCGGTCGTCCTGCGCGCGCCGTCCGGCGGTGGGGTCCGCGCGTCGAGCTTCCACTCGTTCAACCCCGAGCCGTGGTTCGCCCACACCCCCGGCCTGAAGGTGATCTGCCCCGCGTTCCCGTCGGACGCGAAGGGCCTGCTGAAGTCGGCCATCCGCGACGACAACCCGTGCGTGTTCCTCGAGCACAAGTGGATCTACCGCAGGATCAAGGAGCCCGTCTCGGAGGACCCGGACTTCCTCGTCCCGATCGGGATCGCCAAGATCCAGCGCGAGGGCTCCGACGTGACGATCGTCACCTACGGCATGATGGTGCATCAGGCGCTCGAGGCCGCCGAGGACCTCGAGCAGAAGGGGATCTCGGCGGAGGTCGTCGACCTGCGCACGATCACGCCGCTCGACAAGGACACGATCCTGAGCTCGGTGGCCAAGACGAGCCGCGCGCTCGTCCTGTACGAGAGTCACCGGTTCCTCGGCGTCGGCGCCGAGGTCGGAGCGATGATCGCCGAGGAGGGGTTCGAGCACCTGGACGCCCCGGTGGTCCGCCTCGCCCCACCCAACGTGCCGGTCCCGTTCTCCCCGGTCCTCGAGGACGCCTACCTCCCTCAGGTCGCCGACATCGAGGCCGCCGTCGAGAAGCTCGCTGCGTGGTGACCAGGAGGGCCCACCCATGACCACCGTGACCATGCCCCAGCTCGGCGAGACCGTCGTCGAGGGAACGATCCTCAGGTGGCTGAAGCGCGAGGGGGAGACGGTCGCCCTCGACGAGCCCCTGCTCGAGATCTCGACCGACAAGGTCGACACGGAGGTCCCGTCCCCGGCGGCCGGCGTGCTCACCAAGATCCTCGTCCCGGAGGGCCACACGGTGGCCGTCAAGACCCCTCTTGCCGAGGTGGAGGAGGTGGGAGCGGGCGGTCAGACGGGGGAGGCGGTCGCCCCCTCGGGCGCCGCGCAGGTCGCTGCGGCCGGCGCTCCCGCCGACACGGCCGCCTCGGCGGGCGCCGGAGGCGCAGGGCCCGAGTCCGCGCCGGCCCCCGCGCCCGCCCCGATGACCCCGACCCCGGCCGCGACATCGGCCCCCCGGCCGGGTGGCTTGCCGGATCGCGGGCCGAGGTCGCAGATCCTGTCCCCGCTCGTCCGCCGGCTCGCGGAGGAGCACGGGGTCGACCTGTCGCAAGTCGTCGGAACGGGGACCGGGGGCCGGATCACCAAGAACGACGTGCTCGCCTACGCGGCCGCACGTCAGGCGGCACCGCCCGCACCCCCCGCACCCCCCGCACCCCCCCCGGCCGCCGCGGTCCCGCAGCCTGCCGCGACGGCGCCGCAACCGGCGCCCGTGCCGCCTGCCGCGCCGGCGCCGCAGCCGGCCGCTCCGGCGCCGGCCGTCGCGGGCCCGCGCGAGGAGGTCGTTCCGGTCTCGCACATCCGAAGGCTCATCGCAGAGCACATGACGAGGAGCCTCCAGGTCTCCGCCCGAGCGTGGAACGCCGTCGAGGTCGACATGGAGAACGTCGCCCGCCTGCGCGAGCGGGCGAAGGAGGCCTTCCGCGCCCGCGAGGGGTTCAACCTGACCTACCTCCCGTTCGTCGCCCGGGCCGTGTGCGACGCGCTGCTCGCCTTCCCGATGGTGAACGCCGAGATGCGCGGCGAGGAGATTGTGATCAAACGCTACGTGAACCTCGGGATCGCCGTCTCCTACGAGGAGGGCCTCATCGTCCCGAACGTGAAGGGCGCCGACTCGATGAACCTGGTGGGGCTCGCGCGTGCGATCAACGACGTGGCGGTCCGCGCCCGCGCGAAGCGGCTCACGCCGGACGAGGTCCACGGCGGCACGTTCACGATCACCAACCCCGGGCCGTTCGGCTCGCTGATCTCCGTGCCGATCATCAACCAGCCGGAGACCGCGATCCTGGCGTTCGACACCGTGGAGAAGCGACCCGTCGTGATCGACGACGCGATCGCGATCCGGCACCGCGTGTACCTGTCGCTCTCGTGGGACCACCGCGTGATCGACGGGGCGCTCGCTACGCAGTTCCTGGTCCGCATCAAGCAGAACCTCGAGACGTGGGACTTCGCCGAGGACCTCGGGCTGTAGGACCGTGACCGGTGAGGGCTGGCTCGTTCGCCCGCCCGGCCCGGTCCCCTACGACCGGGCCAACGAGGCCATGCACGCGCTCGCCGAGCGACGGCTCGCCGACGAGGTGCCGGACACGCTGATCCTGCTCGAGCATCCGCCCGTCTACACGGCCGGCCGCCGGTGGAGGCCCGAGCACATCGTATGGACCGAGGACCGCATCCGCGCGGCCGGGGCGGAGCTCCGGTTCATCGACCGGGGAGGCTCGCTCACGTTCCACGGCCCCGGACAGCTCGTCGGCTACCCCATCCTCGACCTCGGGCACAAGCCCGACGCCCTCGGCTACGTCCGCGGGCTCGAGGAGGTCGTGATCCGGGCCGCGGCCGACCTCGGCGTGGAGCTCCACCGCAGCGGCGTCCAGACCGGCGTCTGGTCGGGCGACCGCAAGGTGTGCGCGATCGGCGTTCGGCTGCTCCGCGCCAGGGTGACCCTGCACGGGTTCGCGCTCAACTGCACGACGGACCTCTCGTGGTTCGACGCGATCGTCCCGTGCGGCCTCGCGAACGAGGGGGTCGCCTCCCTCAGCGGTCTCGCCGGCCGCGAGGTGACGGTCGCCCAGGCCACGGTGCCGATCCTGCGGCACTTCGAGCGGGTCTTCGGCCTCACGCTCCAGCCCCGAGCCGACGAGGCCGATCGCTTCCTTCCCACCGCCGCCCTGCTACCCTGAGACCTCAGGCGTCGGCGACGAGCGCGTACCGGGGACGGTGCTCGAGCCAGCCAAGCACCGCAGGCTCGTGCAGCCGCGCCGCCCACTCGACGTCGAGGAGACGTCGGATGCGCACCGCGCGCCAGCCGGCCCGGTAGACCGCCTCGACGAGGGGAGCCGGCGACGGCAGCCGCGCCAGCGGGAGCTCGGCGAGCACGTCCTCGGGGTAGGGGGCGTGGTGGTCCGGAGGCGTTCGGGCCAGGCGGCGGATCGCCTCCGCGGCGGCGTCCCGTGCCCGGCGCAGCAGGCGGCGCTCACCCCAGACGCCCTCGAGCAGGACCAGCCGGCCCCCCGGAGCGACCGAGCGCCAGGCGCGGAGCGCGCGCTCGGGGTCCGGGAGCGTCCACAGCACGTGGCGCTCCATGACGGCGTCGAACGGACCGGGCGGAGGCGCCGTCGCCGAGCCCACCACGAACTCGATCTCGAGCCCTCGCTCCTTCGCCTTCCGCTCCGCTCGAGCCAGCATCCCCGGGGAGAGGTCGAGCGCGGTCGCCCGGTAGCCGAGCTCGGCCGCGAGCAAACTGAGCGCCCCCGTGCCCGCCCCCACGTCGAGCACCCTCGCGCCCGGGGGCGGCAGCGCCGCGCGCAGGGCGGACCGCCAAGCGGCCGCCTCGACGGGATCGGAGACCGCGTGCGAGCGGGCCCGGTCGTACGTGTGGGAGTCGCGGTCCCACCACTCGCGGAGCCGCTCGTGGACGTCGGCCATCAGAACAGCGCGTTGGCCAGCCGGCGCCGGTACTCAGGAACGAGCGGGTCGTCGTCGCCCAGGACCGCGAAGACGTCGAGCATCGCCCTCCGGGCCTCGTCGTCGTCGCGGAGCGCCCCGAGCATGCCGTCGAGCGCCTCCCGCCACTTCCCCTGCGCCGCGAGTCGCTTGGCCGAGGCCAGCGTGCCGGGCTCCGTCAGGTTCGCCCACGAGGAGACCTCGATGCCGGCGAGCAGCCGTTCGGCCTCGGCGTCGGGAAGGAGCGGCATGAGCGTCTGCCGCGCCTCGTCCAGGTCGCCCCGCTCCGCGAGGATCCGACCGAGCCCGAGCCGCGCGGCCCGGTTGCCCGGGTCGGACTCCAGCGCCTCGCGGTACCGCCGCTCGGCGTCGGCGACGTCACCCTCGGCCTCCTCCTGCATGGCCTCCCGGGCGGCCAGGTCGGCCTCGCTCGGCAGGATCCGGTCGATGAACTCGTTCACCACCGGCTCCGGGATCGCCCCGATGAACCCGTCGACCGGGCGTCCGTCGCGAAAGGCGATCACGGTCGGGATGCTCTGCACGCCGAACTGGCCGGCCGTGTAGGGGTTGGCGTCCACATCGAGCTTGGCGAGGAGGAACTCCCCGCCGCGCTGCTCGGCGACCCGCTCCAGGATCGGCCCGAGCGTGCGGCACGGCCCGCACCACGAGGCCCACAGGTCGACCACTACCGGACGGGTCTTGGACTCCTCCACCACCTTCTCGGCGAAGTCCGCATCGGTGACCTCGATCACGACCGCGCGCTGTTCCACCGTTTGCTCCATCTCCTCCACTCCTCTCAGGGTACCGGGTCGAGTGCGAACCGCTTGAGGCGCAGCGAGTTGGCGAGCACCGAGACCGACGACATCGCCATCGCCGCGCCGGCGATGATCGGGCTGAGAAGGCCGAACGCTGCGAGCGGGATCGCCGCCGCGTTGTAGCCGAACGCCCAGAACAGGTTCTCCGCGATCGTCCGGAACGTGCGCCTGGACAGACGGATCGCCGCGAGGACGCCGGTGAGGTCCCCCTTCATCAAGGTGATGTCGGAGGCCTCGATCGCCACGTCGGTCCCCGTGCCGATCGCGATCCCGAGGTCGGCCTGGGCAAGCGCCGGCCCGTCGTTGATCCCGTCACCGACCATCGCGACGACCTTGCCCTCGGCCTGCAGCCGGCGGATCTCCTCGACCTTGGCCTCCGGGTGAATGTCCGCGAGAACCCGGTCGATGTGCGCCTCGGCCGCGATTGCCTCAGCGGTCGTGCGGTTGTCGCCGGTGATCATCGCCACCTCGATGCCGAGCGCGTGCAGCGCGTCGACCACGGAGCGGGCGTCGGGCTTCAGCGTGTCCGCCACGGCGACCACGCCGGCGACGACACCGCCCCACCCCACCCACGAAACGCTCAGTCCACGCGACTCGAACTCGGCCGCGTACCGCTCGAGCGAGGGCGGGACCCGAAGTCCCTCGGCCTCGAGGAACGACCTGCGCCCCACGAGGACCTCCACCCCGTCGATCGTGGCCCGCGCGCCGCGGCCGGCGATCGAGCGGAAGTCCGCCGCCGCCGGAACCGGCACCCCGCGCTCGCGGGCGCCCTCGACGACCGCGCGCGCGATCGGGTGCTCGCTCCCGGCCTCGACCGCGGCCGCGCGCTCCAGGGTCTCCACGCATCCGGCGACCTCCACCAGGCGCATCCGCCCCTCGGTGAGCGTCCCGGTCTTGTCGAAGACGACCACGTCGATTCGGCGGGAGCGCTCGAGCACCTCGCCGCCGCGGATCAGGATCCCGAGCTGGGCCCCGCGACCGGTTCCGACCATGATGGCCGCCGGCGTCGCGAGCCCGAGCGCGCACGGGCAGGCGATGATGAGCACGGCCACCGCGGGGACGAGCGCCGAGCGAACGGTCCCGTCGACCAGGTACCAGCCGACGGCCGTGACCAGCGCGATCGCCATCACCACCGGGACGAAGATCCCGGCGACCCGATCGGCGAGCCGCTGGATCGGGGCCTTCGACCCCTGCGCCTCGGCCACGAGCCGCACGATCTGCGCCAGCGCGGTGTCGGCCCCGACGCGGGTGGCTTCGATCGTCAGGACCCCGTCGGTGTCGACGGTCGCCCCGGCCACCTCGTCGCCGGGGCCCTTTTGAACCGGGACCGACTCGCCGGTGAGCATCGACTCGTCCACCGCGGCCGTCCCCGCGACCACGCGCCCGTCGGTCGGGATCTTCTCCCCGGGCAGCACCCGGAGCAGCCAGCCGGGTTTGACGGCGTCCACCGGCACGCGGAGCTCCTTGTCGCCCCGGACGACCCGGGCTTCCTTGGCCCCGAGCTCGAGCAGCCGCTTGATGGCCTGCGACGCGCGGCCCCGGGCCCGGGCCTCGAGGTACTTGCCCAGGAGCAGGAACGCGATGATCACGGCCGCCGTGTCGAAGTAGAGGTCGCCCCCCTCGAACAGCGCCCAGATCGAGTACGCGTATGCCGCGAGCGTCCCGACCGCGATCAGCGTGTCCATGTTCGCCGTCAGCGCGCGGGCGCGCACCGCCGCCCCCCGCAGGAACGGCCATCCCGCGTAGAGCTGGACGGGCGTGGCGAGGGCGAACGCCGTCCACCTCGCCCAGTCGCGGTCCATGAACAGCAAGGACAGCGCCATCGTGGCCAGCCCGAGGGGCCAGGAGACCGCCAGCCGGACCAGCCAGGATCGGAGCTCGCGCCTGGTGGCCTCCTCGGCCTCGTCCCGATGCGGACGCAGGTCGTACCCGCGGGCCCGAACGGCCTCGCGGAGCACCTCGAACGCAGGTGCCTCCCCGGCGATGCGGACGACGGCCTCCCCGGTCGCGAAGTTCACCGAGGCCTCGACTCCGGGCTGTCGGTTGAGGGTCTTCTCCACGCGCGCCGCGCACGAGCCACAGGTCATCCCGATCACGTCGAGGCGCAGCTCGCGGACGGCCTCGGCGGTGTGCTCCATCGTGGCGCTCATGCCGGCCTCCCGGCGAACCGGGCGACCGCAGCCAGCAGCTCCTCGACCTTCTGGTCGCCGGTGCCCCGCTCGATGCTCTCCTTCACGCAGTGGCGAACGTGATCGTCGAGCAGGCCCATCCCGACGGCCCGCAGTGCCGCCGTCGCCGAGTTCACCTGGGTCAGGATGTCGATGCAGTACTGGTCCTCCTCCACCATGCGCTGGAGCCCTCGGATCTGGCCCTCGATCCTGCGCAGGCGGTCCAGGAGCGCCTTCTTGTCGCTCGAGTATCCGGCCATGGGATCCTCCTGAGGTCCTTCCGGGGCCCACTATACCCTAGGGGGGTATCCTATGACAAGGGCGACCTCTCCGGGATGGCCGGCGGCGCCCGGAGCGCGGCCCGCCCCGATCATCGGTTGCACCGATGCTAGACTCGCCACCCGAGGAGGGCGATGTGGCGACTCGGCTGAGCGACACCTCACACGAGGCCCTGGGCCTCTCCGGGGACGACCTCCTCTCCATGTACCGGACCATGGTCACGGCGCGCCTGTGCGACGAGGCCGCCTTCCGCTTGAACCGGCAGGGCAAGGCCCCGTTCGTGGTCCCGGTCTCCGGACACGAGGGCTGTCAGGTCGGCACGGCCTGGGCGCTCGAGCGGGGCCGCGACATCTGGCTCCCCTACTACCGCGACGTGGCGGTGGTGCTCGTCGCGGGCATGACGCCGAAGGACATCTTCCTCGGTCTGTTCGCGAAGGCCGACGACCCGTCCTCGGGCGGGAGGCAGATGCCCTCCCACTGGGGCTCCCGCCGGCTGTCGATCATCTCCCACTCCTCCCCGATCGGGACGCAGCTCCCGCACGCGGCCGGGATCGGCTACGCCGTGAAGTACCGCAAGGAGGACGCGGTCGTCGCGTGCTGGTTCGGCGAGGGCGCGACGAGCGAGGGCGACTGGCACGAGGGTCTGAACTTCGCCGGGATCCACCGCCTTCCGGTGGTCTTCGTCTGCGAGAACAACCACTACGCGATCTCGGTCGCTCAGACCAAGCAGATGGCCGTGGAGAACGTGGCCGACCGGGCGGCCGGCTACGGCTTCCCCGGCGTGATCATGGACGGCAACGACGTCCTCGCGTGCTGCCGGGTGATGAAGGAGGCCGTGGAGCGCGCGCGCGCCGGTGAGGGTCCCACCCTCATCGAGGCGAAGACGTACCGGTTCCAGCCCCACACGTCCGACGACGACGACCGGACCTATCGAACGCGCGAGGAGGTCGAGCGGGCCAGGCACAACGACCCGCTGATCCGGTTCGCCGGCTACCTGAAGGAGCACGGCCTGATCGACGATCCCGGTCTCCAGGCCGTCCAGGCCGAGCTGAAGGACGAGATCGACCGGCAGATCGACGAGGCCTGGAACGCGCCCGACCCCGACCCGTCCACCCTCACCCGCCACCTGTTCGCGGAGCCGTGACGTGACCGAGAAGAACGTCGTCACGGCGATCCACGACGCGCTCCACGACGAGATGAAGGCGGACGAGCGGGTGATCGTGCTCGGCGAGGACGTCGGCGCGCGCGGCGGCGTGTTCCGCATCACGCAGGGCTTCCTCGAGGAGTTCGGCGAGGAGCGCGTGATCGACACCCCGCTCGCCGAGTCCGCGATCGTCGGCGTCGCGATCGGGATGGCCCTGCACGGCCTGGTGCCCGTCGCGGAGATCGAGTTCGCCGACTTCATCCACCCGGCGTTCGACCAGCTCGTCTCCGAGGCGGCCCGCATGCGCTACCGGAGCAACGGCGACTACCACCTGCCGATGGTCGTGCGCGCCCCCTGGGGCGGCGGCGTCCACGGTGCCCTGTACCACTCGCAGTCGATCGAGGCGTTCTACGGCCACGTTCCGGGGCTGAAGGTGGTCGTGCCCTCCACGCCCTACGACGCCGCGGGGATGCTCCGCTCGGCCATCCACGATCCCGACCCGGTGCTGTTCCTGGAGCACAAGAAGACCTATCGCCTGGTCAAGGGAGAGGTGCCCGACGAGCCGTTCACGGTCCCCATCGGCACGGCCGAGGTCAAGCGGGAGGGAGAGGACCTGACCGTCGTCGCCTACGGGCTGATGCTGCACCTGTGCCTTGAGGCCGCCGAGCGCCTCCAGCAGGAGCACGGCCTGTCCGCCGAGGTCGTCGACGTCCGCACGATCCAGCCGCTCGACATGGACACGATCCTCGCCTCGGTGCGCAAGACCGCCAAGGCGATGGTGGTCTACGAGGACAACCGCACCTACGGCGCCGGGGCGGAGATCGTGGCCACGATCGCCGAGGAGTGCCTGTTCGACCTCGACGCGCCGCTCGTGCGCATCGGCGGTCCCGACGTGCCCGCGATGGGGTTCGCGGCCACGCTCGAGCACGCGTTCATGCCGGATGCGGAGCGCATCTACGGGCGGATGCTCGAGCTCGCGCGATATTGATCCGGGCGAACCCGTAGACTCGGTGGAATGCAGGGCCACAATCCGCGCGGGCGCCGTCTGTACCTGCCGATCGTCTCCACGACCTCCGCGGGCGTGAACGCCCCCGGCGCCCGCAAGCCGCCGTGGCTGAAGGTCAGGCTGCCGTCCGGGCCCAACTACACCGAGCTCAAGGACCTCATGCGGGGACTCTCGCTCCACACCGTCTGCGAGGAGGCCTCCTGCCCGAACATCGGCGAGTGCTGGGAGGAGCGGGAGGCCACCTTCCTGATCCTGGGGGATCGGTGCACCCGACGCTGCGGGTTGTGCGACGTGATGACGGCCCGGCCCGACCCGGTGGACGAGGGCGAGCCCGAGCGGATCGCCGAGGCGGTCCGCGCCATGGGGCTCCGGTACGTCGTCCTCACGGGCGTCGCGCGCGACGACCTGGGCGACGGCGGCGCCCGCATCTGGGCCGCGACGATCCGCGCCATTCGCGAGGCCGTGCCCGGCTGTGGGGTCGAGGTCCTGCCCTCGGACTTCAAGGGGGGCGAGCGCGACCTCGCCACCGTGATCGAGGCCGAGCCGGACGTGTTCGCCCACAACCTCGAGACGGTCCGCCGCCTCCATCCGCGCATCCGACCCGCGTTCGGCTACGACCGATCGCTCGAGGTGCTCCGACTCGCCAAGCGCCTGCGCGCCGGGCAGATCACCAAGTCCAACCTGATCCTCGGCATGGGCGAGCGACGCGAGGAGGTGAGCGACGCGCTCCGCGACCTCGCCGAGGTCGGCTGCGACCTCGTGACGATCGGTCAGTACCTGCAGCCCACGCAGCTCCACCTGCCGGTCGACCGGTGGGTCACCCCGGAGGAGTTCGCCGAGCACGCCCGCGAGGGCGAGTCGCTCGGCATCGCGCACGTCGAGGCCGGGCCGCTCGTGCGGAGCTCGTACCACGCCGGCAGGCAGCTCCGCCGCGCGCTGGCCGCGTCGCCGACGCTCGCCCGCAACTAGTCCGTCACAGACTAGTGAGGGCGTTCGCGACCCGTGCCCGGGTGGCATCGTGCAGCCGGCGGCCCCCGGACTCGAGACGGCGAGAGCCGGAGTGGGAGGAGCCGGCCTGTAAGCCGGATTCTGTGCCGGCCTTCGCGGGCCGGCGGCGACCATCTGTCTGGACCCTCGCGGGTCCCGGGGCCGAAGCCCTCGTGCGGCCTACCCGGGAGCTCGGACGGGCCGCCCTCGAACGCTCCCTGCTTG